>CAYPWB010000767.1:0-2246 GCA_964414315.1 uncultured Planctomycetaceae bacterium | reverse complement strand
GGCCGGCTTCTGCGGCAGAATCATGGACGGACCGACCCGGAACTGTTCCCAGGGGCTGTCCCCTGGGAACGCCGGGAAGAAAACTGCGGGGAAAACGGGACCGGCCCGATTTGTGCGTAGCACCCTATTGCCCGTTCCGGCAAATCGGTCCTGCCTTGTATTTTCCCGTATTCCGTTTTCGTCGCCCCTTCCACCTCACCCGGAGCCCCCGTCATGACCGAGAAGATCAACCGCCGCACGTTCACCAAAGCCACGGCCGCGGCCACGTTGGGCCTGACGGCCGCCGGCGCCCGCCGGGTGCTGGGCGCCAACGATCGGATTCGCCTCGGGTTCATCGGGGTCGGTAACCGTGGCACGCAGCTCATGGCCGCGTTCCTGAAGCACGACGACGCGCAGATTGTCGCCCTCAGCGACGTTTCCCAGCCGCTGCTGGCCAAGGCCGCCGCGATGGTCGACGCACCGGTCGACCGCGTGGCCGATTTCCGCAGAGTGATCGATCGCAACGATCTCGACGCGGTGGTCATCGCCACGCCCGACCACTGGCACGCCATCCAGACGATCCGCGCCTGCAACGCGGGCAAGGACGTGTACGTGGAGAAGCCCCTTTCGATCACCATCCACGAAGGCCGCCGCATGGTCGAAGCGGCGCGGCGGAACGACCGCATTGTGCAGGTGGGTATCCACCGCCGCTCCTCGAAGCTGCACGCCCAACTGGCCGAGTGGATTGCCGACGGCAAGCTAGGCAAGGTAACTGTCAGCCGCGCGTACCGGTTGAGCAACATGTATCCCGACGGGATCGGGCAGAAACCGGTCACCGCGCCGCCGCCCGACCTCGACTGGGACATGTGGCTCGGCCCGCGCCCGGCCCGGCCGTACCAGGACAACATCGCCCCGTACAAGTTCCGCTGGTGGAACCTGTACTCGTCGCAAATGGCCAACTGGGGCGTGCACCGGCTCGACGCCATCCGCTGGCTTACCGGCGAGCTGGCGCCCAGTTCGGTGGTGTCGATGGGTGGGCGGTTCGCGGTGGACGACGACCGCACCATCCCCGACACCCAGGAGAGCGTCTTCGAGTTCGCCTCCGGCCGGCTGGCCATGTTCGGCATGTACGAGGCCTCGGGCAACCCGGCCATTCGCTACGGCGAGGTCGAGCTGCGCGGAACGCTGGGCACTGCGTACATCGACAGCCGGAAGTTCGAAATCGTGCCCGAGCGCGGCGGCCAGTTCCAGGACCGCGAGCCGCGCATGGAGCCGGTCGAGGTCGAGTCGGCCGACGCGAACGCGAGCCTCACTTGGCAGCACGCGCGGGAGTTCCTCGACTGCGTCCGGTCGCGCCGGCGGCCCAACTGCGACGTCGAGATCGGCCACCGCTCCACGACCTTCAGCTTGCTGGCGAACATTTCGCTTGCCACCCGCGCGCGACTCGATTGGGACGCCGAGAAAGAACGCATTACCAATCACCCCGAGGCCAACGACATGCTCCACTACGAATACCGCAAGCCGTGGACGCTGGAGGGGTAATGCCTACGGGCAGAGATCGCTATGCACAAGCCGTACGGTCAGTTCCCATGAGAGCACACTACGATTTTTCGCAGTCGAAACCCAATCCGTACGTGGGCAAACTGAAGAAGCCGGTCACGATCCGCTTGGGCGTCGACGTGATCGACTACTTCCGGGCGATGTCGGAAGAGACCGGCATTCCCTACCAGACGCTCATCAACCTGTAACTGCGCGATTGTGCCATCCGCCGGCGGAAACTGGAAATGGACTGGGCGTCGTAAATCGGTCGGGGACCGGCCGAAGCCGGAACGACCTCCGGGGGCCCCAAACCACAGCGCCGCCGTCAAGAACCTCAGCGAAGGAACTGCTAGATGACCGGCCCACCGATCCGATCCGGCAACACGACCATCGACAGCGTGTTTGATCTGTGCGTCCGGCTTCTCCTTTGGCTGGCCGACTTGCTCGGCGTGAGTTACAACGAGATCAACGTCTGGTTCTTCTGCGTGATTTGGCCGGTGTTCACTCTGACGTTAATGGGCTTGGTGGTCTGGCAATGGGTCAAGATTCGGAAACTGAAGCGAGAACTGAGGAAAACCTAGGCTGCCGACCACAGACTGCCGGAACCTGAGAAGCTGTCTGAAAACTCCCCTCTCCCGGAGGGAGAGGGGACGTGGATCCGAGCCTTTTCAAAAGACTGCCGGAACCTGAGAAGCTGTCTGAAAACTCCCCTCTCCCGGAGGGAGAGG
>CAYPWB010000766.1:0-2253 GCA_964414315.1 uncultured Planctomycetaceae bacterium | reverse complement strand
ATCAGGATCGGCTCATTCAGGTGTTCTTGAAGGGTGACGCCAAAGGCCAGCTCCGGCCCGAATGTCGTTTCCCCTTCTCCCGCACTGCCGCCGTAGCCGACGGTCAACGGCCCATTCTTGGTTGTTTCCTGCCCCCGGCGTGAACTCAGAGCGGCGACATGCACGTTCTCGTACACCCGCGGCTCGCCATCCGCGCCAACGATCTTGTCATGCAGCGCTTTGGTGTTCGGGTCCGCGGCCATCGCCGGCAAGGTGCTAGGCTGGGCCTTTCCCTGCATGTTCGACTGGCCGGTCATGATATAGACCTTCAACGGCTCCGCAACGGCGTTTGCCGCGGCCAGGGTTGTCAGGACGGTGATTACAAGCGTTAGGCAACATGTCTTCATTACGGTTCTCCTGGTGTAAAGAGTCGTAGGGCAAGGTCCTGCCTGCCTTCCTTCTTCATCCTCCCTCGAAGAGTTGCGAGGCACGAGCGGGGAGTCCGAATTGTGGATTAATACAATCAGTGGCATCACGAAGGGCACGAAGTGGATGGCAGGAAGGCACGCCGGGGATGGCAGCCCTCGTATGAGTTCGCTTAGCGTGTAAGGCAGGGTCCTCCCTGCCGTCCTCCATTCACTCGTCCGTTCCGAGGAAGGCAGGCGAAAGCCTGCCCTACCTCTTACCGTCGATCTGCGGTCCATTCTAACAGAAGCGGTATTTCGTTTCCAGTAAGGCAGGGTCGTCCCTGCCTTCCTGATGTGCTACGCTAAGCCGATGCCCAACTAGCGCAGAGCCTACGTGCCGGAAGGAACGTATTTCTTCACGGTCGTCACACACCGACAGCGGGCGCATTTTCACCGACCGGCGAATCGCCCGCTGCTGGGCGTGGCCTTTCGCGAGTGTCAACAATCGTGGCCCTTCCAATGAAAACGACTTCGATCGACCCTTCGACTACATCCACTACAATCCCGTAAAGCACAAGCTGGCACGATGTCCGTACGACGGGGAGGCGTCGAGCTTTCGGCGCTGGGTCCAATGCGGCGTGTACCAATTGCAATGGGGATGCAACGACCTGCCGCCTCCGGCGATCGCGGAATCTGAGAAGGACTTTGGTGAACCCGAGTAGTGGTAATCGCAGGGCAGGGTCCCCGCATTCCTCTTCCAAGCAGGGCGCAGCCCCGCCTTCCCTACGGCTGTGGAAAAGAAACGTTTGGGGCAGTGGTGTCAGTCGCCGCCAAACTCGAAACCGTCCATGAAACTCATTGTGAACGTTTCGTTCGGCTGGATCTCCGGCTCCGAACGGTCGCCGTGAAGGTGGCCGTTGATCTGCTGGACAAGCCACCGTTTTTCCCGGTCCAAAAGCCATGGGCCAATGCGGGCATGCTTGCCATGGCCTCCAATCCGGATGGCGTAGATCGTATTGCGCCAGATGCGGCAAATGGGCGTAAACGTGGCGCGACTCGCCAGCCCAAGCCGGTAGGTCTTCTGACGCCGGAATCCGAAGAGCCGCTTTTCGACGACAAGGTGCTCGGGCTCGACCAGCACGCTGGTGGCTTCGAACCGGGCGCAAACCAGACTACCGGCAAGTCGGGCCACGAGTCCCCAGAGCACGGCAAAGACGGCATAGCCGAGCGGGTCGAGTGCGCCGCCGTCAAGCTTGCCGGCCACACCCAGATAGGTCATGAAACCCAGAGTTCCGGCCACACACACCACGCATCCCAGCAAGGCGAGTACGACGCGGTTCGAGCCTGCACGGATATGGATGACCAAGCGGCGCCCCTCCACCCAACCTTCCATACGATGGCTCGGCGGTGGGTCGTCGGCGAACGGGTCCTGCTCGTCCCTATGCATACCGTGGTAGGTCGCCGGCCCATGTGCGGGCGCAACCGTATCCAACGCCACCCATCGGTTGCAGGCTGGGCATCCCACTTGGCTTAGACCGCTGGCCACCAGCGCCTCGGGCAACTCGGCGCCACATTCCGGACAGAAGTAGGCCACTGCTGGCATCGATTCACCTGAGGCTGTCGCTGAGCGAAACAGAACCTACCGGCAACCAGACAATCCTCTATTCTAGTATAGGCCACCCGAGAGAGTAGAACCCCCTGGTTTCGCGACGTGAGCGAGAAACCGACGCAAATCCCCGGTTTGAAACCCCGGGGGGAAGAAGATCGAGGAAGAAGAAATCATTCTCCTTTTCCCGCTTGTTTCGTGGGCAGCCGCGGGGACGCAGGGAGGGCTCCAGGCCGAGTTGCTTTGCCGTGGCCGCTTGCC
>CAYPWB010000765.1:0-2254 GCA_964414315.1 uncultured Planctomycetaceae bacterium | reverse complement strand
GGGCGCTGCGGCCGGAGGAGGACACCGACGGCGACGGCCTGCCCGACGCATGGAAACAGCACTGGTTCGGGCAAGCGGGCGCGTCGAGGCAAGGGGGACAGTCCCATTCTCGCGAGCCGGGGACGGTGAACGATTGGGCAGGTTCGCTGTTGGGCCGCGAAAATCGGGACAGTCCCCGGACGGCGGCGCGGAAAGATTCCACCCCTGCGCGGGAAGGGGACAGTCCCATTTTCGCGGCTTCGGCGGCTGAGCGATTGGGCCCGTCGGCCACGGGGGCTGCGAAAATCGGGACAGTCCCCGGCGAACGGTCACACGTCGGCGACAGCCCGTGGGACGACCCGGACGGCGACGGGTTCCCGAACCTGGTCGAGTGGTACCGGGGCACGAACCCGCTGGAGCCGGACATCCTCGACCCGTCGATGAAGCCGGACGAACTGGAGGACCTGCCCCCGCCGCACACGCCCTGGGACATTCCCTGGGACATCCACTGCCGCCGGTTCTGGGCCATCCAGGACCGACTGGCCGCTGAGCGCGGGGAGGGAGGGGATTGAACAGGAGGGAACGGAGAGTGGAGTGTTGGAGTTCACGCTTCAGCGTGCGGAGCGGAGCAACGGAACAGGAGGGGACGGAGGGAACAGAGAGTGGAGTGTTGGAGTTCACGCTTTAGCGTGCGAATCAGGCAGGTGCGATGTCCGGCACGCTAAAGCGTGAACTCCAACACTGCGGGGTGAACTCCAACACTGCGGCGTGAGGCGTTCGGGAAATAGGGGCGTTGAATATGCGGGAGGGAAGAATCATGAGAACCATTGCACGTAGTAGTAGCCAACGGAACGCGACGAAACCGGACGCTAGCGCGTTGCGGCTGATTGCGGCGGGACAAGCCCGGCGGTGGCGAGGGGCGTGTTTGGCTGGGGCGCTGCTGCTGGCCTGCACCGTCTGGCCGGGCGGGGCGCGGGGGCGCGAACTGATCGTGGCGGGGAGCTGGTCGGGCCTGCGGGCGAACGAATCGGTCGGTCGGGCCTTCGCCGGGGCGTCGGGCGTGCGCGTGGGCGTGCACGGCCGCGACAACGCACGCGGCTTCGAGTACCTTGCCGCGGGCGAAATGCACGTGCTCATGGTTTCGCCGCAACGGGGCCTCTCGCCCGAGCAGGCCGTCGAAGCGGCCTTCGGTCCTGAGGAGCCGCACCCGACCGGCCAACCCGTCGGGCGGTTCGTCACCTGCGTGGTGGTGCACCCGACCAACACCCTCTCCGGGCTGAGTACGGCGCAGCTTCGCGACGTGCTGTCGGGCCAAACGACCGACTGGGGGGACCTGCGGCGCGAGCGCGGCCGGATCGTGCTGGTGGGCGAGGCGGCCACGAGCAAGAGCCGCGAGATGCTCGCCCGGCTGGTGATGGACGGCCGGCCCTTCACGCGGCGCCTCGCTCGGCTGCGCGACGACGCGGCGGTCATCGCGCACGTGGCCGCCGACCGCAACGCTATCGGCTTCTTCCTGCACCGGCGCGACGCGATCGACCGGGTGAAGGTAGTGCCGCTGCGCGCCGGCGCGGCGGGCGAGTTCATTCCGCCGACGGCCGAGCACGTGTTCGCCGGCCGATACCCGCTGGTCGAGGACCTGTGGCTGTACCTGCCGCCGAACCCGCGGCCGGATGCCGAGGCGTACGTGGATTTCGCTCTCGGGCCGCGCGGCGCCCGGGCGCTGGGCACCTGGTTCCTGTACCCCGAGCACGACCGCCAGGCGTTCCTGGCCGAAACCCGCGTGATCGACGCCAAGGCCGGCAAGGGCCGGCCGGTGGCCGTATGCGACCTGGCCGGGGTGGGCGAGGCGCTCAACGCGCCGTCGTACGAGTTCGCCCGGGCGCACGAGCCGATTAAGGTGACGCTGGACACGGCAGGCGGGAGCGTGGAGCGGGCGACCGAGCGGCTGGAAACGGGGACGGCGGAACTGCTGGTGATGGATGGTCGGCTCGATGAGCTGGTATGGGACCGGTTGGCGGAAGCAGGCGGGGCGGAGACCGTGCTGGGAAGCCGCGCGGTGGGCGTGGTGGTGCATCCGCACAACCCGTTCAACGAACTGGCGTTGGACGACGTGCGGCAGATCCTCAGCGGTGAGGTCGACCGCTGGCCGGGCATGACCGGCACGGCCGAACGCATCGTCTTGTACGGCCTGCCGGTGGCCAGCCCGCTGATGCGGATGCTGGATGAGGCGATTGGGCTCGACAGGAAGCGGGCGACGATGACGCGGCGGCCGGAT
>CAYPWB010000764.1:0-2257 GCA_964414315.1 uncultured Planctomycetaceae bacterium | reverse complement strand
TGACACTTGCCATTTTCAAAGCAATCACTGTTCAAAATGTATTGACACTTGCCCATTAGGTCGTTCTTACTTGCTTCACGTGCTTCGCGATAACCGTTCCCAGGGGACGGTCCCCCTCGATCCAGCAAACAGGACACTTCGGGAAAACGGGACGGTCCGATTTGTGCGAAGCGCCGTTCGGGTCGTTCCGGCAACTCGGACCTGCTCCGTTTGCCCCGCGCTTCCAAGCAGCGAACGGTTGCGTTCCACAAGGCCCTCTTCCGCGTGTTCACCGAACGGTTCTGCCCCGACGAGGCCGAGCCGATGGACTTCGCCCGGGAGGAGTTCCTGCGCGAGGAGCCGTTCACCGGCAGCCACCGTGGGAAGCCCGGGCGGCTGGATCTGGCGGCGGCTGGACCTGGCGGCGGCTGGACCTGGTACCGAACTGGGCCTGGCGGCGAGGATGAACTACAATCGCAGAGAGCGGGTGCAGCCCAAGGCGGAATTCCTGCGGTGGATCTTGCAGTCGCCGGTCGCGAGCCGACTGAGTTTGAACTGATTCTCGTGGCCGATCCACATGACGCGGAGGGATGGGAACTTTCCTCCACCTTCCGATTCCATTTTGACGCTCCGAGAGAAAGATCCGATGAGCCCCCGACGGAAGAGAGAGTGGTTCGACAATGATGCGTTCTGGCGGGAGACTTATCCGCTGCTGTTTCCGGAAGAGCGGTTTGCCGCGGCGCCGGAACAGGTCGAGCAGGCGCTCGCGCTGGCGAAGCCCGGCGGCAAGAATGCGCTGGATTTGTGCTGTGGGCCCGGGAGGTGCTCGATCGCGCTGGCCGAGGCCGGGTTCCGCGTGACGGGCGTCGACCGGACGCGATTCCTGCTGGACAAGGCCCGCGCGAGGGCGAGGGAGGCCCGGGTTGAGGTCGAATGGGTCGAGGCCGACATGCGCGACTTCGTCCGGCCCGAAGCGTTCGACCTCGTCGTGAACATGTTCACGTCGTTCGGCTACTTCGAGGACCAACACGAGGACCGGCAGGTGCTCCGGAACATCCATGCCAGCCTCCGGCCCGGAGGAGTCTGCCTCATGGAGATGATGGGCAAGGAGCGGCTGGCCAGGATTTATCAGCCGGCCACCTCCGACGTGCTGCCCGACGGGACGAGGGCGGTTCTGTGCCACGAGATCTGCGACGACTGGACTCGCATTCGCAACGAGTGGATCCTGATCCGCCGGGGCCGCGCCAAGACGTTCCGGTTCCAGCACACGATCTATTCGGGGCAGGAGCTGCGCGAGCGGCTGGAGCAGGCGGGCTTCACCGACGTGAAGTTGTATGGGACCCTGGACGGCGAGGTCTATGGTCCCAATGCCCAGCGATTGGTGGCCGTCGCGCGCAAGGCAAAGTGGACAGACGTCGCCCAGTGACTGCTGGGCGAGCCAAGATCCCCAAGGTCTTGGGGCACCGCCGGCAAGGACGGCCGCGGGGACAGGCCGTGCCGCTCGCTTGGCGGGCACGGGCAAGGCCGCTATGCTGGGAAGATGGGAGACGGGAACCTCGAACTCCCCTGAACCCCGGAACACTCCGATGCGTGGCCCTTGTTCGAGCGATTCAACGGCGGCAACGTTTCTGGACTACGAACCCCAAACATCGTGAACTTTTTCACACAATCGTGGCCTTGGCTTCGAGCGGAAGCTCGCATTGGTTGGCGGCCCTGCCGCCCTGTACCACTAATATGCAAGATCGTGAACCTTTTCACACAGTCGTGGCTTTGGCTTCGAGCGGAAGCTCGCATTGGCTGGCGGCCCCGCCGCCCTGTGAGCGGTGCAGGGAATGGGCTTTCATCGAGGAGTGCAGGACCATGAGCATCTACGCCACGCTTTGGAGCATCCAGGTGCAAGACCCCGCGTCGTCCTGGACGGCACCACGGTGGGTGACGGTGACGGCCCAGGCTGTTCCCGCGCATGTTGGCAGCCCGACACCCGGCTGCGGCTACGAAAAGGGCGATCCGTACGCTGACTTCTTGCCACCGCCCGTGTGGACCAGCAAGGATGGGGAAGCCGAGTACCACCGTGCCGTGGTCTTCATCACCGACGAGGCCGAAAAGGGCACCGTTCGGAGTGGCCAGGAATACGTCGATCCTCTGCTGGTACTTACGGGCGAAGAATACGCCATGGTGCCATTTCAGACGCTCTTGGAGCGACTGGAAGAGGCGATTCGTAGCGGCCCGCGGGTGGTTGCCGAGTATTTGGACCCGCAGGGCGAAATCCATACGATCC
>CAYPWB010000763.1:0-2261 GCA_964414315.1 uncultured Planctomycetaceae bacterium | reverse complement strand
CCAACTGAGTTGCACCTGCAAGCGGAAGAGCCCGATTCTGGCCGCACCTCCACGATGGTTACTGCCAACAGGGGGATCACGCCCCCCGTGCGCTGGTTGGTTCGCAACACTCGGGTTTGCGCTCTGCGCACGAGGTCTGCGCGGCGCCGGATTATGACCTAGCCTTGAGGGAACAACGGGGCGGCAGGGTCGTCGAGTTGGCCGACGTTGCCGGTAGTCTCCCCGCGGGCAATAGCGTAAGCGGAATAGCAGAGGAACACGCGTGGCAGGGCGCAAGAAGGGCAGAAAGTCGGTTCCGGCCGCCTGGCCGTGGACGGGGTTTCGGCGTCCTCAAAGGGCGACGTCGGAGGATGGTCGAGCCATGACCGGACCGCAGTCGGGAACGCTGAGGCTGCGAGCCTGGATGGTCGTGCCTACCGCGGTTGCGGCGACGATTGGTTTGGTGCTCTTCGGGCTGCACGAACATCGCCAGTTCGAGGCCGAGTGCCGGAGGGCCGTAACCCGACTGGCGCAACAGACGCAGGTCGAATGGCAGCAACATCTCGGGCAGCAGGCTGAACTGCTCCGGGCGCACATCGACCACATCGCCCGCGACCCGGCGATGATTCAGGCGTGGCGCAATCGATTGCTGCCGCCGTCGCTCACGGTCCTGGCGGAGCCGGTGGCCGATCGATTGCGGCGCGAATACGGAATCACCCATTTCTACTTCATCGCGCCGGATCGAACTTGCATCTTGCGTGCCCACTGTCCGCCGCGGCACGGCGACCGCATCGAGCGGTTCACCTGCCTGGAGGCTGAACGGACGGGCGAGGACGCCTGGGGTGTCGAACTGGGGCCGCTGGGTACCTTCACGCTTCGTTACGTGAGGCCGTGGAACCAGGACGGGCAACTGCTCGGCTACCTGGAGTTGGGCACGGAGGTCGAGCATCTCGCCGCCGCATTGGCCGAAAGCCTGGACGCGGAAGTGGCGACGTTCATCCGCAAGGATTGCACCTCGCAGGAGAAGTTCGAGGCCGGGCGGAAAATGTTCGGCTTCACGGGCCGATGGGACGAGTACCCGAGCTTTGTCACGGCACAGCAGACGGTGCGCCGATTACCGGCCGACGTGGCGAGCCGGCTCAACACCGACCGCAACCCGCGGCCCGAAGCCGCGACCTTCGACGCCTACGAAGGGGGGCGGCGGTTTGCGTGTGCTTCCGTTCCGCTATCCGACGCCGCGGGCAAGGAGGCGGCGCGGCTGATCGTAATGCGCGACGTGACGGCCGAGGCAAACGCAGCGTGGCTCGAATCGCTCAAGACGCTAGCGCTGGCCACGCTCATGACCCTCGCCGTCCTCGTTCTGCTCTGGTCGGTGGCCGGCAAGGCCGAGCGGCAGCTTGCCGCGGCGTTCTGGGCCCTGGGCGAGCGCATCAAGGAACTCCGCTGCATCCAGCAAGTTCAGGCCGGCCTGCAAGACAACCCGTCGGTCGGGCAGACCTGCCGGCTGGTCGCCGACGCCCTGGCCGAAGCCATGCAGTTTCCCGATACGGCCGCATCGGTCGTTGTCCTCGGCGAGTCGCAATGCGTACACGGCCAATTGCCCGACGATTTGTCGCGCGGCATCGAAGCGGCTATCCGAGCCGACGACGGAACCATCGGCCGCGTTGCGGTTTACGATACCGCAGGGCACCCCTTCCTGCCCGAGGAACAGGGGCTGCTCGACGCCGTGGCCGACATTCTGGGCTACTATCACCAGCGCCGACGGGCCGCGGAAAAACTGCGCCATAGCGAGCAGCGGCTGGCCGATTCCGTTCAGCTTGCCCGCATGGGGCACTGGAAACTCGACTTGGCGCGCAAGGCGTTCACGTTCAACGACCAGTACTACACGCTTCACCGGCTCACGGCCGAAGCGGCGGGCGGTTATGTGATGCCCGTGGCCGAGTTCGCCTCGAAATGGGTCCACCCCGACGACGCACACCTCGTGGCCGAAACGATCGAACGAATACTGCACGCCGGTCCCGGCGAGGATCGCCTGGAGTTCGATTCCCGCATCGTTTGCGCCGACGGCGAGGTTCGCTGGGTGCGCGTGCTTATGCGTCTGCATCGCGACGCGCAAGGACGTCCGCAAAAACTACTCGGTGTCAACCAGGACATCACCGACCAGAAACTGGCTGAAGAGGAGCTGCGCCGCAGCGAGGAGCATTTGGCCGCCACGCTACGGTCGATTGGCGACGGGGTCGTCAGCACGGATGCCGAGGGCAACGTCGACGACCTGAACGCCG
>CAYPWB010000762.1:0-2269 GCA_964414315.1 uncultured Planctomycetaceae bacterium | reverse complement strand
TGTCGTAGATGGACGCATCGCGAACGATGATCGTGCAAAGGTCCGGATCGACGGAGCCCATGAGGCGCTCCCGCACGAGGCCGATCACGTCGTCGACCTCGACCCCGCGGATCGCGCCGTAACGTACGCCGTCCTGACATGCATTTCGCAACGTCTTCTGGACCCAATAGATACGGCCCACTTCAATCAGGCCGAGGACGAAGACGAACAGCAGGGGAGCAACGAAAGCCATCTCGACCACGGCCGCCCCTTTTCGCGCGGCGCGCCGAGCTCGTTTTCGTTGGGAAAATGGCATTCTGCCGACTCCGAACAGGGGCCGGCGATCTCCGGTCATTCCGTTGTGGATTTCGCGAGCCGGTCGTTGACGCTGGCGGTCATGCGCGCGTCGCCTGAATGGATGCCACGCCTGGGTCGCAATGGCAAGGAAACGAGATGTCGGAAAAGAACTCTATCCATTAACAACTATAGGTCATGTTTTCGGAGAGGGCGGAGTCACCGGTTACGGGTCGACTGCGAGCGGAGCGGGGAGAACGGGACAGTTCCCCGTGGAACGATTGCCGCCGGCCCGGGCAAGACGAGCGGTCCCCGTCCATCCCGCCGTGGGGAGGGGTGTCAGAGAACCGAAAAGCCCGCTACCATCCGTCGTTTGGCGGAACGGCCGTTCCTGCTGCTTCGCACCGCCGACGGCCGCATCGTTGGCGCCACCCTCAGCGCGTGGGTGGCAGGGTGTCCGAGGAGGTAAATGCTGAACCATGGATGAGGTCTTGGGATTCGACAATGCAGCCTATTTGAACTCGCAAACGGCGGCCATTCTGGAACGGGTCGGTCGGTTCCACAACCGATTGTACCTGGAGTTCGGCGGTAAGCTTCTGTTCGACTACCACGCGGCGCGCGTACTGCCCGGCTTCGACCCGAACGTGAAGATGCAACTGCTCGCCCAGCTCCGCGATAAGGCGGAAATCCTGCTGTGCATCCATGCCGGAGCCATCGAACGGAAGAAGATGCGCGCCGATTTCGGCATCACCTACGACGCCGACGCCATGAAGCTGATCGACGACCTGCGCGAATGGGGGGTGGAACTGCGAGGGGTCGTCGTCACACGGTTCGAAGGCCAGCCGGCGGCCGTGCAATTCCGAAACAAGCTCCAACGCCGCGGAATCGCCGTCTTCGAGCACCGGCCCACCCAGGGCTATCCGGGCGACGTCGACCGGATTGCCAGCACCGAGGGCTACGGCGCGAATCCACACATCGAAACCGGAAAGCCCCTGGTGGTGGTCACGGGCCCCGGGCCGGGCAGCGGCAAGTTGGCCACCTGCCTGAGCCAGATGTACCACGACCATCAGCGCGGCATTCGCTCGGGTTTCGCCAAGTTCGAGACGTTTCCCATTTGGGACCTTCCGTTGAGCCATCCGGTCAACGTGGCGTACGAGGCAGCCACGGCCGACCTGAACGACGTGAACATGATCGACCCCTTCCACCTGGAGGCCTGCGGCCGCACGGCCATCAGCTACAACCGCGACGTCGAGGCCTTCCCGGTCCTCCGAAAGATTCTCGAACGCATTACCGCCGGCGAAGCCGTCTACCGCTCCCCCACGGAAATGGGGGTCAACCGGGCCACGGCGGGCATCGTCTGCGATGCGGCGGTCCAACAGGCTGCCCGGGCCGAGGTGATCCGTCGCTATTTTCGCTCGGCCTCCGAGTACGCCATGGGCCTGGTGGAAGAGCGGACGGTGCAGCGCATCCAGCGATTGCTGGAAGTGCTGCACGTTCAGCCCGAAGACCGATCCGTCGTCGATCCCGCACGACGGGCCGCCGAGCAGGCCCGGCGCCGCGGCAATGGGAACGAGGGCGTCTTCTGCGGAGCAGCGATCGAGTTGAAGGATGGGCGGCTGGTGACGGGAAAGAACTCGCCCCTGATGCACGCCGCCTCCAGCCTGGTGGTCAACGCCGTGAAGCAAATGGCCGGCGTGCCCGACGAAATCCACCTGCTGGCCCCCAGCATCATCGACGCGGTGGCCAAGGTGAAGAAGGATATTCTGGGGCAGAAGTCGGTAAGCCTGGACCTGGAAGAGACGCTGATCGCTTTGGGCATCAGCGTGACAGCCAATCCGACGGCCCAGCTTTGCGTCGAGAAGCTCACGGACCTGCGCGGCTGCGACGCTCACATGACGCACATTCCCACCCCCGGCGACGAAGCCGGACTCCGCCGCCTGGGCGTCCATTTGACCACCGACCCGAACTTCGCCACGAAGAACCTATTCGTCGGTTA
>CAYPWB010000761.1:436-2271 GCA_964414315.1 uncultured Planctomycetaceae bacterium | reverse complement strand
CGTATCGGCCACGCGGCGGTCGTGGAAGGCGACGGTTTCGGTCAGTAGCAGGTCGGGCCGTTCCATGCCCCATACGAGGTTCTCGGTCGTTGTGGGCCGACCCGTCGGCGCGGTCCAGCCGGCGGCCTTGAACGGGTCGGGGTCGAACTGGAAGGGGGTCATCGTCGCGTCGGCGTCGAGGAAGTCGACCACGTTGACCGCCCACTGCGCAAAACGGCGCGTGGTCAGGTACTGCTCGTTGCCCGTGGCGTCGGCGTCGCTCGGCCACGGCGAGGTGTACCCCGGCGCCCGCAGCAGCATGGCCAAACAGAACAGATGCCGGGCCAGCTCCTGGCGGTCCTCCAGGTAGTTCGCCTCGCCCAGCGCCGGAAGCTGCCGGTTGAGGTTCATCTTCCGGCCGATGAGCAAGTCGGGGTCGAACAACGTTTCGTATTGCGCCTGCGGCACACTGGAGGCGCGCAGGGCCACGAAATCGACAAAGCGCGACGAACCCTGGGAAACCCGGCCGGCCACGCTCGGCACGGGCACGTCGACGCTGTCGGTGGTGACGTCGTGCCGGCGGTAGCTCGGGTCGATGCCGCCGGCGGCCAGCAGTTCGCGCAGCCGGGGCGGCAGGCTGACCGCGTCGCGATCGTACCCGCGCAGCACCCGTTCGAGTTCCGCGGCGCTGAACGGGGTATCGGCCAGGTTGCCGCCGGTATCGCGGCCGCGCGCCAAGCGGCGTGTGGGGTTGAGTTCGTAGGGGCTGTCGGTGCCCTCCTGACCGCAAAAGCTCGGGTCCCAAATCGGCCGGCCGGCCAGGTCGAGCCCGACGGCAATGGTGCCTTCCATGTCGGGCGGGGTGCCGTAGGCGTCGGTTGTGCCGGACCAATAGCCGCTGGTGTAGTCGTACAGGCCGAGCCAGCGCGCCTGGCTGAGCGTGTCGTTGCCCGCGATGCCCGGCAGCGTGTTGTTACCGTAACGGCCGTACCATCCCCCGGCGCCGGTGAGCAGGGCCTGGTAGGCGGCGGAACTGCTGGGCGGCAGGGCGAACAGGGCGCCCAAGTTCACTTCGGCCGGACCGTAGCCCTGGCCGCGAAGCTCCATCGCCCCGCCGGCGAACTGCTGGCCCGTGCTCGTGGTCGGCATGCTGTAATACGTGCTGTTCGCCTGCGCCAGCGAGCCGTGGGCGTTGACGTTCAGCCGGCCGTCCAGGTCGAGGCACAGGACGGCGAACAGCGGCTTGACCATGCGGCCGTCGGCCGAGGAGCGGGCCGGGAAGCCCAGGTCGACCCAAATGCTGTCGGGAATGCCGTCGCCGTCGTTGTCGACGTCCCACTGGTCATTGCTGCCGGCCAGCACACCGTTCCATTCGGCATTGAACGCCGTATTGCTGCCGGTGAAGCCCGAGTGCATCGGACGCAGGACCCAATTCGGGTCAACGCTGCCATGGTAGTTTACCAGGGCCGGCCGATGCAGCGACGGAATCACCCGGGTTACATTGCCGTTGATGTCGGTGTACACGG
This sequence comes from uncultured Planctomycetaceae bacterium, assembly GCA_964414315.1. Taxonomy (GTDB): domain Bacteria; phylum Planctomycetota; class Planctomycetia; order Pirellulales; family Thermoguttaceae; genus PWXP01. The sequence goes on along the minus strand of CAYPWB010000761.1, from coordinate 766 downwards.
CGGCCAGGAGCATGTTCTGGAAGTCGGCCGCGTCGTAGTCTTCGTTGGCCTGGGCGGTGGAGGTCGGATCCCAATAGCTGCGATCGCCGGGCCGGAGGGCGGCGGCGGTCATTTGGCTGCCGTCCCACCCGAGCCCCGTGCCGCTGAACGGTACGCCGCTGATAAAGTAGTTGCCCGTGATGCTGCCGATGGGGGTGCCGTTTATAAGAACCGTTCCGGTTCCTTGGTCGTAGATTTGCTCCGCAAAGGGCAGCAGTACGAACTGGCTGTTGCCGGCATCGTAGTGGACGATACGAGTACTGCAGCCGGCCGCCTGGCCGCCGGTCATGG
>CAYPWB010000761.1:0-426 GCA_964414315.1 uncultured Planctomycetaceae bacterium | reverse complement strand
GGTGAGCACGGCGCCGATCCGACGCATGGCAACTTCACCGGTCAGGGCGGTAGCAGTGGCAATCAGGTGCCGGTCGGGGTAGCGTGCATCGCCGGCCCAAACCTCAAAACCGGCGGCCGAAGCGGGCACTATGTCGTTTCCATAAACGTCTTCCAGCAAACTGTGCGGGCCGATGGCCGAGCCGTGGCTCGTGTCGCCGCTAAGCACCTGCACGAGGCCGGCGTTGAGCAGTTTGTCGGGCGGGGCGGTCACCTCGTCGAGCCGCTGGTGCGCCTCGGCCGCCAGCCGCGCCTGGCTGGCCACCACCACGAACGTAACCGCCACCATGCCGAACATGGCCAACAGCGCCAGGATAACCAGCAGCAGCACGCCGCGGCGGGCTGGTCGCCGTGACGGAAAGAAAGCGGACGGTCCCATTTTCGCGGC
>CAYPWB010000760.1:0-2272 GCA_964414315.1 uncultured Planctomycetaceae bacterium | reverse complement strand
CCTCTTCCACCCGCCACTGGAGGATGCCGGCCGCCTGATCCGGCTGGAACTGCACTTCCAGCCGCAGCGCGCCGGTCGTTACCGGCTCGAAGGTGACCCGGTTGAACCGATCCCGTTCCACCCCGTATCCCGAAGCGCCCGCGACCGGCTTCCACTGTTCGCCGTCGCGGTAGAGCACCCGCCACGACGCGGGCACGCGGCAGTTGCCCCAGGCCCGGTCGTCGTACCAGTAGACCTCAACGGCGCTCACCTTGGCGGGCTTGCGGAACTCGTATTGGACCCACTCGCGGGTTCCCAGCCGCGGCCACCAGTGGAACAAGGGCGTTCCCCGCACATCCGACTGCGGCGGCTCGGTACGCCCCTGGATGGCCCGTAAGTCGAACCGGCTCTCCTGCGTGCGGTAGGACGTGGTGACGGTGGCCGTGCTGGCCAGGGTGGGCTCGTAGTACGGCTCGGCCAGGGCGGGGTCCTCGGGAAGCCACACCTGCGACCAGCCGCCGCGGTTCAGCCGCACATAGTGGGGCACGGCCAGCAGGCCGCCTGCCTCCCGCTCGATGGTCATGACACCGCCGAGCAACTCAGGCCGCCACACGGTCTTGAGCCCTTCCTCCGGCTTGAGCACGACCGATCGGGCCTGGCCGTCGTGGTCGACGTCTTCGATGTTATAGACCAGCGGCCCGCGCTGGAGCGCCACCCGGCCGCGGTCGGCCTCGACGCACTCGTCGGCGTAGACGCGCAGCACGTCCATCGGCAGCGAGAGTTCCACGCGGTCGCCCGGCATCCACGTGCGCCGAATCCGCGCATACCCTCGCGAAAGCTCGGCCGCGTGCGGCCGGCCGTTCAGCTTGATCGTGAAGGCATCTTTTCGGTCGGGCTTCGGTGTGTACAACTCGCTTTCGCCCCGGTCGGGAATGCGGAGGCAAAGGGTGAACTCGGCTGCCCGCTCGGGATGCAGCAGGAGAGTGACCTCGCCCTGCCACGGATACTCCGTTTGCTGCTCCAGCCGCAGCCGGCAACCGGCCGGATGGTCGATGGTACACTCGCCGGCCACGAAGTGCCGAACGTAAAGGGCGTCGTCGTTTGCGCCGCGGGCGTACATCAGGTCCTTGAGGGCCAGCAGGGCGCGCGGAATGTTGCCCACGCAGCAGGGACAGCCGTGCCAGGGATAGCGGGCGTGGCCCGAGCCGAGCGGATTCTGGTAGAAAAAGTTCTCCCCCGAAAGCTCGATAGCCCCCAGGATGTTGTTGTACAAGACGCGTTCCTGGACGTCGGTATACTCGGCGTCGCCGTGCAGGCGGTGCATGCGCTCGGCCCAGAACGACAGGCCGCAACCGGCGCACGACTCGCAGTAGGCGCTCTCGTTGGGAAGGATGAAGTCTGCCTCGAACGCCTCGCCCCGGTGCGTCGAGCCGACGCCGCCGGTAATGTACATCTTGCGGTGCACGGCGCTGTGCCACAGCTTGTCGGCCGCGGCGACGAAAGCCTCGTCGCAGTGGGTCATGCCCAGGTCGGCAATGCCCCCGTAGAAATACGTTGCCCGGACGGCGTGGCCGACCGCCTCGTCCTGCTCGACGACCGGCAAGTGCGACTGCTGGTAACCGTTGCGGTGCTTCGGGTCGGTGTGGCGATGGTCGAACAGGAACTTGGCCAGGGCGGCGTACTTGTCTCCGGCGCCGTTCCCCTCCACCTCGTTGACCAGGCGACTGAGGCGGCAAAGTGCCAGGCCCATGCCGGGATGGCCGTAAATCCAGTTCCTCTTCGGCGGCGGCCCGAACGTCTCGCAAAGGTGGTCGCCGCACTTCTTGGCCGCCTCGTACAGCCGGCGGTCGCGGCCCTGGGTGGCCCGATAGTGCGCCACGCCGGCCTCCAGGAGGTAGCCCTGCACGTAGAATTCATGGTGCGAGGTATTGGTGTAACGCGGCAGCTTCTTCACCGTGTGGAACGAATGGAGGTAGCCGTCGTCCGTCTGTGCGGCCAACACGATGGGAATCCACTCGTCCAGTTTCTTGCGCAGCAGCGTCTGGGCCCCGGCCAGTTCGGCGTCGTCTTCGGGATCGACCGCCAGCGCCAGGGAGGCCGCCTCAATGGTGTTGTACACGTAGGCGTCGGCCCACGGGGTGCCGGTGAACTTGCCGGCCGGCTCGCCCCGCAGCACCCTCGCGGTATGTACCAGATTGAGCAACTCCTGGCCTCGCCCGCCCGCTTCCATCTGCCGGATGCAGTGGGGAATCCACTTTTCCGTCAGGAGTTTGACCTGCTGTTTCCAGAACCC
>CAYPWB010000759.1:0-2293 GCA_964414315.1 uncultured Planctomycetaceae bacterium | reverse complement strand
AGCCCTCACCCCAGCCCCTCTCCCAAAGGGAGAGGGGAGTTTTCAGACAGCCTCTAAGGCAGCATCATCAAGACAGCCGTCGTCGAAGCAAGCGTCGCCCAGGTCAACTTGCCCCACGGACAGCTCCCGCTATAATTTTGCCAAGTTGAACTGATGAAATTGACAGCCAAGCCCTCGGAGGTGCCAAGAGTCGCTTACGACGAGGGAAGTATCCATCCGAACCAACCATGCGCATTTTCGGAACGTCAAATCGTTTAACCACATTCACTTTGGAGAAAGCCATGATTACACCTCGATCTGTCCATGTCCCCTTTCAGACCCTCGCCGTGGGTGCGGCGCTGCTGAGCCTTTGCGGCGTTAGTCACGCCTACCTCGGCGGCTTCGAGACGCAGGATGGCTACCAGCCGTTCCTGAATCGCTGTCCGGTGAGCCGTACGCTGCAGACGGAAACGAAGATCGAGACACGACTCCGGTGAGTTCAGAAAGCCGCTCGTCACGGTCGACCGGTCCGAGGTGATCCGATTGAGCGACCGCGACAAAGACATGCCGGCGGCAGAAACCGATCCCGTCTCGCGAATGGCGGGGGGCTTGCCGGCACTCCGGTGTTCGGTTAGGCTATCAAGCACAGGTGGCTTGCCGGATTGCCCGGGGGATGCCGAGGATCGTCCCGGCCTGGGTGCGGCAGCCGCTCGTCAGGTTGTAGCCCTCGTGGGCGCAGTATTCGGTCACGTCGGCAGGGGGGCGTCAGGCTGGTCTCCTCGTCGAACATGCCGGCACAGCGGACCTGGTCGATGCAAAGTTCAAGGTTAGGCAATTGTATGATTCGGCGGATTCGCCCATGCCAACTGCAACGACCATCCTCGGCATCCTCTGGGCATTACCGTACTCGTTACTCGGCCTGACACTTGGAACCCTGGGGCTGTGCACTGGTGGTACGGTTCATGTGCAGGGTCGGGTCATCGAGTTCCACGGCGGTGCTGTGAAGTGGCTTCTGCAGAAGTGTTTCTTCGGCGAAGGTGCGATGGCATTCACGCTGGGCCACACGATTCTCGGCCAGACCGCCGCCGCCCTGGACATTTCCAGGGAACACGAGTTGGTCCATGTCCGGCAATTTGAGCGGTGGGGACTGCTGATGGGGCCTGCCTATCTCGGCTGCTCATTGGCCCTGTGGTTGACAGGCAAAAGGCCGTACTACGATAACCCGTTTGAGCAGGAGGCGTTTGGGAGAAAACAATGAACGCCCGCCGAGAAAGGATGCGACAGTTCCAACGGATGGCAGATCGGGTCCGGCGATCGATCGATCCTAACCCCTTCTTGTTCAGGCCGATGCGTCTTCGAGAATGACGGACCGTTTTCGGGTCGAGAGTCGTGCTGCGCAGGCATGGAGTGCAACACACGAACCGTTTGCCCAAACCGAAAGGAGCTTACCCATGTTGTTAGCGCAGGTCTCGGAAGTGTATGTTCCTAAATTGGCCGTCATCGCCACTGTCGCCGGCGTTTTGACGATCCTGCTGATCTGGGGCGCATGGAGGCCTCTTGTCTGGCGGGTTCTTGCCGTGGTTGCGATGGGAACGGGCGTTGGCCTTCTGGTGTGGGGCATTATCGTCGCCGCCACGGGGGAAGAGCCGCTCATCGGATCGCCTGCCGGGATCATCGCCACCGGGGCCGGTGTTCTGGCCAGTGCCATCGTCCTCCTCGTCATTTCGTTCACCGGAGGAAGGACTGCCCGCAAAGAATAGCAGCAGGGCCGGCGTGATCTAGGACGGCGGGATGGTATTGTGTCAACGCCCGGCCAACGAATGCAAAACACAGGGCGGCAGGGCCGCCAACCAATGCGAGCTTCCGCTCGAAGCCAAGGACCGGGTGTACCAGTTCAAGATTACCCTGAAGGAGGTCCAGCCGCCGGTATGGCGGAGAATCCAGACCAGGGGCTGCACGCTGGACAAACTGCACGAGCGTATCCAGACCGCCATGGGCTGGACCAACTCGCACCTACACCAGTTCGAGATCGACGGCGTCGTTCACGGCGACCCCGAGTTGCTGTGCGAAGGATGGGAAGATGAAGAGCCACCTGTTGATTCGCTGGAAACACGGATCAGCCGAATTGTTCCCGAGGACGGCAAGCCTTTCCGGTTCGACTACGAGTACGACTTCGGCGACGGCTGGGATCACGAAATCTTCTTCGAGGGATGCCTTTGTGCCGAAAAGGGCATCCGCTATCCTTTGTGCGTGGAGGGCGAGCGGGCCTGCCCGCCGGAGGATGTCGGGGGCCCACCTGGCTACGAAGAGTACC
>CAYPWB010000758.1:0-2293 GCA_964414315.1 uncultured Planctomycetaceae bacterium | reverse complement strand
GTGTTTTGGTGCCGACTCGAAAAACGGCCGGTTCGTAATATGACGCACGGTTTTATTCTAACAGCCTGTTGAAAGCGGGACTACGGTTCCATTTCACTCTTGTCACGAACCCACAAAGGCTGTATTTCAACGGACTCCTAACAGACTACCGTAAAAGTCAGTTGCGGTCCATTTCGACCTGGCTTGAAACTCGCAAAGCCCGTTTTTCAACGGGGACTCCTAAGGGACTGGGACACGGAGGTCGATGGTTCACGGATAGACAGTGCTCACAATGGCCACGAAAGCGAGGGGGGAGCGCACTTAGGAGTCGTATTGAATTAACTTCCCGAATTCCCGGGGGCCCAACCAATTTGCGGACAAGTTCTTAAGATCGTACGCCGTGCCGCGATCTTCTCGGATTCCCGTGTTGTGGTAGAGCAAGTCACTACGCATGGCCCAACCGAGCCGGTTGCGTTGTAACCCCCGAGACACCGGGGGGTGGGAGCGGGGGTAGGCGTTGCGCAGTTGATTCCGGAAGCGGATAGCCGGCGCAGAGGTCGCGCAGAACGGGCCGAACGCCGTCGCAAGACGGCCCGGCCTCGAGGCCCCAAGCATTCAGTTCGTCGAGTCTCGCGGCGATGCCGCGGTTACTCGGCGAACTCGAACGTCATTTGTCGTTCTTTCGGTCGAAACGACGACCGACGGCGTCGCCGTCGGCCTCCTTCCCTTTTTTCTTTCGGTCGACCGTGCAGTGCCTCGGCGATCGGACTGAGCTTCGTCTGGCTCAATGTTCCCTCCCAGCGCGGCGCGGACGCCAACAACACGGCGAAGACCGCATGCACTACCATTACGACACCCAAGTGCGCGAAGAAGCGGCGCGATCCGGTCACGTTTCCGTCGTCGGCGCCCCAGAAGACCTTCAATCGCGCGTTCAACCGCTCCACCGCGGAACGGCCGCGATAAAGCCGCTCGAACTTCTTCGTCGCTCGCGGCAATGCCGGGAAGCGACGCAGGTCGCTTTCCCGCGCGACGCGCACCGTTTTCCCGTACGACTTTCCGGCGTTGCATATCTTCGCCATCGGGCATTCCCAGCCTTCATGCCTGGCGGGACACCGGTATTTCAGTGTCTCCCGCGCCGGTTCATAGCCGATGTACGCCATCTGATGACGTACCATCGGTTCGCTGATGCGGTCGTAGCAGTAGACCGTTCCGGCCTCGTCGTAAACGACGTTCGAGTTCCCGTCGTGGCCGGGCAGCATCCGCTCCGATTCATCCGTCTCCTTCCAGAGCGAACGATTGTGGATCAACGCCTTGATTTTTGCTTTCGAAAGAACTTCGTGGACTTCGTTGGTATCCGCCGCCTTGTCGTAGGCCAATGTGCGGATACGGCCCTCCGGTAGGTTCTCTTGCGCATCTGATAGTAACAGCGGCAGAGTTTCGTTGTCGCCCGTCTTCGTATCGGTGATCCGGTAGGCCAACGCGACTTCGTTCTTCACGTCGGCCAGTAGGTGCAGCTTGAAGCCGAACCACTCGACAACCTTGACGACGTTGCCGTCGTCGTCCACATATTCCTTGCGGCCGCCGCTGGCCTGAGGAAGTCCTTCCGTCTTTTCCGTGGCGGCCCGCGCCGGCTTCTTTCGCCGTGCGTTCAGTCCAGTGGCGTCGCCGGCCGTGTTCTGGCCCAGGCTCGGCACCGCCTCGGCCAGTTTACGGACGATTTGGTTGAAGACTTCGTGCAGCAAGGACAAGTGCGGCTCCTGGCCCAGGGTATCGAGGAATCGGGAGAGGTTCCATTTCTTGGGGACGGCCTCTTCCGAGCGGATGCCGATGAGCCTCCGCAGTGATTCGTTCCGGCGGAGTTCGGCCAGGCAGTGCTCGATCGACGGGTGCCGCAGGGCGATGCTCAGGACGATAATCCCCCAGGCGACGCGGACCGGCACGTCGTTGCGTCCCTTACCACGTGCGGCTTCCAGGGAGGCGACGAGCTTCTCGTCGGGTAGGGTTTCGAGGAACTGCTTGAGCGTTTTGAGGGTGGGGCTGTCTTCGAGTTCGTCCCAGGCGAAGAGCGGCTTACTAACGTGGATTTGCATGATCGGGGTCGTCCATATGCGAGACGTACGGCTTCCTTCACGAATACCCGGATTATACAACGCAACCGATCCCCGCACAACCCCGGTTCTGGTCGAAAAATCAAGAAAAACGGCCCCTCGCGAGCAAAGACCCTTCAAAAATAGGCCCCCTCGCGGGGAAGCCGTTTTTGAAGGTGCTCGCAACCTCTTTGAAGTGAATGAGTTGCTAACAACGCAACCGGCTC
>CAYPWB010000757.1:0-2306 GCA_964414315.1 uncultured Planctomycetaceae bacterium | reverse complement strand
AAGACGATCGATGAGGTATTCGCTGAGTTCCTGGCAGACCAGGAGGCCAGGCTGAGTGACCGGACCTTCCGGCAATACAAGAGCATCATCGACCTATATGGTTCCTACCTGGAAAGCTACTGGCCGGGGCAGAGCGAGGAGGAGTATAACCGACGGACGGCAAAGGGCGGTACTTTCTGCGACAGCTTCGGGCCGGAGGAGATCACCGCCGGCCTGGGCGAGTTCCTTGGTTATTTCATGCCGCGCAAGGTGGCGGCCGGCAAGGACACGATGAGAGCGGCCGGCACGGTGACCAAGAAGCTGGTGAAGTGGCTGGCCGAGAAAGGCTACGTCGAGGACGCCGAGTCGCTTGAGATGGCCGAAGAACGTGCCGGCGAGGCTGTCCGCGATTTGCCCGCCGCCAGCGAAGTGGTCGATTGGCTGGAAGCCTACATTGACGAGAATAGCCCGGCTCGCTACTCCCGGCAGGTTGAAGACCACTTCACCATCAGCCGGATCGAACCGGGGAAGCTGTGGCTGGAGGCGCTCCTCTCCGGGGACCGCAAGATCGGTCCAGTCCCGGTGCCGCACGAAGTGAGCCAACAGTGCCGAGTGGGCTGGGATATCAGCGGGATCGTGGCGAAGACGGCCAAGGGATGGCGCTTTCTGGAGGTATGGAATGTCACGCCGTAGAACGAGTAAGAAGAGACCCTCGGCAGAGGCGGACCCCATGATGAAACAGGAATTCCAGGCCAAGTTCTCCTTGGGCGATAAGGTCCGCGTGAAGCGGGGTGTCCGCGATGTCGGATTCCCGGATATGCCCCTGGGCGGTTGGGCCGGAACTGTCATTGGGGTCCAGGGAATGGACACGTTCAGCATTCGCTGGAGCTACGAAACCCTGGCCGCCATCCACCCCGTCTTCTTCCAGCGTTGCAAGAGCGAAGGGCTGGATCCAGAAGAATACACCCTGACCGGGGACGACCTGGAGCCCGATCCCGGCGGCCCGCTTGCCATCGAACAGCCAACGAAGATCAAGACCCGGCCGCTGTCTGCAAAAGACGAAGACGATCGAGTTCGCATGGTGTTCGGGTTGACCAGCAACGATCCGCTGCCCGATATGGACGATAAGTCCCTGGAGACCTTTCACGAGCACCTGTTGGAACACCTGACATTCCCATTCGAAGCTGAATACACCTCGGAAACCGGCCCGTTTTCGAGCAAGACGATCCAGGTGAAGGTCATCGGTCTGGGATACCCCAATGAGGAGCCCATGATCGACGACCAATACGGCATCCTGTGCGAAGCCCGGCATGGTCGACGTAAGATGACCCTTCCCTTGGGAGAGTTGTCCGTGAAGAAGGGTAACCCGAACCGGCAGTTGGTGGAGGACTACAGCTACTGGTTCTGGAACTTCTGACGAACGGGGAGGCCGAGCCATGAAGCCTGGTTTACGAGATCAACGCCACAATCCCAAGAGCACCGCTATGCAAATCGGAGCGATGAACCACCCGGCCCGCGACCCTTTGGCGGAAATCGAGTGGATCGGCCGCAACGGCTTCGACTTCGTCGATTTCACCCTGGAGCCGCCATCGGCCGATCCCCAGCAGGTCGACGTGGATGCCGTTCGCAGGGCATTGAACGAACACAATCTCGGGGTCGTGGCCCACACGGCCTACTACTTGCCTCTGGCCTCGCCATTCGCCAGCATACGGCAAACGTGCCTGGAGGAGTTTAGGAGAGCGTTGGGGGCGGCAACTCAGATTGGGGCGACCGTGATGAACGTCCACTTCGACAAGCCGCCGAAGTTTTTCAGCGACGAGCAGACCGTCCAGTGGCATGTGGAAGTCCTCGGCCCGCTCTGCGATGAGGCGGCGAAGCTCGGCATGACCATCGTGCTGGAACACGTCCCGTGTGCTGGGCGTAACCAACTGGAGATCATCCACAAGTGCCTGGAAGAAGTTCCCCTGCTCCGCTTCCATCTCGATAGCGGCCATGCCAAGCTGGAACGCGATTACGACCGGTTCGACGAGTACGTGGACGGCATGGGAGCCAAGCTCATGCACGTTCACCTTTCCGACAACGACGGCACTTCCGACCAGCATTTGCCGTTAGGAGCCGTCGTCCGGAACCCCACCGACTGGCCGTCCCGCATCAAGAAGTTCAAGGCAAGTGGATACGACGGAACTATCACCTTGGAGGTGTTTTCGGATGAAAAGAAGCACCTGCTGTCGAGCCGGGATTTGCTCCGACACTGGTGGGAGGAAACGTAGCCCTCGTAGGCGGCTTCGGCGATTACGGACCGGATATGCGACGGAATACTGCCTGCC
>CAYPWB010000756.1:0-2307 GCA_964414315.1 uncultured Planctomycetaceae bacterium | reverse complement strand
TCCTTCTCCTCGCTTTCGTCGAAGCGGAATAGCCGCCCCTTCTGCAGAATGAAGTCGTTGTCGACAAGCCGCAACTGCCTGCCGGAAACAAGCGGAATAGGCTTGGGCCGCCGGTCCATCTTGCGGTCGATCAGCGGCAGCAGACTGATGCCGTCGACGGGCCCGGCCTCCGCCGCGCCGTCTCGACGCCCAGCAGGTCGAGGACCGTCGGATAGAAGTCCATGTACGGCCACCTTTTCTCGCCCGGCCCGTGCTAACGCACGAAGGCCATATTCCACTCCACCGTCCTCGTGGTCGAGGGGGTGATGCGAACGGCCGCGGTCTCTTTCCCGCCGACGATTTCGACATCTTCGCCCGCAACTTCCGCCCCTTCCAGCCGGTAACCTTCCGGTAGGTACACCGTCAGAACGTACGGGTCGCCGACGACCACGGCGCTCTTTCCGGAAAGTGTTCCGGCGGCGGCGTTCCAGCGTACGTCGAGCAGGCTGACGCCCCCCTGGGAAAGGTGCCGCGTCGTGGAGAGGATGCACGGATGCTCCCGGGCGTCGCGGATGGCAAACACCTGCATTCCGGTGTTCTCATCCATCGCCGGCGCGAGGAACGAGCCTTTCGTCCTGCCGAGAAACCTTTGCGTCCAGAACTCGAAGACGAGGTACTCGCGGTTCGCGGAGAGGCCCAGGTCGGCGAACGCAATCTCTTCCTGCGGCACCCCGTGGAAATCGAAGACCCACTCGGCTTCCCGCTTCTGTCCCCATTGGAATCGTGCCAGCACCGACCAGTGTTCGAACGGCCGGTCGATCTCCTGAAGCCACCAGGGAACCGCTCGGCGGCCGCAGTTGTAGAGTTGGCCGGGCACGGTCGCCAGGACCGGTGCGCTGCGTTTCATACCTTCGATGTTCTGATCGTCCCGGTAGACCTCGGCCTTGTCGCTGAGCATCAGCACGCCTCCTGCGATGGCGCAAACGGCCGGCCGCACGATCGTCCGCGCCGGCACCGGTTCGTCGCGGCCGAAGACCGGCATCATGGCGTCCTGGTCCATCAGCCACGTGCCCATGACGTCGCAATGGTCGGGATCGCCGCGCCAGACTACGCCCTCCAGGTAGTTGAAGTCGGCCAGCGTGCGTGGCTGGAATCCGTCGTTGCTCAGGCGGGCGCCGTCCACACGTCCGACGGACCGTTTCGCCGGAAACACGCCCCAGCAGGTGAGAATGTAGACGTCCGGTCCGAGTTCCTCCCGAGCCACCTCGTCCCACACCCGGTAGGTTTCGTCGGGCGTGGAGCCGACCTTTTCGAAATGCGCGGCGCAATCTTTGTTCATGTAGTTGTATAGCAGGTCGCCCGCCCCATCGATCTTAACGTAATCCCAGCCCTGTTCCTTCAGGCCGCGGTACAGTGGGCGAATCATTCCGTCGACGGCCTTTGGGTTCGTCGTGTCGAGCACATAGAATCCGCCGTTCATGTAAAGCGACCCGTCGGCCTTCTTGACGAACCAGTCGGGGTTCGCATTGGCAATGTCGGCCACGTGGGAATCACTGGGGCGATGAATGCGATGGACCCAAACGCCCGGCTTCATCCCGATCGAACGGATCTTCTCGATGGTGTATTCCGGCCCCCCGGGGAACTTCGGATTCCAGGTCAGCCAGTTCTGAGGGCAGCTTCCGTTGCCGGTCTGGTAGGTATCGTCCAGTTGGAGGTAAACGTAACCGAAGTCGGGAAGGTTCTTTTCCGCAAAGAGTTCAACGAATTCGTCGACGGTTTCCTGGGTGAAACCATGCCGGTAGGCCCACCACGTGCAATAACCGGTAACGGAACCGTCCCAGATTCGGTAGGTCCACGGTTCATAGTACGGCAGGTCGTGATACTTCTGATAGAACCGGGGGCGGAAGACCAGTTCAATCCCGTTGCCCGCCGTTTCGACGGCGAAGGTTCGCTCCGGCCCTGCGTCGGTCGCCGGCTGGATGCGAACGGTGCCGTCGGCCGGGCCGATCAGAACCCAGTCCCATCGGCGGTCGTATACGGCGTTGTTCCGCCGATTGCGGCTGAGCCCTACGCTATTGCGCACCAACGGGAACCGCTTCTGCGCTTCGCCGGCGGTTTCGGCGGGGAACGCCTCCTCGCTGCCGGCAACCGTGCCGGTGAGAACGAGCGTCGCCGCCTCATTTTCCACGGCTGGGGTAAACGTCAGTCGCTGCTCGACCCTTTCCTTTTCGTCACGCGATTCCGCCGGTTGGAGGCGTACGGCGCCCTCGAGCCGATTCCCGGCGGCGTCGCGGGCGTGTAGGGCGGCATCCAGGATGGTGCTCCCGT
>CAYPWB010000755.1:0-2315 GCA_964414315.1 uncultured Planctomycetaceae bacterium | reverse complement strand
CAGTAGAGTAGGGAGGGGGGGTAAGCCCCTCCCCCTCGTCAAACCGGACAGGCGGATTTCCCGCATCCGGCTTTCCCTTGGACTTCACCACGAGGCACGCACAGAACGCCAGCTTATGCCATTACTACAGATAAATCAGACCGAGCCGTTTAAAATGCTCATAATGGCTTCGCCCTTCCGGGGGACGAAAGGGCCGCTGGCTGCGCCGACGCAGATGACCCCTCAACCGCCTCCGAACATACCAGTTCACCGCACGCTTTGCGTTGCGAGGGTAGCCAAAGGAAAAGTAGTTGGCCCATCCCCGCAGTTGCCGATTCATCCGTTCGATCAGGTCCGTCACCGGCACAAAGCTGTGGCGGCGGTTGATCGTCTGGCGGACCGCTTCCCGGTTCGCTTTCAATGCCTTCTTCGAGGGCAGGACGTTCAGATACCGATGGCCACGGCCATAAAGGTCCCGGTCGTACCTGAACGTATATCCCAGAAAGTCCACGCTGCTACCGGCCTCGCGCAGGTCAACGACCTTCGTCTTGTCCCGGTTCAGCTCAAGATCCAGCCAGGATTCAATCTTTGTCTCGATAAAGCCGCGGATTTGGCCCCCTTGGTAGCGCGCCAGCACCATGAAATCATCCGCATAGCGCACTATCCGGGCCTTGGCCCAGGTACCCGGTCCGCCGGCCGCATAAAAGACCTTCTCGAACCAGTGAAGGTACACATTGGCCAGAAGCGGCGAGATCACACCGCCCTGTGGTGTCCCTTTCTTCTTTCGATAGACCTTCTTGCCGCCATGACCGTCGTCTTCCTCGATCGGCGCTTCCAGCCACATCCGGATCAGCTTCAGCACCGACCGATCCACCACCCGCATGCGCAAGCATTTCATCAGCTTGTCATGCGGTATCGAGTCAAAGTACCCCTTCAGATCCGCATCGTACACCGCCGTGAGACCCTGCTTGAGGTACTCCCGCACCTCCCTCAGGGCCCCATGGGCCGATCGCCCCGGCCGAAACCCGTGCGAGCAGTCCATAAAGTCCGCTTCGAAAATCGGCTCCAAAATCAGCAACGCCGCCGTTTGTACCACCCGATCCCGTATCGTTGGGATCCCGAGCGGACGCAACCGTCCATCCGGCTTGGGGATGTACACCCGGCGTACCGCCGACGGCCGGTACTGCTTGCGCCTCAGACTCTCGTGGATCTCTTCCACAAAAGCCTCTACGCCTCCGGCACTGGCTTCAATCTGTTCAAAGTCGACGCCGTCCACGCCGCCCGCTCCCTTGTGGGTGCGCACGATTCGGTAGGCCGCGGTCAGCACGTCGCGCCGGTAGATCCGGTCGTACAGGACGTAAAACCGGAACTTCGGCTCCTGCTTCGCCTTCAGGTACAGCTTCTGTCTCAGAGAAGAGAGTTTCTCCGGCAGCCGGATCGTCTTAGTGGCACCATGTTGCCATCTCTCCACCTCCACGCTCTCCCACAATGCCAGTTGCTCCGTAATGGGACGTTTGTCCAAGCGGCACTCCTCTCGTCTGACTCCGCATGTCCAAGGCAAGGCCCCTTGGCTCCACGGGCATTACCCCGCTTCCCTGCTACTATGGGCCTCTCCGACTTCCGACACGGCCGCCGACCGGTTATGGTTTCCCGAGCAGCGTTGTGGTCAGGACCACAGCCATGCCGGATCTCCCAGGTTCCTCGGTGCGACTTTCCAAGCGCGCTCTTCCCTCTCACCCCGGGGTGCCCTGCGGCTGCCCGTGCTCGTTCCTTCACCGCAGGTGGCAGGCTTCACCCTCTATGGCAGGTTGGCCACACCCACTTGTGTAACGAGGCCGAAACGGATTCACTTGCGTTAGGGCTCACTTGTTCGCAGTCCGGGAGTGCTACTCCCTTCGCCCGCCGCACACCGGCGGCGACCGGCCCGCTTCCCGCGCCCGGTTACCCTGACACGGGGGGCCGCTGCTACATGACGAACGAGCAATTATCATGGCTGACACCTTTCAGCCAGCAAGTCGCACCAGGCTTGGCCTGGCGCTCCGAAGATCACGAAGAAAAGGCGTTTTTTTCGTCAGGAAAGAAGGATCCCGAAGCCCGCTCTAATAGGAATCCGTGAAATCTCATGAGGGAGACCTGCAGCAGGAATGCGTTCTCCTGCGCCGAAGGCTTCCAGCGGAGTCCAGCATGCCCTGCATTGTTCAGAAGTACGGCGGAAGCAGCGTGGCCGACCTGGAAAGACTCCAGCAGATCGCCATGCGGATCGCCGAGGTCAAGCGCGCGGGCATGGACGTGGCTGTCGTGGTTTCGGCCATGGGCAAGACCACGGACCGCCTGGT
>CAYPWB010000754.1:0-2322 GCA_964414315.1 uncultured Planctomycetaceae bacterium | reverse complement strand
GGCGCGAAGTGAAATGGGATCCGGCCAAACGCGAAATCCGCGACGATGCCGAGGCAAACACGTTCCTCGCACGTGAAAGCCGCGCGGGTTATCAGATCGAGGCCTAACGCTTTTCCGCTGCATGCAAACATGCCGAACGATGCCTTGCACGAAGCTGAACAACAGCCCGACGACTCCGATCTGCCGGAGCAGATCGGCCGTTTGGTGCGGGAACGGCCTTACGGCGTCCTGTGTACGCAAGCTCGGTCGCAGCCGTACGGATCGCTGGTGGCGCTGGGATCGACCGACGACCTGACGGCGTTCGTCTTCGCTACGCCTACCGCCACGCGGAAATACCGCCTGCTGTCGGAATGCGACCACGTGGCGCTGGTCATCGACAGCCGGTCCGGGGCGCCGGGCGAATTGATGGACGTGGAGGCGGTGACGGTTACCGGGCGAGCCCGGCAGGTTCCGCGCGGACCGGAGTTCGACCGCTGCGCGGGGCTGCTGCGTGGCCGCCATCCGCACCTGGCGTCGTTCGTTCACGCGGAGTCCTCCGCCCTGTTCCGCATCGACGTGATTCGGTACTTCTATGTGTGCCGCTTCCAGGAAGTCAGGCAGTGGGTACCCGGCCGAGAAGCAAGGGCGATGGATTGACCAGCGGCAACGAGTCGCCGATAATCGGATCGGCCCGGGGCGAGTACCTCGCCCGCATGAGCGAAGCGGCCCTGGAATTCGAGCGCGACGGCTTCCTGCCGTCCAAGGACGTTGTGGCGATTCCGGAAGCGGCCGCGGCGCGGCCGCTATGGTAAGAACCTGGTAACCCAACCTCCCCATTTCCGATTGCCATGCCGGAACCATTTACCCTATCGTCCGTCCTGCCGGCCGATCATGAGTCGGTGGCCAGGCTACTGCACCGTTCCCTGGTCGACTGGTACGAAGCACACCTTCGCTCGGGCGCCCGTTTCGGCACGAGCCACGAACCCTTCCTGCTCATGCCGCAGGTGTACGAGGCGCTCGATCCGGGGGAGGGGATTGCGGCTCGTGGCGAGTCGGGCGAGCTGTTCGGCGTGTGTTTCGTGCATCCGCGCGAGACGCACGTGGCGGTAGGCATCGTCGCGACGGCCCCGGAGGCGGCCGGACGCGGCGTGGCGCGCGCGATGATGGAGGCGGCGATCGAGCGGGGCCGCGACGCCGGGTTGCCCGTCCGATTGGTTTCCAGCTTGCTGAATCTCGATTCCTTTTCGCTCTACTCCCGGCTCGGGTTCGTGCCACATACGTTTTACCAGGACGTGAGCTTCGACGTGCCGCCGGAGGGCATGACCATGCCCGCGCCGCCCGGCGCCGACCGTGTTCGCCCGGCCCAACCCGACGAGGCCGCCCGACTGGCCGACTTCGAGCAGCAGTTGCAGGGCGTCCGCCGCGAGAAAGATTACACGTTCTTTCTGCGGAACGAGGTCGGCTCGTGGCGGGTTTGGGTGCTGGACGGGGCAGGGGGGCAATTGGAGGGATTCCTGGTGGGCAGCCACCATCCGTCGTTCAACATGCTGGGACCGGGCGTGGCGCGCGACGAGGCCGCCGCCGCGGCCCTGCTGTGGCGGGCCCTCGACGCCCAACCCGGCCGCAACATGGTGTTCTTGTTGCCCTGTGCGGCGGCAGGATTGGTCCATGCAGCGTACGCGTGGGGCGGGCGAAACGTCGAACTGCACGCGGCCCAGATCCTCGGCCCTGCCCCCCAATCCAGTGGGGTCGCATTCCCGACCTTCCTGCCGGAAACTGCCTGAAGGGGCGGGATGGGGCGGCAAAAAGGCATGGCAAGGCCCTTCCGGTTGGGGGAATGGTGCTTTCCGGTGGCATTCGGGCCGTCGCCTGAACACAATAGAGGTAGGCCGACGCGGTTTGGCGTGACGCGAACTATCCATCTTCCGGCTCCCAACTCCCAGAGGTGTCTACTGTGAATTCGAATAGGAACGCGGTTCCCGAGGGTCGTGCGGCCAAGTGGATTCTTCTTCTGCTGCTGGCGGTTCTGCTGGTTGCCCGGGCAACCCTCCTGTGAGAACCTACACTTTGGTATCGTGTGCGAGGAGGGCAGCGTTCCGGCGGGAGCGAGTTGCCTTCCTCCACGTTCGTTGACTCGTAGGAGGGACGCAATGACCAAGAAGAAGGGTCCGAACGAGGGGAGTCCGAATACCCCGAAAGGTGCTGAGGACCAGGACGCGGGTTGCCCTGCAGAAACTCCCGAAGCCGCCGCGAGTGCCGTCGCTCTGGCCGAGGCCGAGTTGAAGCGAGCCCGCGAGGCGTACGACCGGGTCTACGACGAGGCAATCCGCCGCCTGCGCGACG
>CAYPWB010000753.1:0-2337 GCA_964414315.1 uncultured Planctomycetaceae bacterium | reverse complement strand
TCATGTACATGGCCGTCGCCGGCGGCGACAGCCTGTTCCCGCGTTCGGCCGCCGCTGTTGTGGGGCTCCAGAGCGCCGGGGTGTACAAAGGGCCGGAAATCGACAAGGGCGTCGAGTATCTGTTGCAGCACATCCCACGGCCCGGCGTCGCCCGGCACGAGGCCTATTACTTTTACGGCCAGTACTACGCCGTACAGGCCATGTGGCACGCCGGCGGCGAGGCGTGGGCCCGTTGGTACCCGGCCGTCCGCGACGAACTCGCCGACCGACAACACGAGGACGGCTTTTGGCCCGCCGCACAAATCAACCGGGAATACGCCACCGCCATGGCGCTCATCGTACTGCAAGTGCCGAACGACGCCTTACCCATCATTCAACGCTGAGCATTGTGACGCGATTCTCCGAATCGTGAAAAGACGACTCGGAGAGTCGTCCTACAGTAGGTCGACTCTCCGAGTCGACTGCCATCATCGTCACGCCGCGAGTCGTGCAACAATGGACGACTGGTGGAATCGATCCGCGGACGGGCTGTCGGTGTCGGGCAGGGCCGTCTATAATGACGGTCCCCCGGAACGCCTCCAGGAGCCATCACCATGAAATGGCGAATTGCGGACCCCTCGCACCTGCTCCAAGCCGTGCGGCTTTCCTTGCACGAAGGAGGCCGCTTTCTTCGCAGCCGCCTGGCGCCGAACGGGCCGATCCTCCGCGAGCGCCTTCTTAGTTACGTGCACAAAACCTCTTGGGGCATGTATGCCGCGGGCGTCGACCACGACACGATCGCACGGTTGCTCGATTGGGCGCTGGCCGAGGCCCTGCAGCCCAACGGCGACTTCTACTTCCCCGAGGAAGGGCCCGAATACCGGAATTTTCAGCGCGTGTACAGGCCGTTGAACTTTCTTCGCATCGGGTGTTTTATCGGGCACCCGATCGTCCATACGCCGGGGGTGATCGACCGCGTACTCCAACACCAGCACGAGCCGTCCGGGGGCGTATTCAACTACATTGGCGACGATCCGAAGCAGCCGGAGTATCCGCCGACCATCGGCGTCCTGAACAGCACCTTCTTCGGCCGCCTGATGATCGAGTTGGACCTGCGCGACCGGGCCCGCGCCGTGGCCGACTGGATATGCCGCTGGGTCGACGCCAACCGGTCGCACCTGCTCGAAGGCCGCCTCTACGCCCACATGACGCCCAACGGGGAATTGGTTACCGAGGTGAAGCCGGGCGAACGTATCTGGAAGGTGGTCGATTACGCCGTGCCGCGGCAGGAGTTCTGGAACCCCGGCGTGGCAATCGCTTACCTCGCCTTCTTCTACGACACGATGCGCAGCCGATGGAACGAGCCGGACGAGCAGGCCCGGCCGTACCTCAACGCCTGCATGCCGCTTTTGGATTTCGACGACGATATGCCGTTGGACACCTACCTGTGGCCCTCGAAGTGCAAGGCCGGCTGGGGCGCCGGCGAGCTGATGCGCGTGCTGGTGAAATACGGGGAGAAAAAGGGGTCAGGAGCCTTTTCCCGGAACGGCCCGGAGGGTGCTGCGCAGAAAAGGCTCCTGACCCCTTTTTCTTTCCCGGCGGATACCATGGAAAAGGCCTACCGCGTGGCCGAACGCACCGCCATGTTCACCTTCATGGACAACCAGCTTGCCGACGGCGGCTGGCCCGCCATGCAGTACCCGCTTTCCGACCTGGGCGAGGAGATGCAGTACACTTACAAGCCGCTGAAGAACCTCGTGGCCGTACCGCCCGACCCGATCGGCGGCCAGAACCGCCTGTGGCTGCCCGGCGAGGAGATTACCGGCGAGTTCCTCGGCGAAATGAAGGCCATTGAAGAAGGCGTTGCCGCGTGGCTGGGCGCGGGTGGAGGGTGATATGCGATTCGCCATGCTTGTTGCCATCTTGCTCGCCTGCCCGGCGGCGGCATGGGCCGAGGCCACCACGGTGCCGGTCGAGGGTTCGCCGTTCGCGGCGGAACTCGCCACCATCGACGACGAGTGGACCATCGCCTTCGCCGCCGAGGCCGGTCGGCGTTCGCTTCCGGCCGCGGAACTGGTTCGCTGGGGCGAACCGCGCGAGGTCCTGCGCGGCCCCGTCGTCGTGCTGGCCGGCGGCGGCCTGCTTGCGGCCGAAGTGACCGGCATCGAACAACTCGACCTCGAAGCCGATTCCCTCCTGCTGGGGCGAATCCGCATTCCGCTCGACCAGGTGGCGGGCATCGTCTTCCAACTTCCCGCCGACCCACGCCGCCGGACTCTGCTGTTCGACCGCGTCAGGGGGGAGAAAAAGGGGTCAGGAGCCTTTTCCCGGAACGGCCCGGAGGGTGCTACGCAGAAA
>CAYPWB010000752.1:0-2340 GCA_964414315.1 uncultured Planctomycetaceae bacterium | reverse complement strand
TGACGGCGCGCAGCCGTAGCCGCAGCCCGTCCAAATCGGCCAGTTATTTATTCGCCGGCCCTAAGGCGACTCCTGAAGCCAGCGCCGCTGCAACGCATCAGTTCGGCCGTTCGACCACCAGGCAACCGACGCCGCAGGGCCCAAGCTCCAGGTGCACGGCGGCTATGGAGTCTTCAACGCTCACCGTGGCTGGGCGGCGGCGCCAGGCGTCTTCGTAGCGGTTTCCCTCTTCATGCGGCAGACGCAGAACGACGCCACGCACCGTTCTGTGCCGTGCGTTGTACAAGGTATAGACCGTCTTGCCGTCCGTGGGAAACGCATTCGCAAACACACCGCCAAGCTCGGTGGGCACCAGCGGCACAGGGGCCAGGCTCGCAAAAGCATTGCGGTGCTCGCGCAGGATCGTGTAGCAACGGCGGATCGCCTCGCGCGTCTCGGGCTCGAACCACTCCTCGGCCGGCCCCTCCAGCCAAATCGCCTCGCCGTTGAAGAACACCCATTTCACACCCGTAGCCCAACTGCCCGTCGGTTTGTCGCAATAAAGAATCTCGATTGTTTTGAAATCGGGAATCGCGAACCGCGCCATGTTCAAGGGGACCAGGGTCCGGCTGCGCTGCGCGGTCGCCATGGCATACGTGAAACTACCGTCCTGGTATTGCGTGGTCACATCACACGGCGTTTCCTCGGAGTAGAGGGCAACGCCCTGCTTAACAGTGTCGATGCGTCGCCGCACCGCCTTTGTGGTGTCGCGCTCGGCGGTAACCGCATAGCTGGGTACCGGGTGACCGTGGTCCTCGCTCCAGCAATCGACGCGCGAACCGGCAAAGCCGTATTCATCCAGGTACATGCCATCGACATCGAGTTCTTCCACCTTCTCGCCGTAGGTGCCGGCCTGGACCTCGCGCCACGCCGGGACCCCCGCGCAAACGTACATTTCGGAACAGTCGGGCCAGTAGCGCCCCTTTCCGTCGTTGCCGATCATCTGCCAGTCCTTGCCGTGCGCCCGGCCGAGCTTGCCTCGCTCTTCCAGAAGATAGCCTTCAATGTAGAGCCCTACCGGGACACCCTCCGCCTGCACCCCGCCGATTGCCTCTCGCAGAGCCTGGCGCCCGCCGTTGAGATAGTCGTACGGCGAGTGATCGCCCGCGCGACCGTAAATGCGCCCATAGGGGCCGCAGTTGCCCCAGTCGAACAGGTGAAGGTAGTCGATCCCGCCGAACTCGCGCCGAGCTTCCTCGAGAGCCCGCTGAAGACGGATTTTGCCGCTACGCGCATCGTACAGCGGATCGTGACTCCAAAGAAATCGCTGCCGAAAGTTGAACACCTCGCGGAACCAGGACTTGCGATCCGATAGCGGTCGATACCACGTGACCAACCAACGGCGATAGTCGGTCAACGCTCGATGCCAGTCGCCGTTGGTCGCCGTAATGAGGGTGCGAGCGGTGCGGAGCGCCTCGCCCGGCGCAAGCGGTGTGGCGGGGTATTCCACGGCGAGCCGAAGTGTGGCGCCCTCCTTTTCGAGCAGATAGTGCTTACGCAGGCACTCGGTGTCTTCGGTGCGCAAGGCCAGCCCCCGCTGCCGAGTCGGCGCGAATGTATCCAGAAACTGTAGCGGAAAATGGCCGCAGTAGCGTTCGCGGAACGAACAGGGGCGATGGTCCACTGCCGCCCCGCGTTTCGGCACGAGGTAGTACGACTGCTCGGCTTGCTCCGCGAGCCGATAGGAAATGGTTGGGGCCCGCAATGCCACCGTCCGCTGCTCGTTGCCTCGATTCTCCACGCAAGCCGTGATTGCCAGACTATCGCCGCCGGAAGGCCGCACCTCCAGACCGAGCCGCAGGCCTGGAATCGAATTGACGTTGTACCAGCGCATGCCCTCCGACATTTGGGTCGCAGGCTCGGGCGAGAGTTCCTTGATCGGGACCGTCGCGTCGTCAACGCGAAGCTCGACAATCGGACACGGCGCGGTCAGATAGCTCCATCCGGTGGGACGATGGATCAGGCGTTCCAGACGCGGCGGTCCCTGGTCGGCCAGTCGTGCCTGAAGCACCTTGCCAACGGTCTCGGCTGCGGAAACCCGCGGCCACGGCTGCATTTGCTCTTCGGCTTCCGGAAAGCTGGGCCGGCCTGCCGTACGCACACTCACCGCCACGACGCCGAAGGCAGCCTGCCGTGCCCGATCACAGAGAACCACCCTCGTCAGCCGCTTCGTCGGATCGGCCGTAGCAACCAGCACCTGCGGGCCTCGCACCACGCCAAATTGCCGCGTCGCCGCCCCCAGGGGCAAACACTCGTCGCTTGTACCGTCGGCGTACTCCAAGCGTAGTCGAAATCGGTCGA
>CAYPWB010000751.1:0-2345 GCA_964414315.1 uncultured Planctomycetaceae bacterium | reverse complement strand
GCACTTCGGACCGAAGAAGCCGGGTGCCGATTCCGCGGGGAACGAAGTGAAGGCATGGCAGGCCTTCAAACTACTCAAAGGGCCGGATTTTGTCAGCCGCATCCATGGCTCGCTCAATGTTCTCGGCCCCAACCGAAAGAACCATGGGTCGCCGGCCGGGTGCGAAAACGCCGCAGCCCCGGCAGACGTCGGCTTCCCCTTGCGCCGAGCAATCCTGCTGCGAGCGCTTCTGGGCTGCAAGGGTAATCAACGTCTCGCCATGGACCCCGGCCTGCTTTCCGCGATACTGGAAGTGAGCGAATATACCAACGGAGCGCGCTCGTTCGAGAAGCTCTGCCACGCGCTCCTGTCAGCCGCCGGGGAAGGCGGCCCATACCGGCCCTCCCACCTCCCTACCGATGCCGTTCTGGCCATGAATGTAACGTGCGTCGACGAATTCCGGTCGTTGCTCAAACGGGATGACGCGTTCAAAGGGAAAGCGCATCTTTTGGCAAGGGCGTTTCACGACGTATGGCGTGCCGGAAAGCGGGCGAAACTCGGCTCCGAGCCTTTCATTTACGACTGCGAGTTCGATGAACTGCCGCTCGCCAAGCAGTACGACAATCTTGGTGCCGCCATGCGCATGCCGAGGAATCTGCTCCTGGGAGGACTACTGCTCGTGCCGGCCGATCAGGCCAAAGAGGATGGGATGACCGCCATTCCGGAGCATCTGGTCGACGTCATGGCCGAGGAGGAACATTACCAGTGGATGGAAAACGCTCTGGCCAACGGCTTCCGGCCGGCGCCGCCCGGAGAACCGCGTGACGAAAAGCGACTTCTGCACGATTCTATGCTCGGCTGGAAGGATCTGTCCGAAGACGCACGCGACTACGATCGCTGGTTCGTTCGCAACTATCCCCAGTTTGCCGAATCCGCCGGTTTCGCCATCGTTTCACGGAAGCCGGCGTCCGAGAAAGCATAAACCAACCCCTCCGTTGCAGCTTAGGGAACCGCTCACGAGCGACTTTCCCAGTTGCCGCGGCCTGCGGCGCTGCCGGAACCGGCAGATCGAGGGTCGTGCTGCTTTCGGGCAGGTCGTGTTCCATTTGGTACGGCGGGAACAGCCGGCGGCCGTGCGGCGACTCTTCCGTCGGGTTTTCGCCGTCGAAGCCCATCACGGTAATGATGTGCGGGCCGCCCACGGTGGCGCGGCCCTCGCCGGCGCGCGTGTCGTAGTGCCCATTATGGACTTCGGCATACCCCTGCGGGCCGGAGTTTCCCTGGCGGACATCGGGGCTGAACGTGACCATGCCGGCCGGCACGGGCTCGCCCTGCCATGTCACCTGCCCGCTCACGTGGAACCGCGCCGGCCCCGACTCGCCGCATCCGGCAAGGAACAAGCCGCACCATGCCAGGCTCATCACCGCACCGTAACGAACGCTCCACTGCCAGTCATGAGTTTTCATCGTGCAACCTTTCTTCGGAATGTCTCAACTCCCATCTCCCATCTCCCACTCACGGCACCGACACCGGCTCGCCGCCGTCGCGGCTGGCCAGCGATTTGTACAGGTCGAGGTCGATGTTTTCCGCGATGAAGTCGACGCTGCCGTCGGCCCGGGCAAAGTTCGCGCCGCCGGGATGCTTGCTCGAAAAGCTGATGTTGTTGAATACCGAGGTGAGCGGCAGATTGATGGCGTTGACCACGTTCTTGCTGCTCGACATGCCCATCGGGCCGGAGCCGTCCAGGGGGTCTCCGGTCGGGTTGCTGCCCAGCCCGACGCCGCGGCACCAGTTCGCGCCGTCGCCGTTGGCAATTTCGCCCAGCAGAAGCGTGTTGCTCGTGCCGTCGGTCACGTCGCGCAACCGGCTGGACACGTTCACTTGAAGCATGCCCTGCAGGGCGAACCCGCCCCACTGACTGCTCGTTTGCGCGGTCCGGTAGTTGGCGCCGGTGACGGGGTTCACGCCGATCGGCCCCATCACGCCGTAGTAGTGCGAGGTGTACGTTTTCCGTTCCGGGTTGGTAAGCGTGCCGGAAGGGTGGGCGGCCCTGTCGTCGGTGGAGCTGGGGCACAGGAAGGCAGGGACGGCGTTCAGCGCCATCCCTACGCGCCCGACCAGTACGTCGTGATCGACGACGCGGAACTGGAACGCCTCCGGCCGCCGAAAGAAAAGGCCCTGCTCCTGGAGCAGCTCCAACTGCTCGATGCACTGAAGCAAAGCGTGGCGCAAACCACCGGCAAGAAGGGTTCCTCCGACATCCCGGCCCGCGCCCGGAAACGGAGGTCGGCATGATCCCACGCATCGAACCCCTGGACGGGTTCCTCTTCCGCGACGGGCACTTGGCGGCCTTCCAGCTTGGCCTC
>CAYPWB010000750.1:0-2359 GCA_964414315.1 uncultured Planctomycetaceae bacterium | reverse complement strand
CCTCTCCCTCTGGGAGAGGGGAGGCGTTTGCAAAAGTCCACATTCAACCTTTTGCGAACCAGGATTTGAGTCCCGCGCCCCGTTTGGGGGCGCGCCAGCAATCCCATGGAGGAAACGCATGTTCGCGCCCAGCCTGCAAGGCACGACGGACCGTTCGAAAGCCGGTTTTACGCTCGTCGAACTGCTCGTGGTCATCGCCATTATCGGCATCCTCATTGCCTTGCTCCTGCCGGCGGTGCAAGCGGCACGCGAGGCGGCGAGGAGGATCAGTTGCGCGAACAGCATGAAGCAAATCGGGCTGGCCATGGCCAATTATGAGGTGGCGTTGCGGTCGTATCCGCCCGGGCGGATGGGCTGCGACGGCTGGAACGCCGACGTCTGCACGAACAATGCCGGTTACCAGCGGCCGGGCACCAGCGGATTCGTGATGATCCTGCCGTATCTGGAAGAGAAGCCGCTGTACGAGCAGTTTCAGCCGTTCGCCAAGGGCGCGGTCTACCCGGCGTCGCCCGGCAACAGCAGCGACGGCACCACCGACGGCTGGCGCACGCCGCAAATCGACCAGGCCCTTCGGCAGCGGCCGGCCGTGTTCGTGTGCCCCAGCTCGCGCATGGAGCCGATGTATGGCAGTTGCGCCACGGGCTCGTACGCCCTGTGCCAGGGTTCCCGCGGTCCCAGCTACGGAATCGACCAGCGGGCGGTGAAGCACTACAACAACGGGATGTTCAACTACCGTACCTCGCTGCGGGCGCGCGACGTACAGGACGGGCAGAGCAACACGATGTTCGCCGGCGAGATCGTGGCCGGCGATACGCGGGAATCGGCCAATTGCTGGGCCCTCGGTTCGCGGCATTCGCACAGCATGCGGTCGACCGACAACCCGCTGAACACCATGCCCGGCGAGGGAATTTTCGTCGAACAACCGGCCGGAAGCGGGAATCCACTGTACGGGTACAAGATCAACGGCGCGTTCGCCAGCCGACACCCGGGCGGGGGCCATTTCGTCTTCGGCGACGGGGCGGTACACTTCATTAACGACAACATCGATCTGGCCACCTACCAGGCCCTGTCCACCCGGGCCGAGGGCGACCGGATCGAAAACTTCGACCGTTAGCGCGTTGTTCCTACAAGCCGAGCGGGTCGCAGCGCGGCCGGTGGTACACGGCCTCCTTGGCTCGCGTGAGGCACCGACGACCAATCAAGACAACCAACGGGAACTGTTTCAATGGATCAAGCCGACACGAGGTCTGCGAAACGCTTTTTCACCGGTTGCCTCCTTGCGGGGCGTTGGCGCTGCCTGATCGCTCTGGGGCTTTTGGCCTGCCTGGCAGCCGGCTGCGGCGACGGTCGGCCCCGGCGCGTGCCGGTCCGCGGTCAGGTGACCATCGACGGCGAACCGCTGCGGACGGGTTTCGTCCGCCTGGTGCCCGACGACGCACGCCCGTCGGTCGGGCGCATCGAGGAGGACGGCAGTTTCACGCTCACCACGTTCAGCAAGGAGGACGGTTCCGTACCCGGCACGCATCGAGTGGCGGTCGTCGCGTACGACGAATCGACGCCCTCCACGCTGCGGTGGCTCGTGCCCAGGAAGTACAGCGACCACAACACGTCGGGCCTGACGGTCGATATCGACGGCCCGAACGACTCGCTGGAAATCGAGTTGACCTGGGAGGGCGAGAATCCGCAACAGGCGTTCGAGCGATACGACACCTCCGGCGACGCCGATCCGGCGGCGATGGTGGAATAGGGAGCGTCGGCTTAGTTTGGGCTGGAGTTCGGTCGCTCGGCCGGTCTTATTCCCAGTTCGTGGCTTGCCATTCAGGCGGAAACAGCCTGATGGAGTCCGTCGGCGACGTGCCAAGTTGCGGCCCGAGGTGCGCGAGCCGGAATTAACTGCCATTTTTCGCCGCCAATTCATTTGCAATGCCTCGGTGGTTATGGTAGACTCGGTGTTCGGCGGCTTTCAACTCCAACTACTGTCAGCCGTGCGTCGGCCCCCTTCGGGGAATGCCGTAACTCTTATCGTCGTTTTAGCTGGAGGAATGGGCATGCTTCGCGATTCCGTACGGGCAGTCGCGGTTCTCTCAACGGTCCTGCTGGGTCCCGGTTCCGCCCGAGCCGCGTTGTTGGGCTATTGGAGCTTCGACGACAGCCAGAGCACAAACGTCGCCACCGACTACAGCGGCCGCGCCGTGCACGGGACCCTCGTCGGCGGTCCAACCTACGCGGCCGGGCAGTTCGGCTCCGCCGTCGATTTCGGCGACGGCAGTGCCGCCCGTTACGTTCGGGTGATGCAGTCCGGCATGCACCAGGGCGCGCTCGACTCGATCACCGCGAACAACGCCGCCACCGTTTCGCT
>CAYPWB010000749.1:0-2366 GCA_964414315.1 uncultured Planctomycetaceae bacterium | reverse complement strand
GAAAACGGGACAGGTTCAATTTGCCGGAACGGCCCGAAGGGTGCTTCGCACAAATTGGACCTGTCCCGTTTTCCCCCCGTCCCTTTTTCGCCGCCCTCTCGCCGACCCGCCCCTTGTCATCGGCCGTCCGGCTTCGTATAAACGCCGAAAACGTTCCAATTTCGTTCGCGTACAACAAGGTTCACTTGCCGGTCGTTTGGGCCAAGGAGCAAATCGATGGAGAAGATCAATGTTGCGCTGATTGGGCAGGGGTTCATGGGCCGCTCGCACTCGAATGCATGGGGACAAGTGCGAAGGTTCTTTCCCGTGCCGCTGATGCCGGTCATGCACACGGTGTTCGGCCAGGAGGCCGAGAATCCGCAAATGTTTGCCGACAACTGGGGCTGGCAAAATGCGGCGACCGATTGGGAGGCGGTGGTTCGCTCGCCGGACATCGGGCTGGTCGACGTCGTAACGCCGAACTACGCCCACGCCCCGGTGGCCAAGGCCGCCATCGCCGCCGGCAAGCACGTCAGTTGCGAGAAGCCCATTGCCGGCACCCTGGCCGACGCCCGCGAAATGGTCGACGCGGCGAAATCGGCCGGCGTGAGGACCTTCGTGTGGTTCAACTACCGCCGCTGCCCCGCCGTCTCCCTGGCCCATCAAATTGTCCAAAGCGGCCGGCTGGGCGACATCCGGCACGTTCGGGCCCGCTACTTGCAGGACTGGGCCGACGAGTCCATCCCGCTCCTCTGGCGTTTTGACAAGAGCCTGGCCGGCTCCGGCGCCCATGGCGACTTGAATGCCCACATCATCGACATGACCCGCTTCGTCACCGGCCAGGAAATCACCGAAATCTGCGGTGCGATTTCCGAGACCTTCATCAAGCAGCGGGCTGTGGTCGACGGCGTAGCCGGGGGCGGGCTGGCCGAAGGCTCGGGCGAAGGAACGGCAATGGGCGAAGTGACCGTGGACGATACCGTGCTGTTCCTCGCCCGGTTCTCCGGCGGCGCGGTGGCCAACTTCGAGGCCGCGCGCCAGGCCACCGGCAACCAGAACCGCAACGGGTTCGAAATCAACGGCACGAAGGGCGCCATCAAGTTCGATTTCGAGCGGATGAACGAGTTGGAATACTACGACGCCACGCTGCCCCGCGCGGTCCAGGGCTGGACCACGATCATGTGCACCCACGGCGGTGCGTTCCCGGACGGGCACCCGTACGTGGGCAATTGGTGGCCCGATGCCCATATCATCGGCTACGAGCACGGCTTCACGAACCAGGCGTACGACATTCTGCGCGTGCTGGCCGGCGAGCCGCCCGTGGTGCCGATTCCCGACTTCAACGACGCCTACCAAACGCAGCGAGTGCTGGAGGCATCGCTGCTGGCGGCCGAAGAGCGTCGCTGGGTGAACATGGACGAAGTGCAATAGCCCTCCCCTCGCAAAAGGGGGCTTGCTGCAATCTGCTTTCAGGAGGCCGCGGTGAAGCGGCCCTCTGCCGCCGAGGCGCGAGTGCCCCCCTCGCAGCCCGGCACCTGTCGTCGCGCGACGAAGGGCGCCACGGGCCGAAGGATCCGGCCCGTGGCGCCCGCTTTCCTTCGCAACGTCGGCCGGATCTTGCAGCGGGCGCACCAACTTGCCGTGCCGTGGGAGGGCACGCTGCGGCGTGACGGATTCCGCGCCCCTTGGTTCGCACGCTGCAGGCGGCAGCTCCGACCTCCCGGTGGGAGAGACGCCAACAAATGCGTTCCTGCAACGCCACTGCCCTCGCAACAGCCCCGGCGAGCGACTTGACGCGGTACCGGGCTGCGGTTATCCTAAAGGCAGTGGCACGCTCTATTCTTGGAGGCTGCGGCGATGGAAGTCAAACTGGTCTGTGTTGGCGGAAAGCACCCGGGCAAAGAAATTCCGGTGCGCGGGCCAAAATACTTCGTCGGTCGTGCGGAGGATTGCCATCTGCGGCCGGGCAGCCAGGAGGTGAGTCGTCACCACGCGGTCATTCTTGTCGAGGAGGGATTTGTTGCGGTGCGCGATTTCGGCAGTCGCAACGGCACGTTTGTGAATGAGGAGCAGGTGCGCGGGGAGCGCGAACTACGAAGCGGCGACCGGCTGCGCATCGGTCCGCTGGAGTTCGAAGTGCAACTGACCGTTGCCGTCGGCGGGAAGAAGAAGCCGAAGGTAACGAGTGTTCGCGAGGCGGCTTCCCGAACCGCCTCGCCCGTTGCCGCCGCCGATGGCGACGAGATGGATATCAGCGCGTGGTTCGACGACGAAGAAGCGCCTCCCGCCGCCGATTCGAAGGCGGATACCCGGGCCGGCGCGCCGGCCGATCCTACGGCGGTCATGTCGCCGAAGAAGCCGGAAGCAAGTCCCGAGGAGGAGTCGGA
>CAYPWB010000748.1:0-2372 GCA_964414315.1 uncultured Planctomycetaceae bacterium | reverse complement strand
CCCGGGCCCATTTGCAAGATCCGTGTTTGCCTTGCATGCCCAGCACTGGCAATGTCCTTTCTATGCATGTCGTACCGGGGCTTCCGCACGCTTCCGCGGTGCGAACCCTGTTCGGGCGCAATCCGGCGCGCTAGAGCGTGAACTCCAACAGGTCCGACAGCCGTAACCTACCGTTCCATCAGAACAACCCGGAAGCCCACATTGTAGACCGGCTGGTACGGGCGGTAGGCGGTGCGGAAGGCCGCCCGGGCATTCCGGGGGCGGTCGTACCAGGAGCCGCCCCTCACGACGCGGGACTCCGGCCCATCCGGCTGGTTTCGCCCGTCGTCGGCATCGTAGGGGTAGGGCCGGTAGGCCGAAAGGGTCCACTCGGCCGCGTTGCCGTGCATATCGTGCAGGCCCCAGGGATTCGGCCGGTAACGCCCCACCTCCTCCGAAAGGAACCCGCCGTCGTTGAAGCGGTCGTCCTTCGGGATCCAATCGTCGTACTTGCTCGCCCCGGGCAGGGGATTGCGAGTTTTCTGGTACGGGTGGCACACGAATTCGCGCAGCATGGCATCGCCCAGGTTCGCATAGGGCGAGAAATCGGTGTCGAGGTCGCCGTAGAAGAACGGCGTGTCGGTGCCGGCGCGGCAGGCGTATTCCCATTGCGCTTCGGTGGGCAAGGTGACGTGCTCGCCCGTCTGCCGGCCGAGCCACTCGCAGAAGGCCATGGCCTGCCGCCACGAAACGCGCACCACCGGCTGCCGCGGGCCGTTCACGTAGAACCCGCGCACGCCGAACTGCATGCCGTGTTTCGATTCCACTCGGCTGTCGTGTTCGGAATCGAACCGGGCGAACTGCTCGTTGGTCACTTCGAAACGGCCCATCCAGAAGTGCTCGGCAACGGCGACGCGGCAGCGGGGGCGTTCGTCGGGCAAACTTGCCGTCTCGCCCATGATGAACTCGCCGGCCGGAATGCGCACCAGCTCCATGCTGAGCCCGCCGCCCAGGTCCACCGTGCGCGCAACGGGCCCGGCCGCCTCCTGCCGTCGCAGCGCCTCGGAAGCGTCGAACGGCCAGCCGGGACACTCCACCGCGACCGGTTCCTCGGATTCGATCGGTTCGGGAATAATCGGCTCGACCGGCCGGGCATCGACCGGAGGGATATTCTCCGGGTCGTCGTCCACGCCTGCGTACAGCTTCAGCAGGTCGCGGCGGCGCCGGGCCAGGGGCGCCACGCGTTCCGCGCCGGCGATTTCCGTCCACGTGCCGTGGAACGGCGCGTTCAGGTCGATCCACGTGATGAGCCGGTCCCACGCTTCGGCGTCCAATTCGACGCCGTGATGTCCCTTGGCCAGCAGCTTGACAAGGTCGGTCGCATCGGCGTGGTACTCCATGGGCATGAGCAGGCGATAATCGCTTTTCAGGCCCGGGCGGCGCACGAACCGGTGCAGTTCCACGTACGACGTGCT
Source organism: uncultured Planctomycetaceae bacterium (assembly GCA_964414315.1). Classification (GTDB taxonomy): domain Bacteria; phylum Planctomycetota; class Planctomycetia; order Pirellulales; family Thermoguttaceae; genus PWXP01. The sequence continues at coordinate 918 of CAYPWB010000748.1, read as the reverse complement.
GAAATGGCCCGCGTCGTGGGCGCCGTAGTGGTACACGCTCGTGTAGTCGGTAATGCGCTCCAGGCCGCGCAGGTCGGCCGGGTACCCGTTCACCGGGGACTGTCCCAATTTTCGCGGCGGGGACGATTCTCCTCCCGGATAACGGTTTTTCGCCGCGAGAATGGGACTGTCCCCTTCGGCCGACATGTCGAGCCTGGGGCTGCCGTTGTGGCACCCGATGCAGTACCGGTCGAGCACCGGCTGAACCTCGCGCTCAAAATTGAAACCCCGCGCCGGCCCATACCACGGCTTGATGCTCGAAGGCGCCCGCGAATATGCCCGCGTGTCGGCATGGCGGATGGGCGGGCTGTCGTTCGGATTTTCGTGGCAGCCGACGCACGAAACCACTTCGCCCGGCATGCCCACGAACCAACTTCGCATCAGCGCCAGGGCCTTGCCTTCCGAATCGAGCGGCTGGACGGCCAGCGGCGTATTGGCCGGAATGCGGAACAGGGCCGAGCCGTCCCGTTCGACCGGCACGGTGCCCAAAATGCGTTTGATGTCCCAGGGGCCCTCCATGCCCACCACGCCTTGCGGGCCGCCCATGCCGGGGTACAGGTAATGGTAGCTCAGCACCCGGAGGCTCTTGACCTCGCCTCGCGGGATACCCGCCAGACCGTCGCCGGCGTAAACGTCGATGATTTCGACCAGGGCCTCGGTTTGCTCCGGGTCGACCCGGTTCGGCACGACCGGCGGCACCGGCCGCGGGCGCACGGGGGTCGGCTCGAACAGGGCATACCCGGGCTGCTCCGAAAGCAGCGTCATGTTGTCGAATACGTCGACCAGGTAGATACCCCAAAGCGACTCGGGCGTGGGCTTCGCGGCCGCGAGAAAGTACGTATCGCTCAGGGGATGCGGGTGCAGGAACTTCGGCCAGGA
>CAYPWB010000747.1:0-2372 GCA_964414315.1 uncultured Planctomycetaceae bacterium | reverse complement strand
TGCCGTCGATATCAATGAGCGTACACCCTTCGCCGCGTTCGAACAGCCAGGGTTCATGTTCGGCCATTTGGGTAAACGCATGCCATACCAGCGTTCGGTCCCACGTTTCGAGTTGTTCGCGCGACGGTTTCATTCCCATGCGACAATCACCTTTGCACCCGCTTCAATACCCAATCGTAACGCGGCATTGTCGCCGACCACCGCCAATTCGAGCCGTCCGCCGGAGCCGACAAGGGCCGCGAGCGTGCCGGGCGGCTGCTCGGCGTAGGTGCGGTAGATGCCGAACGTTTCGTAGATGTTGCAGATAACGCACGCCCTTTCGTCGGTGGGACGGCCTTCGAGCATGTTTGCAGTGATGTTCGTAATCAGGTTGCCGAACGAATCGACCTGTTCAACCGCGCCCTCGATCCGCCGCTCCTCGCGATGGACCCGGAGCCACTGGATGGCCACCAGCCCGTCTTGGGGCGAACCGAGTTGTTCGGGCGTCACACCGCGGGCGAGGTGCGCGGCGACGGGCGCCATGATGTCGCGGCCGTGGAACGTGCTGGATACCTCCGGGAGCCAGAACTCGGGGTTGGTCAGGCGAATGAGCCTCTCCGGCCGACAGTGTTCCGCCAAGCGGCTCAGCAGCCCGTTGTCGGGCGCAACGTACTGCTGCCCACCCATGCGAGCGTACACAATCGCCCGGTCGGTGCCCACGCCCGGGTCGATTACCGCCACGTGGATCGTCCCCTCGGGAAATCGGGGGCACACCGAATCGAGCACCGTGGCGGCGTGGCGCACGTCCTGGGCGGGCACGTCGTGGGTGATGTCGACCAGCGTCACGTCGCGGTGGATCGACAGGATGACGCCCTTCATGGCGGCCACGTACGGGCTGCCGTTGCCGAAATCGGTGGTCAGCGTGATGATGCTCACGGTTGGGCTCCGCGGGGCCTGTGCTTCCGTCGTCTTCACCCTAACGCTGCAAACCGACAGCCCCCGCTCGCCGAAACCTACGGCCGGTAAAAAACGGGACAGGTCCAATTGGCCGGAACGGCCCTTCGGATGCTGCGCACAAATTGCACCGGTCCCGTTTCCCTCGCCGGTTACTCCCCCACAATCAGCTTCAGGCAAACTTCCTTCACCCGCCCCGGGTCCACGTTGGGGTTCTGCTTCTTCGCCTGCCCGATCAGGGAACCGACGGCCTTCTCCTTCCCGTCACGCACCTGCTCGACAATCTTGGGATTGGCCTCGAGCAGTTGGCGGCAAAGCTGTTCGAGGGCCGATTCGTCGACCTTTTCGATCCCGAGCCGGGCCATGGCTTCCCCGAGGGAACCGCTTCGCTCGACCATCTCGGACAACACTTCGCGGCCGCGGCTGGTGGTCAATTCGCCGGCTGCAACCGCTCGGAGCAACGCAGCCAGTTCGCCGGCCGCTACGGGATATACCTCAACGGTCGCCTGCCGCTCGTTCAGCCAGCGCAGCACGTCCTGCTGAATCCAGTTGCACGCGGTCTTGCCGTCGCCGCATGCTTCGACCACGGCCAGGTAATAGTCTACCAGCGGCCGGCCCTGGTTCACCAGCACGTCGGCGTCGTAGGGCGTAATGCCGAAATCGGCTTCGAGCCGGGCGCGCAGTACCGCCGGCAACTCGCCCAGCGATGCGCGGAGGGCGTCCACGTCGGCTTCGGTGAGCGTCAAAGGCACGAGGTCGGGATCGGGGAAGTAGCGGTAGTCGCTCGATTCCTCCTTCGCCCGCTGTTGGTAAGTAACCTGACGGCCCTCGTCCCATCCGCGGGTTGTTTTGTGTCCGCCGGGGGCGCCCAGCCGAATCCCATGCTCCTGCCACTGCCGATACTGTCGCTCGGCTTCGTAGGCCAGGGCTCGCTCCACCGCCCGGAAGCTGTTCATGTTCTTCACTTCGACAATGGGCGTCGCGCACGTTCCCTCGGACGTTTCCACGTGCAAATTGATGTTTGCGTCGACCCGCAGCGACCCCTCCTGCATGTTGCAGTCGCTTACGCCCAGGTAGCCCAGCAGCAGTTTCAACTCGGTCAGGTAGGCCCGGGCCTCGGCGGGGCTGCTCATATCGGGTTCGCTGACGATTTCCAGCAGCGGCGTTCCGGTTCGATTCAGGTCGATACGGCTGTCGGCCCGTCCGACCGCCTCGTCGTGCATGCTCTTGCCGGCGTCCTCTTCCAAGTGCGCCCGCGTGATGCCCACCCGCTTCGGCGCGAACGCTCCTTTCGGATCGCTAATCTCCAGCCAGCCGCCCAGGCTCAGCGGCAGGTCGTACTGGCTGATCTGGTAGCCCTTCGGCAGGTCGGGATAGAAATACTGCTTGCGATCCCACTTGGTGTGGCGGGGAATCGTGCAGTTCAGCGCCACGGCCGT
>CAYPWB010000746.1:0-2381 GCA_964414315.1 uncultured Planctomycetaceae bacterium | reverse complement strand
CCCATCGTCGCCGGCGGCAAGGTGTTCGTCGCCGAAAAGGACGCCGGCACGCTGCACTGCCTCGACTTCGAGACCGGCCGCGTGGTGTGGAGCCGATCGGCGGCGGGGCGGATCGACTCGCCGCCCACGGTGCATGAAGGGCGCGTGCTGTTCGGCTCGCGCGACGGATTCGTCTACAGCCTCCGCGCGGCCGACGGCGAGTTGGCCTGGCGGTTCCGCGCCGCGCCCGACGAGCGCCAGGTCGTCTCCTACGACCGGCTCGAATCGGCCTGGCCGGTGCATGGAAGCGTGCTCGTGCTGAACGGGCTGGTGTACTGCACGGCGGGCCGCTCCGGCTTCCTCGACGGCGGCGTTCACCTGGTCGCCCTCGACCCGGCGACCGGCGAGCCGTTGCACCGGCAGAAGCTCGAAGGTCCCGGCCCCGACATCAGCGATCCCAGCTACGCGTTCCACAAGGACGGCCACCGCGCCGATTTGCTCACCACCGACGGCCGGTACATCTACATGGGCCGCACGGTGCTGGACGAATCGCTCGCCGTGGTGGAGCCCGAACGCATCAAGATGATCGGCAACCAACGCGGCGACCGAATGGAATACCGGAAGATGCCCGGCATGCGGCTGGTGGCCACCGGCGGGCTGCTGAACGATTCATTCTGGAACCGGACCTGGTGGATGCACTCCTACGTGTGGCCGAGCTATCTCTATGCCCAGCAGGCGCCCAAGTGCGGCCAAATGCTGGTCTTCGACGACACCACGACGTACACGGTGAAGCACTACACGACGCGAAACCGGCACAGCCCCATGTTCTTTCCGGGCAGCGGCTACCTGCTCTTTGCCGATGCGAATGAAAACGAACCGCTGCTGTACCGGGGCGAGGGCGAGCCGAAGCCGATCGAGTGGGAACCGGAACTGCCTCCCGAGACGCGATGGAGCATCTTCCAGGACGCGGCTCACGACAAAGGGCCCGGCTTCACCCGGGCCGAACCGGCTTTGTGGACCACGTGGGTGGACGTGCGCATCGAAGCGATGGTCCTTGCCGGCGACAAGCTGTTCTTCGCCGGCCCGCCGGACGTGGTGCCCGACGACGACCCGCTGGCCGCCCTGGAAGGCCGCATGGGCGGCGTGCTGCAAGGCGTATCGGCCACCGACGGCGCCCTGCTGGCCGAGCATCGCCTGGAGGCCAAGCCCGTCTTCGACGGCCTCATTGCCGCGGGGGGACGGCTGCTAGTGTCGCTCCAGGACGGGCGCGTTGTGTGTATGGGCAAGCAGTAGCCGGGTTCCCGCGACCGATTCTTCGCTCGGGGGTGCGTAGGGGAGTGGCTGTCCTGAGTGTGCCACTGGCTCAGCCAGTGCCAAAGGGCCCGAGTGTGCCACTGGCTCAGCCAGTGCCAAAGCAAGGGGGAGTGGCCATCGGCCTCTCAAGGAACCGACCGTCCGAGCCTTCGGAGCCGTCCAACACAAAGGGCTCGACATGCCTCAGGCACTGGCACAGCCAGTGGCACACAATGTCGTGCCGGAGTTCGCCCGGTTTCGGTTTGCACGCCAAAGCGTGAACTCCGACTGCGAGCCCACTGCTGCACCCGAGACCGTAGCATACCGGACAAAGTGCGTCGTGCGTCCGCTTGGAGCTGGCATTGCCCCGGGGTTGAGCGGGGCGATGCAATCTGATATTATGCACGATGTCGGCGCCACTGGCGCTCTGCGCCCAACCATTCCAGGAGTAACACGATGACGCTTCGCCTAAGCCCCTTGCCCCCGTTGTGGCCGATGCTCCTGGCCGTGATTCTCACCGCCAGTAGGGCCGGTCTTTGCTTGGGGCAAATGGACGCTCCAAGCAGCCCCCCGGCCGCGTTCACCATCCGGGCCGATTGGTTCGACCGCGGGAACGTTCGTGTGAGCACGCCGGGGCAGGCGTATGCCGACCGGTTCGCGTGCATTTGGAATGCGGGCGAGTTGCCCAACCGGGCCGAGTACGATCTGGACTTCCCCGTCACGGGCGAGTACACGATCGTGGCCCTCTTTGCTGCGCATAGCCCGCGGCCCGTCGATATCTACCTGGGTGGCGAGAAGGTGATCGAGGGCTTCACCGGGGCGACAGGAAGTTGGCAAACCGCATCGGCCGCCTGGGAAACGCAGGGCAGCGTTCACATTGAGAAGGGCCGGCACACGATCAAACTGCTGTGTGAGGGCCCGATGCCGCACATTTGCGCGCTGCGGTTTGAGGCAGCCGAGGCATTTCCCGACGGCTGGACCCTCGACCGGCCCGCGGCAGGCGAGGTGGCAAAGGCCCAAGTGCCCGCTATTCCGCCGGCGCATTTTCTGCTGGAATCGGCCCTGGCCGCGGGCGATGCTGCCGCACTGACGATCGAGGTGGTGCAAGG
>CAYPWB010000745.1:0-2386 GCA_964414315.1 uncultured Planctomycetaceae bacterium | reverse complement strand
GGCAACGATAACGGACTCCAACGGTGAGCCCGTTCTTTCGACCGGCGAGCGGTACCTTTTGTTCAAGTGAGAACCAACAGGAGTACGACCATGAAAACCGCAACGATACTGTTTACAGTCGCTCTGGCCGTGGCAAGCACCGCCATGGCCGAAACCGGGCGGGAGCTGCTCGAGCTTTCCGGCGTGCGAGGCGGGCTGATCGTTCACGTCGGCTGCGGCGACGGCGCGCGGACCGAGCAACTCGCGGCCGGGCCGGCTTATCGGGTACACGGATTGGACCGCGAGCCCGCAGGCGTGGCCGCGGCGCGCGAACGGCTGAAGACGGCGGGCCTTTACGGACCGGTCGCGGCCGACCTTTGGGAAGGCCCGCATCTGCCGTATATCGAGAACCTGGTCAACCTCCTGGTGGTCGAGCCGGGCTCGGAACTGTCTGAAGCCGAAATGATGCGGGTGCTCGCTCCCAACGGCGTTGCCCTCGTGGCGGGAGCCGACGGCTGGGAAAAGCTTGTCAAGCCGCGCCCGGACGCAATGGACGAGTGGACCCACTACCTCCACAGCCCGACGAACAACGCGGTCGCCCAGGATACGCTGGTGGGGCCGCCTCGTCGCTTCCAGTGGAACGCCGGCCCGCGCTATGCCCGCCATCACGACAACCTTTCGAGCGTCAGCGCTGCCGTGTCGGCCAACGGACGCGTCTTCTACATCCTCGACGACGCGCCCGCGGTTTCAATCCTTATTCCCCCGCGCTGGAAGCTGATCGCCCGCGACGCCTTCAATGGTACCCTGCTTTGGGAGCGGCCGCTGGGTGAATGGTTCCATCATCTGCACCCGCTGAAGAGCGGACCGGCCGAACTGCCGCGCCGCCTCGTGGCGGTGGACGATCGGGTGTACGCCACGCTGGCCATCGACGCACCGGTTTCCGCCCTCGACGCCGTGACGGGCGAGGTGGTGCGCACCTATCCGGAAACCGAGGGCGCCGAGGAAATTCTCGTGGCCGACGGCGTGCTCTTCGTGCGCACCGGCGGGGTGCTCGTTCAGGATTCGGCCGCGGTCCGCCGGGGCAAAAGGCCCAGCTATGCCGATCCCCCGCCCTCCGATCTGCTGGCTATCGAGGCCGGAACCGGCAAGGTGTTGTGGAACAAGCAGCACGCCGTGGTCAAGCTGAGTTTGGCCGTCGACGACGCCCGCGTGGTCTTCCTCAGCGGCGACCGTCTGGTGGCGCTCGATCGGGCGACGGGCGAAGTGCTTTGGCGTTCAGAGCCGGTTGCCCGCGCCGACGAATATCCCGACCGCTCCGGTCCGATCCTGGTCCTCTACGACGATTTGGTGCTGTTCGCCGGCAGCGAGTTCGCGGCGAAGGGCAACCGCTCCTGGTCGGTGGATAAGGACGATACGATGGCAGCCTACGCTGCGGCCGACGGGCGGAAGCTCTGGGACGCGCCGCATCCCATCTCGGGTTACGCATCCGCCGAGGACTTGCTGGTGGTCGACGGAGTTGTCTGGTGCGGCGAGACCACCAGCGGCCACGCGGTGGGTACCTTCACCGGACGCGACGTGCGCACGGGCGAGATTGTCAGCCGGTTCGACCCGGACGTCGACACCTACTGGTTCCACCATCGCTGCTATCGGGGCAAGGCGACCACGAATTACCTGATGATGTCGCGCACCGGCATCGAGTACATCGATCCGCAGAAGGAGCATTGGGACGTCAACCATTGGGTGCGCGGAGCCTGCCTGTACGGCGTCATGCCGGCCAACGGCCTCACGTACGCGCCGCAGCATCCCTGCGCGTGTTTCCCCGAAGCGAAGCTGTACGGGTTTGCGGCGCTGGCGGCCGGCCCGCCCCTGCCGGAGCCGCGCGACGCCATGGCCGCCCTGCCCCGCCTCCACCGCGGCCCGGCGTATGCCACGTTGCCTGAAGAAGTAACCGCCTCGGATGCCGCCGACTGGCCCACGTACCGCGGCGACAACGCGCGCAGCGGCCATGCCCGAACGACCGTTGCCGCCGATCCCACCGAGGCGTGGACGACCGTCATCGGCGGACGGCTGAGCAGTCCGGTGGTGGCCGACGGGCGGCTTTATGTCGCCGCGGTCGACACGCACACGGTCCACGCGCTGGACGCTACCGACGGTACGTCCCTATGGCAATACACCGTGGGCGGGCGTGTCGACTCACCCCCTACCGTTCACGGCGGCTCGGTCTTGTTCGGCTCTGCCGATGGTTACGTGTACTGCCTGCGGGCCGAAGACGGCGCATTCGTGTGGCGCTTCCGCGCCGCCCCGAGCGACCAGCGGATGATGTGGTTCGGCCAGCTCGAATCGGTCTGGCCCGTCCACGGCAGCGTACTCATTCAGGACGGCGTGCTCGTGGTCGTCGCCGGGCGCT
>CAYPWB010000744.1:0-2387 GCA_964414315.1 uncultured Planctomycetaceae bacterium | reverse complement strand
GTGGGCGCCGAGGCTTTCACGGGATGCCGCGGTTGGCTGGATCATCCCTATGCGCTGAAAGGCATGGGAGACGAGGCCTTCTGCAACGGTGTCAGCCACTACATCATCCACCTTTCCGCACACCAACCCTACGACCGCATGAAGCCCGGGCTGACGCATCGCAGATGGGGCCAGCACTTCAACCGCCACCAGACCTGGTGGGAGTTTAGCAAGCCGTACTTCGACTACGTCGCACGCTGCCAGTTTCTCCTTCAGCAGGGACGCAGGGTCGCGGACGTCGCGTGTCTCTATCACGAGGGCGCTCCGCTGGACTTCAACGACATCCGATTCGAAATGCCGGCCGGCTTCGACCATGATTTCTGTACCCCGCAGATCATTCAACGCATGCAGGTGAAGGACGGCCGGATTCATCTCCCGACCGGTGTGAGTTATCGTTACCTCGTGTTGCCTCGTTCGGGCCGATTGACGCAGCCGACGATGCAAAAGGTTGCAGAACTTCGCGCAGCAGGTGCTTCGGTCTACCTGCAGTCCCCCATCGTCGGAACGCCTGGGCTGGAAGGCTACCCCGCGGCGAATGAGGAGGTGCGGCAAGCGGCTGCCCGGTGGCCTTTACTCCCTCAGGACGGCCTGGAGGAACTTTTGGCCTCGGACAACCTGAAGCCGGACTTCGAAGGCGAGGGGTTGAGTTGGATCCACCGGCGTACCGAGTCGGCAGACGTGTATTTCGTCGCGAACACGAAGCCCGAACCCGTCCGTCAACAATGCACGTTCCGAATCGCCGGCAGGACTCCGGAATTGTGGAACCCGGAAACGGGAGAGTTCTTCGCCCTGCCCGGCGTACGGCAAAAAGACGGTCGCACCTCGGCCGTCCTTCATTTCGAGCCGGCCCAGAGCTGGTTTGTGGTGTTCCGCGATACCCCGGTGCGGCCGTCGGGCGATCCGTTTCCGTCCCGGCAACCTGTTCAGGACATCACCGGCCCGTGGACGTTGAGCTTCGACCCGGCGTGGGGAACGAAAGAGACGGTCACTTTCGACGAACTGCACTGCTGGTCTGAGCATTCCGACCCATTGATAAAATACTATTCCGGCACCGCCACCTACCGCACCGTCTTTGACGTGCCCGAGTCTCGTTTCTCGGACCGGAGGTCACGACTCAGCCTGGACCTTGGGCGAGTGGAGGTCGTGGCGCGTGTGACGCTCAACGGCGAAGAATGCGGTATCGCGTGGAAACCGCCCTACCGGGTCGACATCAGCCACGCACTCAAAGCCGGGCAGAACCAGTTGGAGATCGAGGTCGCGGGCACGTGGGTCAACCGAATGATCGGGGACGAACAGCTTCCCATGGACGCCAAGTGGAAGGACTGGGAAACACTGATCGAGTGGCCGGAGTGGTTCAAGAGAGGCCGTCCGAGTCCTACGGGACGCTACACATTCACAACCGCCCGTCATTACCGGAAGGATAGTCCGCTCATGCCTTCCGGCCTGCTGGGGCCGGTGCGGCTCCTTTCCTCCGAGCCGCATGCCGTCGAAAAATCAGCCGGGAACACGGAATAGGTCCGATTTCCCGAAACGGCCCGAAGGATGCTTCGCTCAAATCGGACCCGTCCCGGTTTTCCCCGTTCCACCGACCCGTGAATGCTTACCGCACCCAGGGAAACGACAATCCGAGAATAGTGAGACATGGTATGCTACGAATCGTATTGACTTTGGTCGCCTTCACGGCATTGACCTCAACTTCCTCTGCTGCCGGGGTTCAAGGTTTGGAGGCCGGCTTTCGCACTCCGCCGCACAGTGCTGGAATCCGCGCCTTCTGGTGGTGGCTGAACAGTAACGTGACCCAAGAAGCCATTACCCGCGACCTGGAGGAGATGAAGGCCAAGGGTTTCAACGGGGCGTTGATCTTCGACGCCGACGGCAGCAGCCAGCGCGGAAATCGCCGAGTGCCCGCCGGGCCGGTGTTCGGTTCGCCTGAATGGACGGAGCTGTTTGTGCATGCCTGCAAAGAGGCGCGACGCCTGGACCTTGAGCTGAGTCTTAATATTCAGAGCGGTTGGAACCTGGGCGGGCCGCAGGTGACCGCGGAGGAAGCGACCCAAACACTTGTCTGGTCGAAAACCGAAGTCAAGGGGCCCGTGACTTTTGATGAGCCGCTGCCCTCGCCTCGGTACAACGATTTCTACCGAGACGTGGCCGTCGTCGCGGTCCCCATTCCGGCCGCGCGCAACGATTCCCAAACCGGAGCATCCGGGCGTACCACCTGTGCGATCGCGGCCAGTTCCTCCCAGGCCGACTTCCCCGAAAGCCGGGCCATGGACGGGAACCCGGAGACCTACTGGGTGTCCGAGAACGGGCCGGAAGAAGATAAACCGCAATGGCTGCTCCTGACG
>CAYPWB010000743.1:0-2390 GCA_964414315.1 uncultured Planctomycetaceae bacterium | reverse complement strand
GGTCGCAATTTCGAAACGCGTGAATACGAGGCGGAGATCGCTAAAGAATCGTTCCAAAGACTCGAAAAGAGCGTCTTGGAATTCATGAACGAGACGAACTTCAAGCGGTACTTGATGATTGTCCGTTCGGCAGGTTTCGTCGACAGCTCAATGATTCGCTCGCAAAACGCGCTCAATTTTGGCTATGTCATCTATCTCGTAATGCGGAAACAAAGTGTCGAGCCGGCGATTATCGAGTCGTGTGTAAGACGCTGGTTTGTCATGTCCGTGTTAACCGGACGGTATTCCAGTTCCCCTGAGAGTAACATGGATTACGACAGGGTGCAATTGGACTGAATCCGCCTGTCGAGTGAACGCAACCCCTCCGGAAATAGTGGTTTTGTTGTCGAGGCGGGGTGCGGGAGCGTGCGAAATGGGCAATATTGCGTGCCAAATGGGCAATATTGGTAGTGACATGAAATAGAAATTGGGGCATCCTCCGGGTTTTTGACAACACAAGGATGGAGGATGCCCCCATGGATACGGGTAAAACTAACATACAGGTTGCGGAATGTCCAGACGGATCGAAGGAAATCGAAGCCCGAATTCGCCAAGCGGTGGAGGAATTCATTCGCTTTATCCGCGACGACGCCGGCGCCTTGCGGTTGGTGGACTTCGAGCGGGCGTTGTGGTCGCGGATAACCGCGCTGTTTCGCTTGGGCGTGAAGATGTTCCTGGCCGTGCGGCACGAGTCTCTGGACCTGTCGTGCTACGAGGCCGAAGGTTGGCGTGTCAAGAAAGCGTTCGCCACGCGGACGATCAAAACGCTCGGCGGAGCGGTGACCTATGGCCGGGCCTATTTGCGACGCAACGGCGAGGGCTGGTTTCCGTTGGACGCCCTGCTGGGCATCACCGGCGACGGCTTCAGTTGGCGAGTGATCGACCTGGTCACGCGACTGGCCACGCGCGTCAGCTACGGAGCCACTCAGGACATCATGCGGGCGATGCTCGGCTGGTCGCCGTCGACCGAAGCAATCGAGGCGCTGGTCATCGGCCTGGGCCGGCTGGCGCCGGATTTCATGGCTGCGCAACAATCGTTCGACGACGACGGCGAAGTGCTCATCATCGAAACCGACGGCAAGGCGGCCCCCATGGCCACCGAGGCGGAGTTGGAAGCGCGTCGCCAAAAGCGCAAACACGGCCGCAAATGCGGCTGTGGCTGTCAGCGGCATCGGGGCCGCAATCGTCGCAAAGGGAAGAAGGAAAGGCGGAAAAAGCGGAAAAAACGGGGCCACAACAGCAAAAACGGTCGCAGCGCGACGCTCACGGCGATGTACACGTTGCGTCGCGGCAAGGACGGAAGACTGCACGGCCCGATCAACAAAAAAGTCTGGGGCCGGTTCGGGCCGCGGCGGGACGCGATCGCATGGGCCCGCGATCAAGCCACGCGTCGAGGCTTCGGCCCGGATACGGACAAAACGATCCAGATCGTGATCGACGGCGAACGATGCCTGCGAAAGGAACTGGGGAACCGATTTCCCCACGCCGTCATGACGCTCGATCTGCGGCACGCCCAGGAACGTCTCTGGAAGACGGGCCGGCTGTTCCACGAAGAAGCCAGCCCGGAACTGGAACAGTGGGTCGAACCGTTGAATCGGCTCTTGCTCGACGGCCGAGTGGACGCGCTTGTGAAACGGCTGAAGAAAATCCTCCGCACGATCCCGTTGCGCGGTCCGAACACGAAAAACAAACGAAAGACGCTCAGCGAGCAGATCGCGTACTTCGAGGAACGCAAGGAGATGATGCATTACGATCAATATTACCAAGAGGATCTGGTTCTCGCCACGGGCGTAATCGAGGGCGCCTGCCGCTACGTGGTGGGCGAACGCCTGGATTGTTCCGGGATGCGATGGAAACTCGAGGGAGCCGAACCGTTGCTGCAGCTTCGGTGCATTGAACTGAACGGCGATTGGGACCAATTCATCGCCTGGGCGACCGACCAAACGACCGCGGAACTGAAGAACGGCAAACTCGTCAAAATCCGACATCCCAGACCACAACCCCAATCAAAAACCACGAGAAAACAAGCCGCGTGACGGAACTGAGGCGAAATGCACCCATTAGCAATCCGGCCTACTGAGAATCTTATGCAAGAACCCGATCCTTTTCACGTTTCTCCAACCATTGACGGCAGCCTGATTGATGAGGGCGAAGAGACGGAACCGAATGCTTCTTCCGGCGCCGCGGCGAGCCCCAATATCGACCTTCGTCGAATCGAAAGCGCCGTTCGAGAAATACTCGCCGCCGTGGGAGAGGATCCGGATCGAGAAGGGTTGCACGAGACGCCGGCGCGCGTGGCGCGAATGTACGCCGAAATGTTTCGTGGGTTGCACGAAGACCCCAGGGTTCAC
>CAYPWB010000742.1:0-2395 GCA_964414315.1 uncultured Planctomycetaceae bacterium | reverse complement strand
ACCTGGAGGTCGAATTGCCCGCTTCGCTCCTCGACGAGGACCTCGAGGCGTTGCATCGCCACGTCCGCGGCGCCTACACGGCGTGCCGGCAGGCCGTGCACGACGAACTGGCCCGGTACCAGGGCCCGCCCGGAGGGAACGGCTCCGCCGGGCAGGTGGCGCCATCCGACTTGGCCGCGTCCATGCCGGCCGAAGGTTCCCGGCACGCCGCCTGCCCGCACGAGACCGACGGCGGCAACGAAGCCTTCGATGGCGCCGCCAACGGCACCGGACCCAGTGGCAACGGGGCCTGCGGCAAAGGCACCCGCGGTCGCCACCGGGCCGCCGCAGGGCGGACCGCCGCGAATCAGGCCGGGCCAGACCAGCCCGGCGCGACCCAACGGCAACTCGACTACCTCTGCCAGCTCGCCCGGCAGATCCGCAGGCTGAGCACCCGCCGACTCGACGCAGTCAGTGAGCAACTGCTCGGCAAGCCGATCGCCGCGCTGACCGGCCGTGACGCCTCGGAGCTGATCGCCAGCCTCCAGGCGCTCCGCGACGGCGATATTGCACTGGAGGATGTCTGCGACGGAGAGGCTGCATGAGCACCGTACTGCTCTCTCTCCACCCCGCCGGGCGTCGGGAGGCGGCCCTGGAGGTCGGCAGCCTCGTCAAGACCCGTCAGCCGAAGCTCGAGGTACACCGCTACCCGCCGCAGACCGACGCGCACTTCCGGCGCCTGTTCGCCGTCGTGCGCGAGTACCTCGACGCGATCCGTTCCGGGCGCTTCTCCTTCCGCCCGGGCTGGTCCTGCGGGATGTGCGAGTGGCGCGACATCCACTGCCGGGAGTGGGGCCGGCAGGCCCCGTCCGGTCCGAGTCTCCCAATTGTTGAACTCCCCCAACCCATGAGGAATACGTTTCACATGCCCAAGACTCCCAACGCTCCCAACGCCCGCCACAAGCTCAACGCGGCCTACATCGCCGGCGCGATGATCCTTGCCGGGGCCCTCGGACTGCTCACCCGCAGCCCGATGGTCTTCGTACTCACGGCCGGCGCACTGATTGCAGCGTCGGTCCACTGCGGCGACATCCGCCTGAACGGCCGCCGGTAGGGAGGCCCAAGCGGCTTCCCCTTACGGCGTCTGAAAAAAGCCTCTCCGCAGGCCGCCTGGAACGTTCCCGTCCGCACTGCTTCCCCCGTGGTGCGGGCGGGGGCGGTTTTCCTGAAACCGCCTGTTTGCGGCACTCGGCCTTCTTCTTAGCTGTGGGCCAACTGGCACAATCATCATGACCGCCGGTGTTCAAGGTCTTGACAAAGCGTCTCCCTTGCCGGACGAGCCGTCGGCGTACCGGTGTCTCCGAAGTGGACGATACCGGGTTGGACGCGTGTATCCCAATTCTCGCGGAATGAAGTCCGCGATGGGTTGCACTTGCCGGCCGCCTTTCCGTTCCATGGCTCGCAATTCGCCGGCTTCCTCCAGGATTCGCAGCCACGCCGCGTGGAAGTCAAGTTCAAACGTTCCGTCAATCAGGGCAATGGCCTTGACGGTGGGCAGGTCCTATTCCGTCTGCACGCGGGCGAGTCGCGAGTCCCAGATGTCTCAGAACCCACAAGGGCGACTCAAGCAAACGGATCAACGACGTGCAAGCCGTCGCAGTCGGTCCTCGAGTCAGTGGGCTCCGACTCGTCGATGGCATAGACGAGCACGTTCGTGTCAACGGCGCTGCTGCCGTTCGTCTCGCGTGAATCGCAAACTCTGGGGGCGGATCGGCCGCTCCCGACGAAGTCGATCCAGTTCCCTCAGCGCGGTTTGCCAGCCGTCGTTTGTCGCGGTCAGCGACTCCACCGTCACCCGAACTCGACTTCTGTCGGGCAACGCAAGGGGCCTGTCGAGTTCCAACGATCTGCCGATCATCGTTGCGATCAGGTCGGTTGTCGCACTTCACCCTGATGCAGTTTCCTCGAGTCTATCGCGCAGCGCTACGGTTGGCTACCCGCGTTTAGCCCGCCGTGAGCTGTCAGGCCGCTGTTTCTGCAAGACGCGATGCAATCGATCGCCTCTGCGACAAACGCCACTCCCGGTGTGACTATGCGTTCCTACCGATAGGCAACCTGCGTCGAGTAATCCGAAGCAGAAACCGGGGTCTCACAGCCCCCGCTCGCCTGTCGGTCCGCAACGTTCGGGTTGACCGGCTCAGGGACAACGGGTTCAACCAGTGTCTCCGGCTTTCCGCAAGAGACCCGCTTACCCTGCCCATACAGCCCGCAAAGACGTTGCTGGTGGGGGATGCCGCTTCCACCATTCTGGTGGGAGGGCAATCCCTAACAGAAAGCTAACACAAAGCTCATCAGCCGCTAACGTGGCTGACCTAGGATCAAGCGGTATCGTTGGGGCGGCTCTTCCGTTTTTAGT
>CAYPWB010000741.1:0-2405 GCA_964414315.1 uncultured Planctomycetaceae bacterium | reverse complement strand
GGCGCGTAACTATATCCAACGCCCCGACGGTCTAAAAACAGCTCGATTCCCGGCTGGGCCGTTCTATCAAACCGTTTTATATTTATCACGCCGGTTGCCGAAAAACGCCTCCAGTAGGCATACCGCACAGCTTCTCCCGGACGATATTCGCTTAAATGCGAAAAATAGGCTGTATCCTCCAGATTACCACTCAGCTCCCCGGACAAAATTTCATTTCGGCTGGTATTTGGAATATACCTCCGATCGAGCGGAATAAGCCGCGGATACCCGGTTGATCTCGTCGGCCAACAAGATATTCGTGAAGACGGGCCCGTTCTGGAACGTCATTTCGCGCCCGCCGCCGGGCGTTTCCTTCAGGATGTGCGTGCCGAGGATGTCGCTGGGCATCAGGTCGGGGGTGAACTGCACGCGCTGGAACTGCAAGCGGAGGACCTGGCCGAGGGCCTTGATCATGGCCGTTTTCCCCACGCCGGGCAGCCCTTCGAGCAGGATATGCCCCCGGCTGAGGATGCCCGCCAGCACCATGCGGTGCAGTTCATTCCGGCCCAAAAGGACGCGGTCCATTTGCCCCAACACGCGATCGGCAAGCCGCACGGCGGGAGAGAGTTCGTCGGGGGTCAGCAGCGATTGCGACATGGGGCGTTCGGTCCTGGTCTTGCCTGTTGGAGTTCACCGCTTTAGCGTGCTGAACTTGGGTTATCCTTACATCGCACGCTGAAGCGTGAACTCCAACAGTGTGGAGATCATGTTCCGCGTGCCATGTTGGAGTTCACGCTTTAGCGTGCTGAATTCGGCCTAATCTCGCTTCGCACGCTGAAGCGTGAACTCCAACAGCGGCAGTTCACGCTTCAGCGTGCGCGATTCGTCAATCGTTTTCTCGGGTGAAGTATCGCTGGACGGTCTTCTCGTGCCGCGGGAGGATTACTTGGGTTTGCGCTTCGCCGCCGCCGGCTCGAGCCGAGCCGAGCGCGCCGCCGCGCGAACCGCCGCCCGACTCGGCCGCCGTCGGGTCGCCCACGCTAATGCCGGCCAACCGGCTCTCTTCGAGCGATCCCGCCGCGCCGGGCGGCAATACTTTCTCCTGGAATTGGGCGTCGCCACGGGCGACCGGGTCCTGCCAGGTCATGGCGGCCGGGCCGGGGCCTCGGGTAATGCCGCCCCGGCCGGGCAGGGCGCCGGCCAGCAGGGCCGCCAGCGCGTCGCCGTCCTCGCACTCGGCCAGCGCCTCGGCCAGGGCGTCGGGATCGAATTCGCCCGCCTCGGCAAGCCGCCTCAATGCGTCGGGGTCGATCAGTTGCGCCTCGGCCAGCCGCTCCAGCAGCCCCTGTTGGCACGCCTTGCAATCGCCCAGCGCTTCGGCAAGCTCCTGAAGTTGTTCCTCGGTTAATTCGCCTTCGCCCAGGCCTTCTTGAAGTTCCTCGGAAAGCCGTTCGGCGAGGCGTTCGCTTTCGTCGGCTGCTTCCTCGGCCATGTTGCCCAGTTCCTTCATGGCCTCGGAGAACTGCTTCGGGTCCATCTGTGCCTCGGCCGCCTGCAGGGCCTCGGCCAGTTCCTCCATTCGACCGGCCGAGTGCGCCTCCTGGATGGCCTGTTCCACGGCGTCGTCGGCCGCCTTGGCGAACGACCGGTCGAGGTGGTCGAGCGCCTCCATGGTTTTGGCGGGGTCGGTGCCCTGGGCCTCGCGGCGGATGCTTTCCAGGTCGTTCTCCAACGACTCGGCCCGGTCCGGCGGAACGATTTCCTCCTCCTTGAGCACTTCGAGCTTCTCGGTGAGCGTGCGGATTTCCTCGCCGATTTCCAACGACCGGCCGCCGGAGGGGAGCCCGCGGTCGGGCACCAGCAGCGCGGCCAGCAGGAAGGCGATGCCGGCCGCCAGCAACCCGACCTGCCGCCCCGGTTGCCAAGCGAGGGCCGGCTCGGGCACGGTTTCGACACGCGGGGTCCAGCGGCCGAGGTCGGCATCGCCGGCGGCCATCAGCAGCCCGCCCAGCCGGGCGTGCCGGTCCAGGGCCGCTCGAAGCGCGCCGGTCGGCGGTAGCTTCCGCAAGGCCAGCCACGTGCCGACGGCGGCCGCCGCGGCCAGGCCCGGCACGCCCCAAAGGAACAGCCACCGGTCCATCTGGAAGGCCGCCCGAAGGCCGACCACCACCGCGGCCCAAAGCATGATCCACACGAACAAGAGCGTCAGGCACTCGCGCGCTACCAACACGCGGGCCAGGCGGAAGCGCAGTCGGGCGACGTGCGGGTCCTGGCGGTCGTCGGGTGGCGTAGAACCCGCGCCAGAGAACCGCGTTGGCATCGCGGCAAGCGGTGCACCCAGGAAACGGCATACTCGATTGAGCATGATGATGCCCTCCACGTTGAATTGGCCACGGCGTCCGTGGCGTAAGCTTCCAGCTTGCGAT
>CAYPWB010000740.1:0-2411 GCA_964414315.1 uncultured Planctomycetaceae bacterium | reverse complement strand
TTTCCCGGAACGGCCCGGAGGGTGCTGCGCAGAAAAGGCTCCTGACCCCTTTTTCGGCTCGGCTCGCTCAACTGGCGGCCGATACCGGCGGCGATCCGGCCGCGCGCTACCTCCGCCTGCGCGTGCTCAAGCGGCGCATCGCGCTGGCCAACCCGCTGTTCGACTTCGGCGAACTGCTGTTCGCCAAGCGCGTGCCCACCTCGTACAGTCACCTGGTGATGCAGCATTACGGCTGGCGGGCGCGGCCGGGCGGAGGGCTGTTCATCCTCGAAGAGCCGGGCCGGTCGCTGCGGACTCGCGATATTCTGCCGGAAAAGGGGTCCGGCGGTAAAGGGGACGGGTACGTTTTGTGCGAAGCACCCGAAGGGCCGTTCCGGCAAAACGTACCTGTCCCCTTTACCGGCCCGGAGGGTGCTGCGCAGAAAAGGCTCCTGACCCCTTTTCCGGCATCCGGCAGCGTCCTCGAGCCGCGGCTTTCGTACGACGGGCGGCGGATCGTGTTCTCCTACGTCCATTGCCCCGACGGCCCCCTGCCGCACGCCGAAGTGGGCAACGATCAGGACCCTTCGCGAAACTTCTACCACATTTGGGAAGTGAACGTCGACGGCACGGGCCTCCGGCAACTCACGGGCGACGCCTACGACGACCTGATGCCCTGTTACCTGCCCGACGGCGGCATCGCGTTCATGTCGACCCGGCGCAAGGGCTACGCCCGCTGCTTCGGCGGCCAGTTCAGCACGCGGTGGGACGTGTACACGCTGCACCGGATGGACGCCGACGGCTCGAACCTCCGCACCCTCTCGTACCACGACACGAACGAATGGTACCCGACCGTTTCGCACACGGGCCATATCCTGTACGCCCGGTGGGATTACATCGACCGCGACGCGGTCACGCACCAGAACCTTTGGGCGTCGCGGCCCGACGGCACCAACCCGATTGCCGTGTGGGGCAACGCCACGCCGAACCCCCACTGCACGTTCCAGGCCCAGCCGATCCCCGGCAGTCAGAAGATCCTGTTCACCGCCTCGGCGCACCATTCGATTACGGCCGGGTCGATCGCCATACTGGATCCCACGGTTGCCCGCGACGGGCTTCAGGCCGTCGAGCGCATCACGCCGGAAATCCCGTTCCCCGAGTCGGAAGGCCGCGACATCCGCGAGTATTACGCCGCGCCGTGGCCGCTTTCGGAGGACTTCTACCTGGTGGCCTACAGCCCGTATCCGCTGGTTTGGGAACCGGGCGCCAACCGCAAAGATGCCCTGGGCCTGTACCTGTTGGACCGGTTCGGCAACCGCGAGCTGATTTACCGCGACCCGAAAATCGGCAGCACGAACCCAATCCCGCTGCGCCCGCGGCCCACGCCGCCCGTGCTGGCCGGCATGGCGGCCGATGACGCGCCGCCGGCGGGCACCATGGTGGTGGCCGACGTGAGCGAGGGGCTTGGCGGCGTGCCGCCGGACCACATCAAGGAACTGCGGGTCGTGCAGATCTTCCCCAAGACGACCAACCTGGCCAACCATCCGCCGGTCGGGCTGGCCGGCGAGGAGAACGCGCGGGCCGTGCTCGGCACGGTGCCGGTCGAACCGGACGGCTCGGCCCACTTCACCGTGCCGGCCGGAAAGCTGCTGCTGTTCCAGGCGCTCGACGGCGACGGGTTCGCCTACCAGACCATGCGTTCGGTCACGTACGTGCAGTCGGGCGAGCAAACCTCGTGCGTGGGCTGCCACGAGCACAAGACGACAGCGCCGCCGCCGTCCCGCGGGCATCTCTTGGCCTTGCGGCGGCCGCCGTCGGAAATCGCCCCGGGCCGATGGGGCGGCCGGCCGTTCAGCTACGTCGAGGTCGTGCAGCCGGTGCTCGACCGCCACTGCGTCCGCTGCCACGGGGGACTGTCCCAATTTTCGCGGCACAGTGGGGACCTTGCCCAATCGCCCAACGACGCAAGGCCGCGAAAATGGGACTGTCCCCTTAGTACACTCGCCGAACCCGACCTCACCGGCGCGCCGGCCGGCGCGTTCAACCAGTCGTACGTCGGGCTGATGACGGCCAAGGGCCTGGTGCCCCGGTTCGCGCAGCGCAACCAGGTGCAGGTCACCCCGCCCGGCGGCGCAACGGGCGCGCTGGGCAGCCGGCTCATGAAGCTCCTGCGCGAAGGGCACGAGGGCGTCGAGTTGAGCGACGAGGACCTCCGCCGGCTCGCCCTGTGGATCGACCTCAATGCCATCTTCTACGGCGTGAACCTGCCGGAAGACCAGGCCCGCATGCTCCGCGGCGAGCCGGTGGGAATGCCCGACATTGAGTGAGCCGCACTGGGGCCGGGCCGATGTCGGGGTTCAGGGGGGGTGATTGGCAAAGGAATAAGGGGTAGGGTGGGGGCCCATTCCTCCCTTCGCGGCTTGGCGGCTTGG
>CAYPWB010000739.1:0-2415 GCA_964414315.1 uncultured Planctomycetaceae bacterium | reverse complement strand
AACAAGTCGGCGGCAGAGACCTCTGGGTCTTCCGTGACGGGCAAAGCCAGTTGCTGGCCTCTGTGGGCACCGAAGCTCCCGGCGTTGCGCCTGGAGCAACATTCTTCAACCTTTCCAGGCCATTCCTGTCGCAGAGTGGAAAAGTGGCTTTTCATGGTTCCTTCATCAAGGACGGATCCATCACTTCGGCCATCTGGGCTGAAACTCCTGACGGCTTAGCGCTCGTTGCGTCCGGCGGGATGGATGTACCAGGGGTAAGCGGGGCAACCTTCACAAGCTTCACCAGTTTCACCGGCGAACTGGTGATGGACGCCGTGGGCAGAGTGGCCTTCGTCGGTGACTACTCCGGGGGTAACGGCTACTTCGCCTACGATCCGGTCGCGGGCCTGACGCCGCTTGTTTTGCATGGCACACCCGCTCCAGGCATGGAGGGATTTCACATCAACTTGCTCAAGGGGTTGGCGGCCAAGGATGACGGATTCGTCCTGGCAGCATCTGCCCGCGATTCGGGCTACACAACCCGAGACGCGGTTTGGACGTCGCTACCGAACGGTGTGGGCCTTGTCGCTCACACATTGCTGGCCACCGATCGTGGAACCTCATCCTGGATGCTCAGAACGCCGGTGGCGAACCGGTCCGAAACGTTCCTGATCGAGGGTGTCAATATGTGGCTGAAGATGGGCGGACCGGACGGCGTGCAGACAGTGCTGGCGGGGGGCGATCCTCTGCCCGGCCACGAGGGCGACTTAGCCTTGGGCTCGCTCCAGGCCGAGCGCATCCCAGCCATCAACCCGTCCGGACAGGTCGCGTTTGCAGCCCAAGCAGGCAACAATATTGGCGGCGTATGGCGCTGGGATACTGACGGAACACTGCATGCGCTGGCTTTGGAAGGCCAGCAAGCGCCGGGTTTCGATGACGGCACCGTCTTCAGCGGTACGTTCTCGGACGTGGCGATCAGCGATACCGGCCAGGTCGCTTTCCTGGGCTGGGTGCCTCAGGGGGCTGCGCTCTTCGCTACCGATTCGCAGGGCGAACTCCACGCGCTGGCCCGCCAGGGCGGCGTATTGAACGGCTACGAAGGCATTATAAGCCGCCTGCACTTCGGCCACGATACGCTCAGCGACCGTAGCAACTTGGCGCTAGCGTTCAATGCCCAGGGACAGCTCGTATTCCAGGCGGATTTCCTCGGCGGCCCAAAGCGGATCATCGTGGCCCATGGTCTCGCGTTCACCGATGCCGACGGCAGTTGGGTCGGGGGCAACGGTAACTGGACCGACGCGAGCAATTGGCAAGGCAGCGCCGTTGCTCGCGGCACCGACCGGTCGGCCGCCTTCCACGGATTCGCGCCGGTAATCGTGACCATGGACGGTGACTCCATAATTGGCTCACTATCCTTCGACAATGCCAATCACACGATCGCTGCCGGAGCCGGAGGCCTGATGATGGACGCCACGGCAGGAACGCCCGCCATCTTCGTTGGCGACGGCCACACTGCCGCCATCGCGGCCCCCCTCCGTGGCGTCGACGGCCTGGAAAAGATGGGGGCGGGCACGCTCATCGTGTCCGCCAATAACACCTATACGGGCGTCACGACCGTCGCTGCGGGCACACTGATGGTTAACGGCTCGCTCGGCAATACGGCTGTGGCGATCGACGAGGGCGGTACACTTGGGGGCACTGGCACCATCGGCGGCGATGTAACCATCTATGCTGGCGGCACGCTGTTGACTCAAGCGTCCGGCGAGAAGCTCACACTGGAGAGTAGCAGCAGCCTGACCATTCGCAACGGTGCCAAGTGGGACTGGCATTTCCTTGACAACACCACGAACGAAAACTACGGCCAGATCGTTGGCAACGCCCTCTACCTGCAGGATAGGTTAGAGCCCATCGCGTTGAATGTTTTTGCGATGGATGATTTCAGCCTCAGCGCCGGTGACTACTTCACCTTGTTCTCGGGCGACGTGTACGTCGGCTCGACCTTACTCAATGAGGGACAGGACATTACCCACCTGTTCACTATCACCGATAACCTTGGCTGGTCGGGCACATGGACAGTCACGGCCGGTAGCCTCATACTCACGGCCGTTCCGGAGCCAGCCACCGGTTTGCTACTGCTCTACGTTCTGGCGTGCAGCATGTTGGTGCGGTGGCGAAAGTAATCGGCAAATTTCCCGTTGCCGCCCCAACTCCCACGAAAACGCGACAAGGGACAATTCGGAGAAGTCCGGGGCAGGCTTCCATGCTTCGCCGGACGTACGCGAGCAGACCTCTCAGCATGGCAGCATAGTGAAAGGACAGTTCCCCCCGGCGCGCCTTTGTTGATTGCTTCCGTCATTGCCCGAGTTGCAACCGCCCTCACGCTTCCTCCTGCGTTTCCTCCACCCGGCTCACGGCCCGGCCGTGGGCGAAGCGCGT
>CAYPWB010000738.1:0-2427 GCA_964414315.1 uncultured Planctomycetaceae bacterium | reverse complement strand
TCCTGCTCTTGTGCGAATACCCGACGCTATGCGGCGGGGAGCGGTCGATGCTTTCGACGCTCGCGGGTGTTCGGGCAGCCGGGTTCCGCGTGATGGCGGCCGCGCCGCCCGCCGGGCCGCTGGCCCGGGCTCTGGCCGAGTTGCAGGTGGAGCAGGTTCCGTTTTCCACCCTCGGCTCCGACGGGAAGCGCCGACCCCAGGCCGTGCTGCGTGGCGACCTCGACCGGCTGCTGCGCCGCTGCCGGCCCGGCGTGCTCCATGCCAACAGCCTGTCGATGGGGCGGCTTTCCGGTCCGGTGGCCGCCGAGGCCGGCGTGCCGAGCCTCGCGCACCTGCGCGACATTGTGCGGCTGAGTCGCCTTGCGGTGACCGATCTGAACCGGCACCGCCGTTTGCTGGCCGTTTCGCACGCCGTGCGTGAATACCATGTAGCGGCCGGGCTCCGTGCCGAGAAGACCTACGTCGCGTACAACGGCGTCGACCTTGCCCGGTTCCAGCCGCGCCCGCCTACCGGGTATCTTCACGTCGAGCTCGGCCTGCCGCCCGACGCCCGGTTGATCGGCACCATCGGACAGATTTGCCTGCGCAAGGGACAGGACGTATTCGCCCAAGCCGCTGCCGGGTTGGCGTCGCGACTGCCGAAGACGCACTACCTGATCGTCGGTCAGCGCAACTCGCTGAAGCGCGAGTCGGTCGAGTTCGAGGCCCGGCTCCGTCGGGCGTCGCGCGAGGGGCCGCTGGCCGGCCGTTTGCATCTGCTGGCCGAGCGCGGCGACGTCGACCGGTTGCTGTGCGAGTTGACGCTCCTGGCGCATGCGGCCCGGCAGGAGCCGCTCGGCCGCGTGCTACTGGAAGCGGCGGCGAGCGGAACGGCTGTCGCGGCGACGGCCGTGGGCGGCACGGGCGAGATCTTCCCGCCGCAAGGCAACGCCGCAAGGCTGGTCGCTCCCGGCGATCCGCACGCGCTGGCCGAAGCGATGGCGGCGTTGCTTTCGGACGACCGACAACGGCTTGCCCTCGGCCAGGCCGCCCGCGCCCGGGCCCACGCGGCCTTCGGCCTCGACCGCGCGCTGGCCACCCTGCTCACGCATTACCGCGAGTTGTAGTTCCCTACCCGCCCAGAATCGCCCGCCGGCGCAGCTCGGCCCGCAGTTGCGGTGTGCCGACATACTGCGCGGCGTCGAACCCGACGGCCTTTGCCCCTTCGACGTGCTGCGGCAGGTCGTCGAGATAGAAGATTTCCTCCGGGCGGCAGCCGGCCAGTTCGGCGGCGGCGAGGAAGATATCCGCCTCGGGCTTCATCGCGCCGATCCGGTAGCTCAGGGCGTATTTGCCGAAAAGCGAGGGGAGGATGGCGAACCGCCGCAGGCAGTGTTCCCAGTGAACCTCGCACGTGTTCGATAGGATGCCCATCGGCCAGCCCGCCTGGGCCAGGCCCACCAGGACCGGCACGATGGGCACGTTGAGTTCGAAAATATCACTCGCGGCGAACTCGAGGGTTTGGTAGTCGGGCCGGGTGCCCGTTTCGAGGCAGAAGTGCTCGTAGAACTGCTGCGAGGTCACGCGGCCCGTCTCGAAGTCGGTTTGCAGCCCGGCGTCGAACACCACCTCGCGCACCCGCTCGGCGTCGACGCCCGCCGCCTCGCCTACCTGGCGGAGCATGCGCTCGACCGTGAAGTTCGCCAGCACATTGCCCAGGTCGAAGTAAAGGAACCGTATCACAGCTCGAGCTTCTTGATGCGGATATTCCGGTACCACGCCTCGCACGGCGGGCCGCTGTGAATCTGAAGGCCGATCAGGCCCGTGCGGGGAATCTGGTCGTCCGGCTCGGTGAAGTCGACCGTCTGGACGCCGTTGATCCAAAGCTGCACGCGCGGCCCCTCGCAGCGGATGCGATACTCGTTCCATTCGTTGCGCCGCACGGGATTGCCGCGTTCGGCGTCGGGCGGTCCGGCAATGACGCGCCGCCGGCGCGACTCGTCGTACAGGCACCCCCACCACCGGTCGCCCAGGTCGGCCTGATAGCCGATCATTTCCGTCGAGTTCGGCACGCGTTGCGAGCGGATTTGCACCCCGGCATTCGCGCCCTCGCCCAACAGTTTGAACTCCAGCCGCAGTTCGAAGTCGTCGAACTCCTGTTTGGTGGCGAGGAACTCGTTATGCGGGATGCGTCGCTCGAGGCTGCCGGCCACGACGGCCCCCTCCTCGATGCGGAACCACTCGAGGTTCCCCTCCCAACCATCCAATGTTTTGCCGTCGAACAACGGCTGAAAACCTTCCTCGGCGCCGGCGGCTGTGCCGGCCAACAACGCGGCGGTCAGGATCATACAGAGTCGTTGCATCGTAAGCCTCCTATACTACGAACACGGGGCCGTGACAGCGCGGCGGTTTAGTCTCTGGTACAAGTCAGGAGCGTCACCGGCCGGC
>CAYPWB010000737.1:0-2428 GCA_964414315.1 uncultured Planctomycetaceae bacterium | reverse complement strand
AGGAGCTTCTCGAAGGGCTGCTCGGTCTGACCGACGCGATTGCGGACCAGGCGGCTGACTGCCACGGGATCGACTGCTTGATATCATCGCGGGAATAGGGCCGCGCCCGCCGCCATGCTGCTGGGAATTCCATGAGGCCGGTGCCCCTTGCGCCCCATTGGCGAGGGGGCAGCTTTCCTGTACAGTTAGGATTCGAGGTCGCACCGGTCGATGTGACCGAGGCGTCTGCGCCAAGCCAGTGGTGCCGCCAGCCTCAGTTCAACGTGTCTGAGGCTAACGGCCGAACTAACCCGGCGGGAATGGCGCCGAGAAGCGTTGATTCATCTCAAGACCCGACCGCCATTCCCGCTCGGGTTCAGCGTTTGGTTACGTGGACTTTGGTCGGACGCTACGATTTGGAATCAAACGTGTGTACGTGCATACCAGTCACGGTCCACATACCGAACAGTATCGTGTCGAGTCACGGGCGGTGGGGACTTCTTCGATCAGTTCCTGTTTCGTTGAAGCACAGATCTTCTTGGAGACCTTGCTTGCACGTAGTTTCTTCTTCGGCGGATTCTTGGGGTCGGCCACAGGTACGCCCTGGCGCATGATGCGGCATCTTGCGTGGTGCAATCGGCGGTGGCCGACATTCCAAATATACCCGTCAGGGTTGTTATTCACCCAGCTGAGATATGCATTGTGGTCGCCCTGCCCAAACTCGCTGATCATGTCCTAGTACCTCATTAGAGAAGCAGAAACAGCAGTCGCTATCAAGAGTCCGTTGTACTCGGGTCGTCTGTCGGCACCGGACCAGCGAAGTCACCGTACTTACCGGCAGTGAATCCAAGCTTTGTCAGGATTCTCTCTGCTTGCTGACCACCGGAGAATTCGTCGCGCGACAGTGGCGGTTGCGTTGAAAACTGAATCCGGTGAGCCGCGCGAAGGATAGCGGCGGCGGGACACATATTTCGGTGTTCATCGAGTACGACGTAGGCCTTTGCAGGACGACGGATGTCATACTTGCCATTGAACGCCCGCTCACCAAGCACGCGATACTCTGCGAGCGCCTTCGCGACGGCATCGGCGGAAATGTCTTTCAGTGCCATCGTGCTCCTCCACGTAACTCGTTTATTCTGCCCCGATTACCCTTTCCCGGAAGGGCCATCCCACAAACCATGATCCTAGCCCGTCCAGACGGCCGCGGCAAGCGGCTCTGGCACGATTTTCACGCCTCTGTAGCCGCGCGACCAGCGCGCCGTTAACATAACACCGGTAATTCCGGCGTTATGTTCATCGGCGTATATCCCGGGAGATCGGTTATGAGGTGGCGGGGAGCGGTTACAAGCGATGTTGGAGGGGTATGACCGGTTCCTGATCGAGAAAGACCTATCGGGCCAGAAGGAGCGGCCCTAACTCGTCCGGCGGGTTCGGGAGTTTCTCCTCTTTGCCCGAGTGCATGGGGGGTTTACCTTCGAGCAGACGCTGGACCTGTTTCTGGCACAGGTGGGGGCACAGTGCTTCAACGGTACGGCACCTGCGATGGCGCTATGTAAATTCGGTTGCAGTCGTAGCCGTTGCTTTCCAAGAAGTCCTTGATCGCCACTCGGTCTTCTGCCGTGCGGTTTTTCGGGCCGAGGCGTATCTCCTTGACGGCGTCCGCACGAAATGACAGCTTGAAGTAGGGTATGGACTGTTCTTCGCTTAGGCGATGATACAGCGGTGAAACTCCAACCGTTCTGCACGACGATTCGCTCGCTGAATCGGGGGCCGTGATTTCGGCAAGGATGAGCCGCACCTCTCTCTCATCTCGGAACGCGTGGTGCTTGCACACGGCCGAAAGAGTCCAAAGCTGCGTTATCGTCCGCATGCTGAACGTTTGCCTGCCGGTTCTGTCCTGGCCCAACACTTGGCTCAAGTACCGCCGAATGCACGTTGTCGCTAGCTCGCGCTGTCGGTCGTCATCATATTCAACTTCCAAGAGTTCCAGGGGGTGCCTAGGAAGATACTTACTCCGTTGCTGTTTAATCCAGTCTGTTGAAAACCCGACCGAGAAGCCTGAGAGTGGCCAAGATAATTGATAGCGTGTCGTTCATCAAAACCGATAGGATGGCATCGGAATGTGCCTGCGACAAAGTACCGGTGGCCTCTTCTCTGTCCCGATGCCGGATGTTCGATGCAGTCGCACCGTTCCGTTCCCTTTCAATTCCACAGGGGGAACGGGAACGCGCCTCAATGATCGTGCTCAGACCACGGTTGATCAAGAGCATCATTTTGGTTACGGCTATCGATGTTCCTGCTCAGAATCGGCGCGGTCGGCGGCGTTACTCGGCGAAAAGGCGTCGTGGCGCCAATTCCGATCAGGCTTGTCGACAGAAGCGTGGTGGCCAGTCTCAACGATCTTGCTCAGAAATCGGCAAATTGCCAGCATTTATCGTGCTCACGGACA
>CAYPWB010000736.1:0-2431 GCA_964414315.1 uncultured Planctomycetaceae bacterium | reverse complement strand
CTGGCTGAGTTTGCCGACCGGCAAAGCGACTATTGGGAAGTGATCCCCCTCCGCAACCGGCCGGAAACCGTGTTCAAGCGGGTTCGGGCGCTTCTCGCCCAAACCGACGCCCCGGGCTTTCGACCCTACGACGTTGCCGTGTCGATCACAACGGACGGCATCTTCGTTCAATTCTCGGCTCACAACCCGGTCGATGCAGAGAACTTCGCCACCATCCTCGCCATGAACCTCGGATGGAAGCCGGAGCACGGCGTTACTCACGGGAGGGCACACGCATGAACGAGCAAACTCCCACGCCCGCCCCCCAGCCCACCGACAAGCCCACCGAATGGCACCGATACGTCGATGACAACGGCCGGTGTGCCGTGTGCGGCATTACGATGGGCCGGTTGACCTTTTACCGCCGCGGCCGAGACGGGCAGCCCCGCCTGCCCTCCCCGAAGCAATGGCACCGCCGGGCGACGGAAGCGGAAGCGAAGCAAGGATTATCGTGGGTTGTCCGGTCCCCGGGGCGATACGGCAAGACGCAACGGAACGTCGGGGGCCGCCTCGTGCTTCACGACGTGCCCCTGCATGTCATCCATGCCGCCGCCTTCATGGCTGCGGGTGAAAGCCAGCGGGTAGCGGCCGGGCTGGCGGGCGTGCAGCCTAAGAGCCTTTCCGACTGGAAGCGCCGCAACCCGGCGCTCTGGGCGCAGGTCGAGCAAATGGCCGCGTGCATCGCCGAGCGGTTCACGGAACTTGCCCGACGCAAGCCGCGAAAGGACCAGCCCGCGCATGAAGGCAACGGCAACAGCAACGGCAACGGCAACAGCAACGGCAACGGCAAGTCCGCCGGCAACGCTCCGGTCGCCTTTGGCCCCGGGCCCCTGGCCGACACGTCGGGCGAAGGGCAAACCTTGGCCGAGTTCTTCGAGAAGGTCTACCGCCCTCTGCGGCTGCTGAACTGCTCGAAGGCAACGCCGGTTCAATATCGGGTATCGATCAACCTGCTTGACCGCTACGCCGGGCGTCCGGTTTGCGTGGCCGACCTGTCCGACGATCTGCTCGCCGGGTTCATGTCGGCGATGCTCGACGCCGGGCGCTCGCCCCATACGGTCAACAAGCTGTTTCGGCACATCACGGCCGTCTGGCGACGGGCATACAAGCGAAAGCTGGTGGCCGACCTGCCGGGCGTGGACCCGGTTCGGACACCCAAGCGGATTCCGGATGCGTGGACCCTGGCTGAGTTCGACCTGCTGCTCAAGACGGCCGCCGCAACGCCGGGCATGGTCGATGACACCGTGCCCGCCGGTCAATGGTGGGCGGCCCTGCTGCTCGTCCTGTACGAAACCGGCTTGCGGGTGGGCGCTGTCGTGCAACTCGACCGGACCGCCCTCGATGCGGAAGCGGGGTGGCTGCACGTTCCGGCCGAACTGCAAAAGCACAACTGCGACCAACGCTTCAAGCTGCACCCCGATACCCTGGCAGCGGTCAAGGCCGTCATGGCGGTGGGCGTGGGCAAGCGGCTGTTTCCCTGGCCGCTCCGACGCGAGGCCCTGTACCAGACGATGCGGCGCATTCTCGACCGGGCGGGGCTGCCTTCGGGCCGCCGCGACCTGTTTCACAAGATTCGCCGCACGGCCGCAACGGGCGTGGCCGACAAGCTAGGCCGGGCTGCCGCGCAGGACTTCCTTGGCCACTCGGCCATGCACGTGACGCAAATGTACCTCGACCCGTCGAAGATCAACCGGGTGCAGGCCGTCGATATTCTGCCCAGGCCCGCCATCCCCGAGATCGCCGGGAACGGGCAGGCCGGGAGCAACGGGCAGGACAGCAACCAGAAGCACGACAATCAGCAACGCGACCAGAAGGAGCAATGACCATGAACGAAGTGAAAGTCCACATCATCAAGGAACCGGACCGGGCAAACTTCTCGATGCGGTACGTGGACCCGACGACCGGCAAGTTCGTGAAGAAGACCGCCGGAACCTCGAATCGCAAGGCCGCATTGAAGGCCGCCGCCAAGTGGGAGGGCGAATTGCAGGCCGGTCGATACGTGCAGCCCCACAAGATCACCTGGCAGGAGTTCCGCGAGCGGTTCGAGCAAGAGCGATTGGCCGACCCGGCGAAGGCCGCCAAGACGCGGGAAGCCTACGTGGTCGCGTTCAACCACTTCGAGCGAGTCATCGGCGTGGACCGGCTGTGCAAAGTGACCACCGAAACGATCAGCCGCTTCGTCCGCGAACTGCGGAAGGTCCGGACCGAAACCCGCAAAGGGCGCAAAGTGCTTCTGCCTCCGATGCGGGAAAGTTCCATCGCGTGCCACCTTCGCCACCTGAAAGCCGCCTGCAACTGGGCTGTGAAGATGGGGCTGCTGAACACGACGCCGCACTTCGATATGCCCAACGCCGGCGAGGCTAAGGGGCGTGCCATCACGGCCGAGGAGTTC
>CAYPWB010000735.1:0-2448 GCA_964414315.1 uncultured Planctomycetaceae bacterium | reverse complement strand
GAGCGGGAGCCCTTGCGGGTGCTGGCCTACTGCGTGCTCCCGAACCACTGGTTATGTGAAGCTTCACATAACCAGTGTTGAACTAAGCCGCTGCGCGGCAGAACGATAGCGGGGACAGAATGGTAGCCTGGCCTGAAGTGGCCGGGCTTTTTTTGTGCGCAGGGTATGTCGGTAGCTCTGGAAGGGGGAAACTGAAGATTTGCTTACAGTCCCGTTTCCACCTTTTCCAAGGAGCTACCGACATGACTCCCCTGCGACAGAAGATGATCCACGAACTCGAGCTTCACCGCAAGGCCCCTCGCACCGTCAAAGCGTACGTGACCGCGGTCGCCCAGTTGGCCAGGCACTATGGGCGTTCGCCCGATACGATCTCCGTCGAGGAGGTCCGTGGCTTTCTCCATTATCTGATCACTCAGCGGAAAGTGGCCTTTAGCACCTGCAACCAGAAGCTGGCGGGTATTCGGTTTTTCTACCGCCAAGTCCTGGGGCGGCAGGACCTCGCGCTGCGTGTTCCGGCCAAACGCAGTGGGCGGCTACCCGAGCCGCTCAGCCGTGGCGAAATTGCCCGACTGCTCGCCGCCGCGCAGAACCCCAAGCACCGCGTACTTCTGATGACGGCCTATGGTGGTGGGTTGCGGCTGTCGGAACTGGTTCATTTACGGCTTCGTGACATCCACTCCGAGCGGATGTTGATCCGCGTCAACGAAGGCAAGGGGCGTAAGGACCGCTACACCTTGCTGTCGCCACGGTTACTGGACGAACTGCGCACCTACTGGCGCCAGGATCGTCCGGAGCCCTGGCTCTTCCCGGGCCGAGACGTCAACCTTCCTATGCCGACCGGCACTGCGCAGAAGATATTCTACGCGGCGAAAGCGCAAGCGAAGATTGAGCACGGTCACGGCATCCACTCGTTACGTCATTCCTTCGGGACACACCTGATGGAGGCTGGCGTGCCCTTGCCGACCATCCAGCGGTTGATGGGACACAGCAGCTTACACACGACTGCCAAGTATTTGCACGTCACTGGCCAGCACTTACGCAGTATCCGAAGCCCGCTCGACCTGCTGCGCCAGCCAGAAGACACGGACGTGGCGGAGTAATCACCATGTTCAGCGCCGTGCCATCCCGCACGGCGCCGGTAGAGCCCCCTTCTTGCGAATTGGCCGACGTTTTTCGGCAGTATGGCGAGGCGTATCAGCAAACACATTCCTTGACGCCCGCCCAGCGGAAAGTGATGTGGGCGATTGCGCATTGCCGAACCGCCGCCTTGGGCGGCCATCGCGAGTGGTGCCCGGGGTGCGGGTACGAACGGTATACCTACCACAGTTGCCGCAACCGCCATTGCCCCAAGTGCCAGACTACAGCGACCGCCGCTTGGGTGGCCGCCCGTCAGGAAGAACTCTTGCCGGTGCCGTACTTCCACGACGTGTTCACCTTGCCACACGAGCTGAACGCACTGATCCTTTACAGCGAGCGCAACCAGCGGACGCTGCTGCGTCTGCTGTTCGCCGCCGCCGCGGGCACCCTCCAGGAGTTTGGCCGGAACGAGTTGGGTGGCAAGGTCGGCTTCACGCTCGTGCTGCATACATGGGACCAGCAACTGCGCGCCCATTTCCACCTGCACGGCCTGATCGCCTCCGGCGCACTGGCCGACGACGGATCAAAGTGGATCGCCGCGGGCCGGAAGTTTCTCTTTCCCGTGCGCGGACTCAGTAAGATGTTCCGTGCTACGTATCTGGACGGCTTGGCCCGGTTGCTCGAACAGGACCAACTGGACATCCCACCCCAGTTGGGCGAACTCGCCCAGCCCGACGGGCACCGCCGTTGGCTGCGACGTCTGCGGAAAAAGCCCTGGGTGGTCTATTCGCAGGCGCCGTTTGCCGGGCCACGCAAGCTATTGGACTACCTCGGCCGCTACACCCATCGTGTGGCCATCAATAACCATCGCCTTGTCGCTTGTGACGACGGAATGGTGCGTTACCGCTATCGGGATCGCCGTGACGGCGACCGGCTGAAAACCGACGTACTTCCTGCCGAGGAGTTCATCCGCCGCTTTCTGCAGCACGTCCTGCCGGACCGCTTCCTCCGCATCCGGCATTACGGCCTCTTGGCCAACCGCGCCAAACAGAAGCACCTGGCCACGTGCCGCCAGTTGCTCGGGGCCCGACCGCCGGCCAACAATCACCCCCAGACGGCCGCCGATTGGATGCACGTCTTGGTAGGAATCGACATCACACGCTGTCCCTGTTGCGGTGAAGAACTACGCCGCGAGGTGCTTCCCAAGCCATCCTCCTCGCCAACCATCGCAGCTCTTCCATCCTCCCGAAGCCGTTCGCCGCCTTGGGAAACTCTTCGTGTGGAGCCTTTGCGATGATGGACACCTCCCCGCAAATCGCAGCTTTTTGCAGCGGTCTGATCGGCCAACAGAGACGGACCGCGCCTGCTTAT
>CAYPWB010000734.1:0-2450 GCA_964414315.1 uncultured Planctomycetaceae bacterium | reverse complement strand
TTCACGAAAAAGACGCGGTTTTACCCTGGTGGAACTGCTGGTGGTCATCGCCATCATTGGTATCCTCATCGCCTTGCTGCTGCCCGCCGTGCAGGCGGCGCGCGAGGCGGCTCGGCGGATGCAGTGCAGCAACAACTTGAAGCAAATCGGACTGGCTCTGCACAACTACGAGTCGACGCACAAGGCGTTTCCGTTCGGCAACCTCGACGAAGGAAGCACCAGCTACCACCGCCGCTGCACCTGGTTTCAGCAGATCTGGCCGTTCATCGAGTTGAAGCCCTCGTACGATCAGTACGCGGCGTGGGAGGGAGAATGGGTGATGGATACTCCGGTTGCGATCAAGGATATGGTCGTGCCGATGTTCGTATGCCCGTCCGACCCGATGGCCCCCGGCTTCGGTGCCGGCGGAGGCTACCGGAGCGGCGGTTACGGCTTCCAGGGAAATTACGTGGGCTGCACGGGCGACGACTACATCAAGATCAACCGGCCCGGCTACCCCGATTACGCCATCCACCCCCACCGCGGCATGTTCTGGTCGAACTCGGCCGTGCGCATCCGCGACGTGCAGGACGGCACGACCAATACACTGATGATCTCCGAGGTGCGCATTCGCGGCGACAAGAACAGCAACGGGTGGGGCGAAGGGGGCGGCTATTGGGGCGGCGGGCAGCATTCCGGCTTCGGCTTCACCACGATGGAACCGCCCAACTCGACCGTTTCCGATCGCGTCTGGTATTGCAAGGATGCCGCCTCGCCCGACTGCACCAGCGTGGGCGACGACATCAATAAGCTCATCCTCGCTCGCAGCGCCCACCCCGGCGGCGTCCAAGCATCCATGGCCGACGGCTCGGTCCACTTCTTCTCTGAGTCGATCGACCTGACCATTTGGAAAGGCTTGGGCACGCGAGCGGGAAACGAAGTGGTTTCGGTGCCCGATTGATGCCAACCAAAGGACTTCCCAATGAACGTATCATTCCTTCAATATTTCTTCCCGGTTGTACTCATCCTCGCACTCGTATCCGGCTGCGGAAGCGCGGACGGGTTGCACGCCGTCACCGGAACTGTCACGTTCGACGGCCAACCGGTCGAGTCGGGTGAGATCATCTTCCGCGCCGAAGGCGGCGAGGAGGCCAGCGCGGCCGGCAAAATCGTCGACGGCCGCTACTCGCTCCGCGCTGCACCGGGACCGAAGCGGGTGGAAATTACCGCCATGCGACAAGTGGAAACGCCGCAAGCTGCCAGCGGCGAACCGGCACTGAGCTTCCAAAGCTATATCCCTGAAAAGTACAACCGGCGGTCGGAACTGACCGCCGAGGTCACCGCCGGCGGACCCAACCGGTTCAACTTCGAACTGACGCCCTGACGTTCCGCTCGCCCGATTGTCGGGACGCTCGGAATGCCCGCGTTCAGCCGAACCGTATCTCGCTTGGGCTCCTACCCGCGCCGTGCCCGCTCCCGGAAGCGGCGAGTCACTGCCGTTGCCAAATGCGTACGTAGTCGACGTCCATGCTCGTGCCGTCGACGGCTTCGGTAACGGGGCCGGCCCACTTCATGACGGCGGAACTGAGATACACCGAGGCGTCGGCGTGCGCGAACGAGTTGGGCTCGCGCCGAATCTCCTTGCCCTCGAAATACCAGGTCAGTTCCTGCTCGGTCCACCGGAAACCGAACGTGTGGAACTCCTTGGCGAGCGGCCGTTCGACCGTGATGCGTTTCGAGCGGGTGCGGCGGACCAGTTCGTCGTCGACCCAGTGGATGTTCGTGTTCAGGATGTTCGGGTGATGGCCCTCGTTGATGTCCAGCTCGAACTGGTCCTTCCTGGCAGGACGGGAAATGGGCCGGAAGATCCAGAACGAGTTGTTCACGCCCGACGCGTCGGAGTACCGGTAACGGCATTCGAAGTAGCCGTAGGTGAACCGCCGGCGGGTCCACAGGTTGCCGCTGGTCCACTCCTGCCCCCCGCGTTGCTCGCGCCGATTGACGAGCCGTGCCGTGCCGCCGTCGATTTCGACGTTCTCCCGCCATCGGCTCGACAGGATGTGTCCGCTCGGGCCGTTCTGGAAATGCCAGCGGGCCTCGGCGGCTTCCGCGTCGTCGAATTCCTCGGCGAAGACGAGTTCCCAGCGTCCTTCGAGCGGCGCCCCGGGTTCGGGCGGTTCGGCGAGCGCCGCCGCCCACGTCGCCCCGGCAAACGCCGTCCCAAGCAACAGGGGCCCAACAGCCTGTCGATATCGCATCGATCTCCCTCCTTTGTGTTCCGGGCAACCATTGCCGGGGCGACTTTCCCCTGCAAATAGGAACGGCAAACGGCCCGCGGCTTGCGCGCCGTGCAAACCGCAAGCTGGAAGTCTGCGCCACTTGTTTCTCGGCCGATCCTAGCCGAATTTGCGAGGCGGGGCAAGGAGCCGGATTTAGGGGAGAGGAAATGTCAGCGCCCACCGGAAGTTGAC
>CAYPWB010000733.1:0-2460 GCA_964414315.1 uncultured Planctomycetaceae bacterium | reverse complement strand
GAACTGACAAACGCCGCCGGCGAACTGAGCGTGCGGGTGGAGTTGGAGGGGGAGTGAAGGCGCCGGGCCGTCCGGCGCTTTGGCGAACGCCGGCCCGTGGGACAAGCATTTTGCTTGTCGAGGAGCGGACGCCCCTATCGTGCGTTGTGACGAACACGGTGCGTCTTTGTTCCTGCGAACGCTGCTACTCTCAGGCCACAACTCTCATATTCTCGTACAAGAATTCGGGGGCAAGATCCGCGCCGTTCTCCCACACGATGGTTTCCAACTCCGGATCGACACGGAATCGTCGGAATGCGTTCTTGTCTCGAAGCGGCGCGAACACTTCTCCGTCCAATTCGCCGGACAGATCGATCTCACCTTCAGCTCCGTCGTTGAAGCGGAGCCAAATGACGTAGTCGTGCAGGTATCGTGCTTCTCTGACGTGCAGGAACATGGTTCTACTCCAATGGGTGAATCCGCTCCAAGGGCGCCTTCATCTCGGCCAATCGCCAGTTCTGCAGCAACTCGTCTTTGTGGAGTTGCCGCCATTCCTCAACCATGCGGAGGGCTCGATGAGGCATTCTCCCGGTTACCGCCCCTGTCTCGATGTCAACGGCGACTTCTTCATCGCGATACTTGGCATGAAAATGGGGTGGAGCATGATCACGCCAGTAGATGTACACGATGATCCCAAAAAGGCGACGTAACCGTTCACAGGTCGGCGGCGCGGGCTGTCTTCTCCCCGGTATGCAAGGGGGACAGTCCCGTATTCGCGGCTTCATAAGCAGGGCGATTGGGTAAATCGCCCCATGTGCCGCGAAAACGGGACAGTCCCCTGTGAACGGTTACAAAGCGACTGACAATCGGCATCGGAAGTTCCCCGTCGAAAACCCCTTAACGTTTATGGGAAAGGCGCTCGCGAAGCAAAACGTCCGCTACATCTAGGCTAGCCGAGCGCCATGGAGTCCGTCAACACCGTCGCGATACGCCGCGACCAAGTTCGCCGGCGTCCCGGTTGACGAAACGGGCCGAAATGCCGACAATTGGCCGGTTTGGCATCCGGTATCGGCCACTCCCTAGCGGGGCCCGCGCACGGATTCCGCAACCGACCCCCTGCTCAAGTAGCAGGCCACGCCCCCTTAGCTAAACACGAGCCATTCATGAACCCCCTCCCTCAACAGGATCCGCAACTCTGGGAAGCCATTGCCGGCGAAATGCAGCGGCAGCGGAGCGGACTGGAGATGATTGCAAGCGAGAATTACTCGTCGCCGGCGGTCCGGGCGGCCTGCGCGTCGGTGCTGACCGACAAGTACGCCGAAGGCTACCCCGGCAAGCGATACTACGGCGGATGCCAATTCGCCGACGTGGCCGAGGACCTCGCCCGCGACCGCGCCAAGCAACTTTTCGGCGCCGAGCACGTCAACGTCCAGCCGCATTCCGGGGCGCAAGCCAATACGGCCGTCTACCTTTCGGCGTTGCAGCCGGGCGACACGGTGCTCGGGCTCGACCTGGCCCACGGCGGGCACCTGACCCACGGCATGCACCTGAACATTTCCGGCATGCTGTACCGGTTCCATGCCTACGGCGTGCGGGCAGACACGCATCGGATCGACCTCGACCAGGTGGCCGCGCTGGCCGGCAAGCACCGACCGAAGTTGATCGTGGCCGGCGCCAGCGCTTACCCCCGCGAGATACCACACGCGGAGTTCGCCCAAATCGCCCGCGATTGCGGCGCCAAACTCATGGTCGATATGGCCCACTACGCCGGGCTGGTGGCCGCCGGCGTACATAACGATCCGGTGCCCGTGGCCGACTACGTAACTACCACCACGCACAAGACGCTGCGCGGCCCGCGGGGCGGCATGATCCTGTGCAAGGCCGACGACGCCCGCAATATCGACCGGGCCGTCTTCCCCGGCATCCAGGGCGGGCCGCTGATGCACGTGGTGGCGGCGAAGGCCGTTTGCTTCGGCGAGGCTCTGAAGCCCGACTTCCGCCAGTACGGCCGCCAGGTGGTCGACAACGCCCAAACGCTGGCCGAGGTGCTCGCGGCGGGCGGGCTGCGGCTCGTCAGCGGCGGCACCGACAACCATATCGTCCTGGCCGACGTCACGTCGCTGGGCGTCAGCGGCAAGATTGCCGAGGCCGCGCTCGACCGGTGCCGCATTACCGTCAACAAAAACATGATCCCCTTCGATCAGCGCAAGCCGCTCGACCCGTCGGGAATCCGCATCGGCACGCCGGCGCTGACGACGCGGGGAATGGGAATTGCGGAAATGCGCACCGTGGGCGGCTGGATTCTCGACGTGCTGCGCGCCGCCGACGACGAACAGCTTGCGGAACGCATCCGCGGGCAGGTGGCCGATTTGTGCGCGCAGTTTCCCGTGGCCCAGGGTGACCTGTTATGAACTCAACGAAAGGTGAATTGATATGGCCAAATTGATTATGGACGTTTCCCATCAGCTCGGTCTGGAAGAG
>CAYPWB010000732.1:0-2460 GCA_964414315.1 uncultured Planctomycetaceae bacterium | reverse complement strand
CTGTCGCGATGCTCGCGCATCAGCGCGGCCATGCGACTCACGTCGGCATCGGTCGGTTCGCGGAGCCTGAACCGCCCTGCGGTGGGCAACACCCACAACAGCGTTTCCCGACCTACCTATCGGGTCCAAAGGGGAGTCTGGTTCTATGGGCGGGCACCTGGTGCGCCTGGCCGACGGCCGCCCGATACTTGCCGACCGTCAGGGGGTCGAAAACCGCGGCCGGTTCAACATCGTGGGCATTCCAATCGAGGGTTGACGTCCGATTCTCGTGAAATAATGGGTTTGGCGTACTACCGCTAGGCGGTACAATGGAACAAGCGAAAGGGCGTTGGAGGATCGGCAGCTTCGGCAGGAAGCAATTGGAAGCGTTCTGGCGGGAAGATCGCAGACGCGGTATTCCCAGCGGCCTCGAGACGGCATTGCGCCGGAAACTTGCCATGATCGCCGCGGCTTCGGAGCTTACCGAACTCCGCGTACCGCCGGCCAATCACCTGGAAGCGCTGCGCGGTGGCCGCCAAGGGCAGCACAGCATCCGCGTCAACCGGCAATGGCGACTTGTATTCCAGTGGCGAGATGGGGCAGCCTACCATGTTGATTTGGTGGATTATCATTAGGTTTCGTTGGCATTGGGGTCGCCCGTGATGCCGGGTAAGCGAGCAGGTGGCATGATGATCGACGACAAAAACATTCCCGCGGTCCCCGTTCACCCGGGCGAAATCCTCTCGAAGGAGTTCCTCGAGCCGATGGACCTGACGCAAACGGCGCTGGCGGACCACCTCGGTGTGCCCGTCCGGCGAATCAATGAAATCTGCCGAGGGCGACGTGCGGTCAGCGCCGAGACGGCTTGGCTGCTAGCCCAGGCATTCGGGACCTCGCCGCAGTTCTGGCTGAACCTCCAGGCACTCTATGAGCTGGCCGTCGCGAAGAGCGAAGGCCGCATCCACAAAGTGGCGGCCATTTCGACATGACGAACCCGAGCCTCCATGGCTCAGACCGTGTACCAGATACTGCCGGGCGGCAATAGGGCACAAACGCATATCATGCCTGACACCATCGCCCAACGGCGGTGGACGAAACCCCCAGACCTTCCGGGCAGATGTCGGCTTCTTGGGGACAACGGAAAGAGGATGGGACGACGACCTCGTCGGCATCCAGCTCATGTTCAGTCTGGCGGCCGGAGAGCGACGGTCCGGAAAGGGCGCCGGCCAGATCGAGCAGCGGATCGTCGGCCGATGGTGCGGGGGTATCGGCCGCGGCCGACCGGATCCGGATTTCACCGGACTGCACCGCTATTTCCAGCGGCGCTTGCAGCCCGGCCTCGGCCAGCCGCTGCTGGTCACTCCGAATGCCATGTCGAAGCATTGCCGTGGATCGTTGCGTCATCGGAGTGTTCTCGGCGTCTGGTGTCACGGGGAGTTCAACGTTCGACGTTCCCCGCTGTCATCTTCCCAGTGTAGCCGCCGGGTCCCTGCCCGGCAAGCGGGCGGCACGGGCTACCCTGCGTCTGCATCGAGCGGCTGTTTGGCGTCGCACGAAGGGGGCCCCGCCGGGCAACAGGCCGTCAGCCCATCGGCCACCCGCCCCTGCTTCTTCTCGGTAATCTCATAGTACATCGGCAGGCGAACGACACGGGCGGACAGATCGTCGGTCACCGGCAGGGGGGCGACAGCGAAGCCGAGCTTGCGGCCCATGGGCGAGCTGTGCAGTGGCACGTAGTGGAACACGGCGTGAATGCCCTCGGCCTTCAGCCCTCCCAGCAGCGCGTCGCGAGCGGGCAGCACGGGCAGCAGCACGCAAAACACATGGTCGCTGCTCATGCAGTGCTTGGGAACGCGTGGCAGACAGAGTGTCCTGTGCGACGCGGTCATGGGACCACTTGCAGCACCGAACCGTCGGCCAGCCGGTAAACCTGAAAGTCGGAGTCGAGGGAGAACACAGTTTCAATACGCAATCGCTCGGCTATGGCCACAAGCGATGCATCGGCGAGGTCCATCGGTCTGTCGCGATACTTGCGCATCAGCGACGCCATGCGACTCGTGTCGGCAGCGTCCAGTTCGCGGAGCGCTAACCGCTCGGCGGTGAACAACGCCCATAGCGCCTCTTGACCTTCGTAGCCGCCCGCCCGGAACACCAAGTACATTGCCTCAGTAAAGCAGGGCCATGTGGTGAGAAGTGGACGCGCGGGAAGCCTCCGGGCTGCGGCGATGCACTTGGAGTGGTTTGGATCGTTGCGGTTGATCAAGGCGACCAGAGGGCCCGTGTCGGTCAGCGTCACAGCCGTCCTCGCTCGTATTCTTCCACCAAGCCATCGGCGAAACGACGACCGCTCGCTTCCGAGAAGGCTTCCGACGCCCCATCCACCGTGCCAATGTAAGCGCCGAGAAAGTCGACCAGACTGCCGTCGCCGGACAGCTCGCCGCCCCGCCCGGGGGTGGCGAATAGGCGACGGAGGCTGTCTAC
>CAYPWB010000731.1:0-2465 GCA_964414315.1 uncultured Planctomycetaceae bacterium | reverse complement strand
CATCCGAAACGTGAAACCACCGGGCGACCTGCCGGGTGGCCTCGCCCAGGGCCAGCTTCCACGCGATCTTGCGCTTCCGGCGGCTGAGCGTCTTGAGCCAGGCGGCAAAGTCGATCCGGCTGGCCGCCGTCTCGGCCGGCCCCGCGTGCCGGTCCTCGATCAGCACCTCCAGCCAGCCGCCCTCCCAGCAGTCGTAATGATCGAGGCGGCCAACTGCCATCTTCTTCCGGGCTTGGCAGTAGTCGGAACTCACGTCGCGGACGTCTTGACTGGTGCCGACCTTCCTTCCGACCTTCAACCGCCGGATGCCGTACTGTGCCAGCACGGACGGGTACGCCAGGTCGGCCTTGTCGCGGTCCCAAAGCTCCTTGAAGGCGATTGCGGCAGTCGCGGCAACCTCCTGCATCGCCTCTTCGCGGGCCTCGGGGTCGAGGTGCCGGAACGCGAATCGGGCCTGCTTGTGGATGGCGGGCAACATCGGCAAAAATGCGGGGTGCCAGGCGGGAATCTTTCTCGGTGCGGCACGCTTTTGGCCTTGCTTCGGCGGCTTCGACGTTTTGACTTCGGCGATCATGGTTGAGGGTCTCCTGAGAGCTAAATGCCCCCATGCGGGGGCTGTGAACGAATACACCGCGCCCCGCTGGTCGCGAAGCACCCAGAAGCGGAAACGCCCCACTGCGAAGCCCGTCCAGGCTCGGCGGCAGGGCGAAATCACGCGAAAGACCGGCGATCCGCGGCGAATGCCGGTACCTTCAGATAGAAATGCCGCGGAAAGGGGCATTTGTTAAGCCGTGGGGGAAGCTCGACCCCAAGGAAATCGCGCGACTGCCGCGCCGCACGGTTCCGAGCAGATACTTCTGCACAAGTTGTAGGAATTGGGTCCGGGGGCTCGGCGGTGAGGACACTCGAATCGACGGCAATTCCGCGCCGGGCCGAGTTGGGTGCCGGAGCGCTTCGTGCTATACACACCGTGCTTCTGTGTGATAGAATCGTGCTGCATGCTTGGAGTGGAACATGGTCAACGATGTTGTTTCGAGCCTATGAGCGGCGCACCAATCGACGAACCGGAGGAGCCCAAAGCCGACTGCTATTCAGGATCGGAGCGTGCGTTCATGGTCCTTTGGCAGAAGGTCCGTGCCGCGGCCCTTCGACCGCTGCTTGACACGATGGTTTTCTGCGGGCTGAGTCCCGGGCACCTTACACTGTTTTCGGCGATCTTCGGATTGCTGTTCTGTCCGCTGTACTTCTGGATCAAGCCGGCGGCATTCATGGTGCTCGCCTTGCATGTGGTGCTGGACGGACTCGACGGCCCCCTGGCGCGGCACACCAACACCGCCTCGCGTCGCGGGTCGTTTACCGACAGCATGTCCGATCAACTGGTTGTGGTCGCCAGCACGCTGACGCTCATGGCCACCGGGACAGTGGGGGTACTGGCCGGGGGGACCTATGCTTGCGGTTACACCGTCGTGGTGCTCTTTGCCATGGTGCGAAACGCGCTGTCGATTCCGTATTCCTGGCTGGTTCGTCCTCGGCTCATCGTATACACATGGATGGTTGTCGAGACGTACTGGGTGCCCGGATCCATCGACTATGTCCTTTGGTTCTTCAATGCCCTGCTGGCTTGGAAGGCTCTCACCGGTTTTGTCAAGATCCGGCAGCGGATCTGACTGCGGGCCCATTCGGGAAGAACGGCCTGACAATGCTAACTGGAGGCAGAAGGGCGGAGGCGCACGCGGGCAAATAGGGTGGTCCGTCCAAGAGAGTTTGAATCATTCGTTGCTTCTGAGCCTCGCCGAGACGGGGCTTCCGGCCGGGATGTGGTTTGGCTCGTAACGCCTCCATGCCTCCTTTCTCCACCTCCCGACGCCACCGCCTCACCGAACCCTCCGAAGCACCAACTAGTTCGGCCACCTCGCCGATCTCGCGATCGTCCAGCAACATCTGGACGGCGAGCCGGCAACGCGTCTCCAACGTCGCTCCGCTCCTTTTCGGTCTCATGAACCACACAATACGCACGGGAATGTCCACGTGTTCATTGGCTATGCAGGGGTCAATAATTGGCCACAGAGTGGAAGGTCGAATACGACGCGAGATTCCTGAAGCGGCTCTTCGCTGTGTACTATGAGGCAACCGCTAACCCGGATTATTCGTGTAGGGTGGGCCAAGGTCGCGTAAGTCCTTGGTGGGACTGCGCAAGCCAGACACGGGTGATTCATGCACCGTGCGCACGAAGCACGTCCGCCCCAGCGACCGAAGTCCCACCAAGCCCATGGCTTGCTTGTCACCACCCTACTTCTCGTGAATAATCCGGGCTAACGGGCCGCCCATACCCCCGGGACGCCTTTCGGGTTTCCACGCAAGCCGCCCGTGCCCACTTGCCATTTGTCCAGACCTCTAGCAAAATGGCTCCACGCCTTGTGCAGTCAGGTGCCTCGCTTGCCGCCAGGGAACTGCCCAAGCCCGAC
>CAYPWB010000730.1:0-2473 GCA_964414315.1 uncultured Planctomycetaceae bacterium | reverse complement strand
GATGGTCTCGCGGCGGTCGGCGCGGGCCTCGACCCACTGCTGGAGGCGCTTGGTCACGCTCTCCACGTCGCCCTTGTACGACCCCTTCAGCCACTGGCTTATCACGGCCGACGAGACGCCGACCTCCCGGGCCACCTGGCTCTGGCTGAGGCCGTCTTCCTGCATCTCGGTCTGCACGCGCTCCACCACTTCCGCGGCATCTGCCCGCGCCATCTCGATGACGTTTTCGTCGGTCATCGTGTACACTCCTTCTCGCGTTGTTGTGGGGCCTTGCCCCGATTGCCCGGTGGAGGGGTTGCTCCGCCGGGCGCCTTTTACAGCTACCTACAGCTGTTCATCGCGCCA
This sequence comes from uncultured Planctomycetaceae bacterium, assembly GCA_964414315.1. Taxonomy (GTDB): domain Bacteria; phylum Planctomycetota; class Planctomycetia; order Pirellulales; family Thermoguttaceae; genus PWXP01. The sequence goes on along the minus strand of CAYPWB010000730.1, from coordinate 2,128 downwards.
CCGCTTGCCGGCGGCCAGCACCACGTCGTCGAACCGCTGGCGGTGCTGCTCGATATCGTCTTCCTCTGCGGCCTGCGCCGGGACGTCGCTCCCGGCCACCGCTTTCTGCGGCCAGGCGCCGCGCACCACGTTGGTCTGCGGCTCGCTCTCGCCTTCCGGATCGGGCTCCGGCTCTGGCAGATACTCGACCGCCTCCACCGTCGACATCCGCGCCTCGGCCTGGGCGGCCTCCTTGATGGCGCTGATCTGCTTGCGGCGCTGGCGGTTCCACTCACGGCCCGCCGCCGCGTCGCCGAAGCCGGCGGCCTGGATGCACTCGGCCGGTCCGATGTACTGGCCGTTGAGCTGGTAGCAGTGCACGGACTCGTGTAGCTGCTCGGGGTCGAACCGGATCACGACCTTCTGCCCGATGTACTCCAGCAGCGCGTCGCAGCCGTAGCGGTTCTTCCCGTGGGGTCCGGAGCCGACCGCGAGCCGGACCGTGCCGTCGCGCTGGACCGAGACCGACTCGGCCATCAGCAGCCACATGCGGCGCTGGGACTCGGTGGGCCGGCGGACCTGATGGGCATTGCGCTCGTAGGAGCGGCGGAAGACCTCGGCGTAGGAGAGCTGGCCGGCGGCCATCTCCGTATTGCGTCCGGTCTTGGTGTTCCAGTGCTCGATGGCGCCGGCCAGGGTGGCGATGAACGTATCCCACTCCACCGCCGCCTCCTGGTAGTTGTCCGGCTTCGCCTCGACGGAGGGGCCGGTGTAGGCCCCGGCGAACTTGGGGTGCTTGTCCACGTACTCGCCCAGGCCGCCGACACCGAAGGCGCGCTCCACCGGCTTGGCCTGACCGTGCCCCTTGCCCTTGAAGACGCTGGTCCAGTGGACCTCGATGCCGAGGTTCTTCAGCAGGCCCACCGGATCTTCCTCGCGCACCTTGAAGCGGTAGCGATTCGCGACCCCGCCGGTCAGCCACTTGTTCGCGGCCGCCCGGGTGTTGTCGATGGTCACGTGCTCGGGGATCCCGTAGTTCTCCAGGACGTCGCCGAGCGCCAGGCGGATCATGTCGCTGTGCTCGGTCCGGTCGGTGCGCCACGCCAGCAGCTTGCGGCTGTGAACGTCCTGCCAGAACCAGGTCTTGGGGCGCGCCACGGTCCCGTCCGGGAACCGGACGAAGACGTTGTGCTGGTAGCCGTCGCCATTCACCCACTCCAGGGCGCGCAGGTCGGCCACCGTGCGCTCCTGGGCCGGGAGCAGCCGGCGCAGCGCGTTCTCGCCCTCGCGCAGCAGGACCCGCTGGGTGATCGGGATCTCGTTGACCCAACGCTCGATGGTCCGCTTGGCGGGAATCTTCCAGCCGTGCTCCTGGGCGGCCTCTTTCAGCAGGTCGTAACAGGTGGCCACGGCGGGTTGCTCCGGCCGCAGATAGAGGGCCTTGAAGTGGTCCCACGCCTCCGGAGACCAATCCCCCTTCTGCCGTTTGCCCACTTGGCGCGGCACCAGGGCGGCCAGCCAGTCGCAGGGATCCAGCCCGCGCACCCGGCGGCGCCAGCGGTAGAGGGTGGCCCGGCTCTCGCCGTATTGCGCCGCCACCTCCTCGGTGGCCGTGGTGTAGTTGACGCCGTTGGCCGCGAGCGTCTCCACCGCCTGCACCGCCCGCAGCCGGTACTCGGCGATGGCCTTCTGCTTGTCCGTGCGCCGCTCGTACGCCTCCCAGAGGCTCTCCCGATCCACCGTCTTCGAGGCCTTGGCCTTCTCCGGCAGGGGCGGCTGCTCCTCCGGCGCCGGGGCCTCTTCCTTCAGAAGCGCGATCTGTGTGGTCACGGGCAGGGAGGAGAGGGCGTATTCGCGCCCGCCGCCACGGCCGGGGCGCTGCTGATAATCCCAGCCTTCCCGCTTCGCAAGTCGGATGACACCGCTGCGGGTAGCGGGCATCCCTGGCTTCCCGGCCAGTTTTCCGGCGGTGTACCTCTGTTCAGCCATCTGCTCGCCTCCCTCTGCGTCAGTCATCCCTCGTCCCCGAACATCGGCAGCTCAGGGGAGTTCGCCTTGGCCACGTTCTCCCGATGACCGGCCAGGTCGCCCATCCGCACCCGGCGGCGCCAGCGGTAGAGGGTGGCCCGGCTCTCGCCGTATTGCGCCG
>CAYPWB010000729.1:0-2475 GCA_964414315.1 uncultured Planctomycetaceae bacterium | reverse complement strand
CAGAACGTCAGCGCCGCTATGCCGTTGGCGCCGACGAGTAGCCGGTCCTGGCTCCACGACTTGCTATCGAGGTACGTAATGGTCCTGGCCGTCGAGGCCTGCTGGAGTTTCAGCGTCAGGACGTTGCCGTCCACGGTCCCAGAGGCGACCACGCCGTTCTGGCCGTCCAGGTAGAACTCGCCGACGAGCGTGTCCTTCCAGGCCACCGGCTGGTCGAACTCCAGGGCAATCGCGTCCTTCGCGTCGCTGGTGTACCAGGCCTTCTGGAGATTCGGCGGCGTGATGGGGCCAGCCGGGGTCTTGCCGTAGAAATCCCGCTCGATGAGTGGCTGAATCAAACGCGCAAACTCCGACCAGCCGGCCAGCGGGTAATGGCACGGCCCGGGCGGCCGAATGCCCAGGGTCGACATGATGCTTATGTTCGAGTACAGTCGCGGCAAGGTCCGCTGGACCTCCCGCAGGCGGTTGTCCGACCCATCGCGGCCCATGGAGCAGGACCGGGGCCAGATCTGGTAGACGTAGTACTGCTTTAGATTGGGTAGATCCTGCTTCCAGCCGGCGGAAAGCGCGACGAAGTCCCGCTGGTACGTTTCCCACCCGTAGCCGCCGCTAGGGCCGTCGGAGCCCTGGTCGCTCTCGCCCTGGTGCCAAAGCACGGCGCGGATACCGTGCGTGAGACGCGCCTCGCGTACCCGCCACAGCAGCCGGCCGTAGATGGTCTGCAAATCGCCGGGGTCATCCGGATTCCGCTGGTGCTGGTCGATTCGGGTTCCGCCGACGGCGCCGTTGAGGATGCAGATGGGCACCTTCTGGCTTTCCAGCAGGCGCTTGGCCAAGTCCATACCCCACCAGCCAAGCTCCGCCTTGTGCTCGCGTCGCGACGCCGCATGCGACTCGCCCCGCTCGAACTTCCAGACCGGATTGCACCACAGGTTATGCCCCTGCTTCTGGTGGTACTCCTGGTCTTGATGGTAACCGAAACTACGAATCCACGTGTTGGTCTCTCGCGGCGAGTCCTCGCCGGTATCGGTTGCCAACGCATTGGACTGGCCCTGGATGATGTAGGCGTCGCCGCAGACGATGTCGTCTGCCCGGCGCAGGACAACCTCCCGGTCGTCGCGACGCGCGCCGAACTCGACGCGGTACTTGACCAAACCCGGCTTGAGCTTCACCGACAGGGCGTACTGCTTGCCGCCGGCGAGGTCCTGGATTCGCTGCTCGTACGGTCGGCCGTCGCAATAAACTCTCAGGAACACACTGTCGGCCGGCTCGTCCAGGGTGCCGTTGCAGTGGAGCGTTCCTTCATTCTTGTCGTTGCGGGCATAGAACTGGCCGTCCACGGGCATCTCGTCTTCGGCCGGCTCGCGACGTACCCACGCGTCTTCGGCCGGCTCGGTCACCTCGATGGTGGCGCTCCCGGTGGCCGGCTCGCCGCCGTTGCTCACCTTCACGGTGACGGTCAGCTTGCCGCTGTTCTGCGCCCGCCTGAGGATGAGCTTGCCTGGGGCCACTTCCTGGATGACGGCCATGCCGGAAACGTCCCACGTGGTCTGGAGTTCCGCGGCGTCGTGCTGCTGGAGTTCCTGGAGGTTGTCGATCGTGGGCAGCAGTTCAAGGGTTTTCCGCCCGTCCCAGGCCGCCGGGGCCGTGAGTGTGACCCGCGGCTCGGGAATCGCCTCCTTGATGGTAACGGGGATGTCGCGCATTCTGATGCCGTCGGGGTAGACGGCTTTCAACTGGACCGTGAGCGAGGTGTCGCCGGCAACCCGGCCGGCCTCGAAATGGAAGGTGAAGCGGTCCACGGCCGCGAGGGTTTCCTTGCCATCTTGGCGGATGATCCAGTAGAGTTTCTGGGCGCCGTCGGCCCGGGCGGTGATCGAGGCGCCGGCGCCTTCGCGCACGGTCAGCCGGTCGGGCGAGGCCGAGAAGGCGTTGCCCTGCCGGACGATCGGCCCGACAAGGGCTTGGAGCGGCTTCTGGTTTTCGTACTCCAGCCTGACCCAATGCGCTGAACGAGCCACCTTGGAGATTCGCACCTCGTCCATATCGCCGATGAAGTTGTAGTTATTGTACCAGCCGCCAATCCACAGCCGGGCCGGGCTCTGGATCGACAGGGGAGCGTTCTGGGTTTGCCGCCGGCCTGCGAGAGCGCCGTTGACGTAGATTCGCGAGTCGCCTTCTTGGTACACATGTACGACGTGAAGCCACTGGCCCATGGGAAGCGTTCCGTCACTTGCCACGTTCGCCCCCGAGAAGTAGCAGTCCATTCTCACGTGTGGTGGACTGGCGAAGTTCATCACCACCTTGCCGCGCGCCTGCTCGTTGCCCCAGGCAAGAACCCTGCCGTTGACCCGCTCGGGGCGGAACCACGCCTGCGAGCTGTGCGGGGCCGCGCCGGATGGATAGCCTTCGATCTTGTCGCCGCAGAAGACTCCCTTGCCGCCGGGGAAATACCTCGCCCGGCCGATCATGCCC
>CAYPWB010000728.1:0-2477 GCA_964414315.1 uncultured Planctomycetaceae bacterium | reverse complement strand
GTCGGGGTTCAGGGGGGGGTGATTGGCAAGGGAATAAGGGGTAGGGTGGGGGCCCATTCCTCCCTTCGCGGCTTGGCGGCTTGGCGTTCAGGCTCGCCCGGCTCCGAATTACACGCAAAGGCGCGAAGCCGCCAAGCCGCAACGGGTGCAAGCGAAAGGCCGTAGGCACCGCTCAAACATCTCGTGCAGCCTGGGCTGGCACCATGAAAGTGACGAAGAGGAAGCTCGGTGTCACGGCAATCGTCGCGGTTGTCCTTGTGGGCAGCATCGCAACGTACTCGGCCACTCCCCGGTTCGACAATCGGTCTCTTGGACGGGTATTGTCGGCTATTGAGAAACGGCACGATTCGGTTGCGCTGCCAAGCAAGACCCGCATCAAGCTGCACGCGCTATGGAACGCGCGACGGCAGTCCTTCTCGATACCCCTGGACCGGAAGTACGAACTGTTTGTCTACAAGACGGCGCGGTGGTCAAGGCGCCGAGGCGACTACCACGAATGGTCCCTGTACCCCGAACCGCTATATTAGCACCAGATTGTTAGGGGAATTCCAGGCGCGCGGATCGGCCGCCGCGCCAGCAACGTAAGGTGGGTGGCTCGCCGGTAGCTGCGGAGCGGGGACGTTTTCACCTGCCGGTTGACGCGATAGCCGGGGCGGTTACAATCGCGGAAACCAACCACCGGCAGCGGCCTTTCCATGACGCATCGTTCCAAGAATATCACCGTGCTGGGCTCGACGGGGAGCATCGGACGCAGCACGCTCGAAGTGATGGCGGCGTCGGAGGGGCGGTTGCGGCCGTTCGCCCTGTCGGCCCATTCCAGTCTCGACGTGCTGGAAGCGCAGGCGCGGGAACTGCTGCCGCAGTATATCGTGGCCACCGATCCCGACGCCGCGCGGCGGCACGATTGGTCGGCCCTGCCCAAGGGTGTTCAATTGCTCGTCGGCCCGGAGGCCGTGGCCGAGGTCGTCGCCCGGCCCGAGGTGGATGTGGTCGTTTCGGCCATCGTGGGCAGCGCGGGGCTGGACGGCACGTGGGCGGCGCTGGAGGCGGGCAAGACGGTCGCCCTGGCCAACAAGGAGAGTCTCGTGGTGGGCGGGCCGCTGGTCACCCGCCTGGCCGCCGAGCGCGGCGCCACACTGCTGCCGGTCGACAGCGAGCACAGCGCCGTGTTCCAGGCCCTCCAGGCGGGCCAACGGAATGAACTCAGGCGGGTGATTCTTACTGCCAGCGGGGGCCCTTTTCGCACGTACAGCAGCGAGCGGCTGGCGAAAGTAACCGTCGAGAAGGCCCTGGAGCACCCCACCTGGGCCATGGGGCCGAAGATTACGATCGACTCGGCCACGCTGATGAACAAAGCCCTGGAGATCATCGAAGCCCGATGGCTGTTCGATTTGCAGCCCGGCCAAATCGACGTGGTCGTCCATCCTCAGTCGATCGTCCATTCCATGGTAGAATACATTGACGGTTCGGTCATCGCCCAGCTTAGCCCCCCCGACATGAAACTGCCCATCCAGTACGCGTTGACGTGGCCGGAGCGGTGCGAGGGGGTGGCGGCGAAGCTCGATTTCGGCCGGGCGATGCACCTGGAGTTCGAGCCGCCGGATCCCGACCGCTTCCCCGCGTTGCGGCTGGGCCTGGAGGCCGCTGCGGCCGGGGGCACCACCGGGGCGGTGCTCAACGGGGCGAACGAGGCCGCCGTGGCCGCGTTCCTCGCCGGGCGGCTCCCGCTGAACCGGATCGTGCCCGCCTGCCGCCGCGCGCTCGACCAACACACGTTCGACCCCAATCCTACACTATCGCAACTTGTAAACCTGGACCGCTGGGCCAGGGAGGAGGTTTCCCGTTGGGTCTCTGCCTGATCGCTTTCATCGACCTTGGACTTATCGCTGTCATTTTGCAGGTGGCCATTGCCCTCGGGCTGGTGATCTTTGTGCATGAACTTGGGCACTTCGCCGTGGCCAAGTGGTGCGGCGTGAAGTGTGAGAAGTTCTACCTCGGGTTCGACTTTTTCGGGCTGAAACTGTTGAAGTTCCGGCGGGGCGAAACGGAGTACGGCATCGGTATCTTCCCGCTGGGCGGATACGTCAAGATGCTCGGCCAGGAAGACAATCCGGCCCGGTTGCGCGAGGAGATCGAGCGGGCCCGGCAGCAGCAGGAGCAGGCCGGGCAGACGGCCGAGGCGCCGGCCGCCGGCGAGCCTTCCGGGGAACCGGCCGAACCTGCAGCCGAGGGCAAGACCGCGCAAGCCGACAAGCCGGGCGCGGAACCCGAACCCGAGCCGTTCGACCTGGCCGCCGCCGAGAAGGCCCTGTACGACCCGCGCAGCTATCTGTCGAAAAGCGTGCCGCAGCGCATGGCCATCATCTCGGCCGGCGTCATTATGAACGTGGTGTTCGCCTTCTGCTGCGCCGTGCTGGCCTTCGGCATAGGCGTGCGGCGGATCGAGTGCGGCGTGGGCGACCTGATTTCGGGCGAGT
>CAYPWB010000727.1:0-2486 GCA_964414315.1 uncultured Planctomycetaceae bacterium | reverse complement strand
GTGCGGGGTTGACAGCTCGGTCGCGACGTCTAATATGAAGACTTCCGACGAGTACCACACTGCAAGGAGTCTGGCCGATGCCCGAGTATCGACATATTGAAGTCAATGAGGTCGGCGATGTTACCGTGGTCCGCTTCCGCGACCGCAAGCTCATCGAGGACATTCGCATTCAGGAACTCGGGCAGGAGTTGTTCGGCCTGGTCGACGGCGAGAATCGCGACAAGCTGCTGCTGAATTTTTCGCAGGTCGAGTTCCTTTCCAGTTCCGCCCTGGGAAAGCTGATTACCCTGGACAAGAAGATGAAAGCCGGCGACGGGTCGATGAAGCTCTCGAACATCCGGCCTGAGATCTTCGAGGTCTTCAGTATTACGAAGCTGGACCGCCTGTTCGATATTCGCGATGACGAAGCCGATGCCCTTGCCGCGTTTTGACGGCAGGGCGAGGTGCTAGTCGAATCCGGAACCGGGAAGAGCAGCCCGGCGCCGAGAACCTGGCCCCTGGAACGCCCCGAGCCTACCGCAACGGTGCCTGATGGCTGACGAGCACTGGACCTGGCAGACCGATCGGTCGATTCCCAGCGAAGCGGGCGCCGGGCGTCGCATTCAAGAGGACCTGGTCCGGCACATGGAGGCGGCCGGCTGGAGCCAACACGAGCGGTTCAGCGTCAGGCTGGCCATGGAAGAGGCCGTGGTGAACGCCATCGCCCACGGCAACCGCTACGACACGGCCAAGAAGGTGCGAGTGCGCTGCTGGGTGCAGCCCGAGTTGGTGCGCATCGAGGTTCGCGATGAAGGCCCCGGCTTCGACCCCGCCTGCGTGCCCGACCCGACCGACCCCGAACGCTTGCAATGCCCCTGCGGGCGCGGGTTGATGCTCATGCGGCACTTCATGACCCGAGTCGAGCATTCCGCGTCGGGAAACACCGTGCGCTTGGAGAAACGCCGCAGCTAAGTATTCTTCACGCTCCGCGTGAAGCCTGAACCGGCTTCGCCTGCCCACCGGAGCATGCAGCCCACCGGCGGCCGAAACCGCACCGCATTGCGCCAACCGGCGACCTCGAACCCGGCCCCACAAAGACCTCACGCGGAGCGTGAGGAGTACGGGTATTCTTCACGCTCCGCGTGAAGCCGGAACCGGCTTCGCTTGCCCACCGGAGCATGCAGCCCACCGGCGGCCGAAACCGCACCGCATTTGCGCCAACCGGCGACGTCGAACCCGGCCCCACAAAGACCTCACGCGGAGCGTGAGGAGTACGGGTATTCTTCACGCTCCGCGTGAAGCCGGAACCGGCTTCGCTTGCCCACCGAAGCATGCAGCCCACCGGCGGCCGAAACCGCACCGCACTGCGCCAACCGGCGACGTCGAACCCGGCCCCACAAAGACCTCACGCGGACCGTGAGGAGTACTTGGCCGCTAAAGGCGCGGGTAAAGCCCTTTGGCCAGTTGTCCAAGCGCTTCGCGGTCGAGCAGTTCGAGATGTGTGTCGTCGTGCTCGGCCACGAGGCGGGCGTCGAGCAGGCGGCGGAGGATGCGCGAGAACGTCTCGCTGGTAAGGTTCAGGTGGCTGGCCACGTGCCGCTTCAGGCCCGGCAGCACGGTGCGGCCCTCCGGGTCGGTAGGCGCTTCGAGCAGGAAGCGGGCGAGCCGGCCGGCGGCGTCGCGCAGGACGATGTCTTCGAGCAGCCCGACCAACTGCCGCACCCAAAGCGTCATGCCCGTCATCATGCCCAGGCACAGGGCATGTTCTTCCTGCAGGGCGCGACGGAAGACGTCGAAGGGGAGCAGTACGCAGGTGGTGTCGGCCACGGCCTCGGCGGCGGCGGGCATGGGAAAGCCGCCGATGGCCGCCACCTCGGCAAAGGTTTCTCGAGGCCCCACCAGATGCAGCACGTGCTCCTTGCCCCCCGTGCCCGTCTTGAACACGCGAACGCTACCCGAGCCTACAACATAAACTCCGGGGCACTCGTCGCCGTCGCGGAAGATGAGCGTCCCCTTCTCGAACCGTTTGAGCCGGGCCATGGCCACCAGCCGGGCGAAGCCGGGGGCGGGCACCCGCGCGAACAGCGGGCAGGCGTGCAGGATGTCGACGACGTTCTCGGCCATGTGGGATACCGCCTTTACGGTTGACGACCGTGGGCTTTGGCGATCCAGTCGGGCATCGCCCCGTCGCCGGTCGCTTCACCGTCGAGTAGCCAAGTGAGCTGTATGCACACCCAGCGGTTGAAGGAAAAACAGTCGCCCATCAGGCAGGCCGGCCTGACGGTCGAGGAGTTCGGCGCCCTCCTTTGAATTGACTCGCGTGGTTGACCCTACCCGCCCCCCAAGGCCGGTCCACCGATATTCGCGTGCGTCTTGAACTGGCGGCGATTTCCGGCACTCCGCGAATTCAAGGCACTCACGAATGTTACGATCGAATCCATGATTGTCGACCGTGCATCCTGCATTGCTGCCAATCACCCGACGCACGTGGGTGAACCCGGCCGCTT
>CAYPWB010000726.1:0-2489 GCA_964414315.1 uncultured Planctomycetaceae bacterium | reverse complement strand
GGATCGTATGGATTTCGCCCTGCGGGTCCAAATACTCGGCAACCACCCGCGGGCCTGCACCTCATCGGCAATGTCGCAGTCCATGGGCGATCGGACGATGCGGGCGGACAAATCGTCGTCACCCGGCAGGCGGGCGCCGACGCAGCCGACCTTGCGTCCCAGGGACGATCCCCGCACCACCCGCGGTCGCCGATGCCACGGCCACATCGATGCGCCAGATCGGCATCACTGCCCCGCCCACGCATCGGCCGTCGCCCTGGCCACGGTGTTGGTCTCGAGCATCGTCGCGGCGGGGGCTTGCATTGCCGCCCGGACTAATGCTACTTCTGCTTGCCGCAGAACCGCCTTTACCGCCTGGCCGGCACGCTCGACGAACACGCCTCAGTATTCGGGATGGCCGCTCTTCTTGTCCGGTTCTATCAGCTCGACGCTTGGGAAATAGCTGCGGAATCGGGCAGTGTCTCGCGTGACCAGCGGGATGTTGGCCACGGCCGCGTGAGACCCAATCAGAAAATCGGGCAGCGGCGCGGTTCGGGTTCCCCCACGACGCCGATACTGCAGGAAAGCCTTTCCGGCCAGGAAGGCCGCTTCGCGTGGAATGGGCTGCAAAACCACGAACCTCTCCGGTAAGACCGCCTCAAGGTCCTCGATTCGTTCAAATCCGATGGAAACTTCCGCGTAGATGATCGAATTGATCACCAGCAAGCCGCGGTCGGCCCTAGCGGCCAATGCCTCGGACGACCACGCAAACCAATCCGGATCCTCGGTGAGCACGTCGAGCAGAACGCAGGAATCGACCATCGCGCCGTTCATGGCCCCGGCGCTCCTCGCGTCAGCGCCATGATCTGGTCGGTCGTCATTTTGACCGTGCTCTTACCTCGGATGGCTTCCACCAACCGTCGTCCGCGCGCCGGGGCCGCGGCCTTCTTACGCAACACAACCTGGCCGCTTTCCTCGACGAACTCCACTTCGCTACTGGGAACAATGCCCAGGCGGTCACGTATTTCGATCGGGATCGTCACTTGCCCCTTGGAAGTGACTCGCATGGCAATATCCTCCGGAACGCCGGACTTGGAAGCATTACTCATACCAGTAATAATCATACCTGGCTGGCCCGTGATGGTCAAGTGTATGCCGGTCCGTTTCACCAGCGGCAGAAGCGGGGCAAGTCCCCAGCGAACGGTTGTCCCCACGGGAAAGGAGTGTCTTGCGGATGCCACGCCGGCGCACGAACTCGGTGCCGCAAGCCGGTATCGACTCGCCGGACAGCCAGAGTCCTACCAGACCCGTCACCAGCACATTTTCCACGCGGGCGCCCCGTTCCCGTAACGCCTCCCGCCCCGTAACCCGCGAGGTTTCAAGCAGTTACACACCCGGGAGCATCAACCGGCTTCACGGTGCGTGTACATCGGTGCCAATGATAGTGCGTACACCGTCGTTGGACCGGTGCCCATGCCGTCATGACTTGCCGCGTGCTGTCACCCGCTGCCGCTCTACCGCCCGCGAGATCTGCAAGCGTCCGACCTGTGGCGCCTATCTTCACTCCAGGCGCAGCAGGCGCGTCTCGGTGTGCTGCATGGGCAGCTTCAGGACGTGCCCGGCCCCCAAGGGAGCGCCGGTGAGGGCGTCGGTGATGGTGACTGCACGGGGAAAGCGCACGGTCTTTTCCCCCGTCGAGGCCGCGTGGATCATGAGCGTGTGCCGATCGGCCGTCACGGCGTCTCCCTGATCGCAGTAGATCCAAACGTCCGCTTCGCGCGCCAAGGCCCGCAACAGTCCGGTGGAGAGGTCCAAGCCGGCGCAGTGGACCGATACGAACCCGTCGCGTCCGGTTCGGGCCATGGCCGCGGCATCGGGTTGGTGGGCATAGGTGGCCAACGGCACGGTGTTCGGGCCTGGGAGAATGCGCCACTGGGACGCCAGGTCGGTCTTGCCGCTACCGAAGGGCTCTGCGTTTGGCGCCATCCGTTGTGCCGCTTCGGTGGGCACGAGACGGTCGGGAACCGGTTCGTCCAGGGGCGCCACGGGCATCCCGGTGAGATGTCCGATGTGGGCATGGTCCAGCGTGCGGGCTGCGGGATCGATGAGTCCGGGGGCGTACATCCAGACCGCCGTGGCCTTCGCCTGTGCGAAGAGTTCCTGGAGTTGACGCCCCTGCCGGAGGAACGACTCCGGTCGATGCCGGTTGAGCAACTGAAGGACTTGCTCGTCGAATGCCGGCATCAAAAGCGCTGGTAGGCGGCGCGACGTGCTGCGCGAATACGGAAGCGTCGTCCGCCGGGCGAAAACCGCACGGCGGCTCCCACCCGCCAGGCGCGCTGGCCGCGCGGAAGATCAATACGCGACCGTAACGCGCCGTTGCCTGGGGCGGATGCGACCGGTCTGCGCAGGCGATGCGAGCCGGGAGGGAGAACCGCCGCCACGCACCGCCGGCTCAAAGCGGCAGGTCCTCAAGCGACTTCGCGTCGAGCACGGCCAGCAGCAACGCG
>CAYPWB010000725.1:0-2507 GCA_964414315.1 uncultured Planctomycetaceae bacterium | reverse complement strand
CCACAGGTATCGGTGCATTGGGTCGGGCCGCAAGTGTCGCTGCAGTGGGTCGGGTCGCATGCAACGTCCGGCCGTAGCGGACGGTGCCCCATGTGGTAGGGTGCGCACCCGCCGCCGATTGCCGAAAGCAGTGCCAGAAGCGTGAAAACGGAAAGCCGTTTGAGCATGGTGTCTCCCCTGGTCGGTTCGCGCGTGCCGCAATGGTCGCCATTGCGTGCCAACGAAGGCGAAGCCTTTCGTGAAGCTTATCGGCTGAGGAATCGTCAGAATCGAGAAAATCGTTGCAATCGACAGCGGAACCGCAAAACGCCCCGTTCACCCACATATCTCATTCTCGCATGCGATGATGGCGATTGGGCCAACTTTCCCAGTTGCGAGCACCGAAGATGGAATCCACCCACACATGGCAAACTGGGCAAAAAGACCTTGACCGCATTGGGTACTCCGGGCACAATGGCCCTGCCATGTGGATCTTCACGCGATATATCGTCTGGGAGGTGCTCAAGTTCTTCTTCGCCGGGGTGGTGGTGCTTACGCTTCTGGTGACGGTGGGCATGGGCGTCAAGGAAGGGCTGGCGAAGGGACTCCCCCCGGTCGTCATGCTCCGGACGATGCCCTTCATGGTGCCGGAAATGCTGGGCATTACCCTGCCGGTGGCCATGCTCTACTCGGTGTGCACCGTGTTCGGACGCATGGCCGGGACCAACGAAGTGGTTGCGTTGAAGTCGCTCGGCATCAGCCCGATGGCCGTCATTTCGCCCGTGCTTGTGCTGGCCGTCTTCCTGAGCCTGGTGACCGTCGGCATTTACGAAATGGCCGCGGTTTGGTGTCGGCCCACGGTGCAGCGGGTGGTGCTCGAGTCGATTGAAGACATCGCGTACGGCATGCTTCGGGCCAATCGCTCCTTTCAGACCGACGGCTTTTCCATTACCGTGAAGCGGGTCGACGGCCGCCGCCTGGTCAAGCCGACCATCTCCATCCAGCAGCACGGCGGTGAACCCGCAATGACCCTTTCGGCCGAAGAGGCCGAGCTTCGGGCCGACTTCGACGAGCGTGTGCTGAACATCTATTGCCGCAACGGCGAGGTCGACGTGGAGGGCCAGGTTCGCCTGAGCTTCCACGATACGCAGAAGTACGCCATTCCCTTTAAGGAGCCGCAGAAACTCGTCCACCGCGACTGGCTCGCCACGAATGAAATCCCCCGACACGTTCACGACCTCCAGGAATCGATCGAGACGCTTCAGGAGAAACTCGGGGACCGAATCGCATCCGGCGGCGCCCCCACCAAGGCCGAACTGCGTCAGCTCGAGCAGCTTCGGTCGCGCATTTATCGCCTGCGAACCGAACCGTTCCGCCGCTGGTCGAACGGATTCACCTGTTTGTGTTTTGTGTTGATCGGCGCCCCGGTGGCCTTGATGCGGCGAAACGCCGATATCCTGACCACGTTCTTCGTGTGCTTCCTGCCTATCTTGGTGCTCTACTACCCCCTTCTTATGCTAGGCGAGAACCTCTCCACAACCGGCAAACTGCCCCCGTGGTCGTTCTGGCTAGGCAACATCGTGATGGTCGGCCCGGGGCTCGGGCTGCTGCGTCGGGTGATTCGGCACTGACGCCGCGAATACCCCGAGATTCTCCAAGACTCAGAGCCTGCGCAACCGATAAGGACGGTAGCCCGGCGAACTCTCGCTCAGGCGCCTCCGTAAGGACTCCTAATGCTTGAACAGGCCGAGCGACAACGCGCAGTTTCTACCGGCGGGCAACCTACGAAACCCGTTGCTGATCAGACGCCCCGCTGGGCACCGCCCGCAGTGCAGCGTTCGTCCGAAACGACGGGCAAGATGCCCCTGACGCGTTGGGACCGCCGCCTCTTCGATGTGGGGCAGAACCTGCCGCTCGTCGGCCCCTGCTTGCTGGTACTGCTGGCAACACTACTGTTTCGGTGGACCGATGTTGATCTGGCCGTATCTGAGTTCTTCCACGGGGGCACGCCCGATACTGGCTTTCCACTTGCCAACCATCCGGTTTCGCTGGCGATCTACTTCTGGGGCCTTGTGCCGGCTTGGCTGCTTGGGCTGGGCAGTTTGGCTGTGCTGGCGGCGGCCGCGTTTCGCGACATTTCGCCGCAGAGGCGTCGGGCGGCGGTGTTCCTGCTGGCGCTGCTGATGCTCGGGCCGGTGGTGTTGGTCAACGTGGTGTACAAAGGATACTGGGGACGGCCTCGCCCCGACCAGACCGTGCACTTCGGCGGCGACCGACCGTTCCTGCACGTTTTGGAGAAGGGCCCGGTAGGCGACTACCACTCGTTCCCCTCCGGCCACGCGGCGGCCGGCTTCTGCCTCATTGCCCCTGCATTCCTGTTTTACCGACGACACCCGCGGCTGGCCGCTACGTGGCTGGCGTTCGGGCTCTTGGGCGGGTTGGTGGTGGGGATGGGGCGGGTTGTGCAGGGGCGTCACTTCCTGAGCGACGTGTTTTGGGCCGCGACGATCGTCTACTTCACCGGCTGC
>CAYPWB010000724.1:0-2509 GCA_964414315.1 uncultured Planctomycetaceae bacterium | reverse complement strand
ATTATGATTGCCGAGGACGGTCGGGGCGCGACCGACTTGATGCTTTCGCTCCAATGCACACTGCAGGTATTCGAGAGCATCGTGGAGGGCGGGCTCGCGGCCGAAACCTCTCCACCAGCCAATGCACAGGGAATCGCCCCGCACCCAACAGCTACCACCGAGGCCCCTGAGGATGCTTTCACCCTTCCCGTGGAGAACCGCTGAATCCAACCATGCTTGGGTGTGCAGCGCCGGTACACACCGTCAAGCTGCCTCTGAATCTGAAAATGCTGGCCTGGTTTGTCGCTGATGATCCCAAAACGTGTGAATGCGGAACCGTAACAACGCGTTCGATTTCCGCCGGTGATTCCTTGTTGTAGCGAGGCTTTGAATGAACGTCTCCGATTCCAATCCCCCTGCCGTGTTGGTGGTCGACGACGATCCGGCCACGCGACGATGGATCGCGACGGTCACCGCCGGAGCTGGTTATCGCGTCGCCGAGGCGCAAGACGGCCAGGAAGCCCTGGACCGTGTTCACTGTGAGTGTCCAGATATAGTGGTTACTGATTGGGACATGCCCCATGTGGATGGTGTCCAGCTTTGCAGTCGACTCCGGCAAGTGAAGCTACCTTTCTACGTCTATGTGTTGTTGCTCACAGCCAAGTCGAGTTCCGACCAAATGGTCGAGGGGCTAGATGCGGGGGCTGACGACTTCCTTTCCAAACCAATCAGCCCTGCCGTGCTCCTTGCGCGGCTGAAGGCCGGAGCAAGGACGATTGCGATTGAGCGTCGCCTTCGCGATATCGCTAGGCTCGACCCCCTCACCGGGAGTCTGAATCGGCGCAGCTTTCACACAAGGCTTGCCGAGGAATGGGACCGAGCCACGCGCTATGGTCACCCACTCTCCTGTGTGATGATCGACATGGACTTCTTCAAGCGGATTAACGACGCTCACGGTCATGCTGCGGGAGATGACGTAATCCAAGCGATTGCCCGCCTCCTAGAAGACCACCGACGCACCAGCGACGTAGTTGCTCGGTATGGCGGAGAGGAGTTCTGTGTGCTGCTGGCCGAGACGGACGAGGAGGGAGCTACCTCGTGGGCTAAGCGGATTCGCTTGGCCATTGCCGATGAGCACATCCGTTCCTCCAGTCAGTTATTGCGAGTAACTGGAAGTATTGGCGTAGCTGCCCGAAGGCCAGACACGACCAGTCCGGAGGCACTTGTGGCCCTCGCCGATGAAGCGATGAATGTCGCCAAGGAATCGGGCCGCAACCGGGTTGTTGCCTTGGGCAGTATGGCCGACACCGGTCCGGATCCCTCAGCGCTTTCCACATCCCGCGCCCCACTGGAACACGTCGCGGCCCGGGATGTGATGGCGCCTGCCGTCTATACCCCGTATCAGGACGACACGGTCGACCGAGTCGCTGATATTTTCCTGCAATTGCGACTCAACGCGGCCCCGGTGATCGACGACGAAGGCCGTCTCGTTGGCATCATTTCGGAAAACGACGTGCTCGCGGTGGCCGCCTCGAACACCTGGCTGGCTATGCCGGTTCGTGAGTGCCTCAGGGGAAATGTGATCCAGTACGACGAGGAGACGCCCGCGAAGGAAGTGTTACGGTTTCTGGCCCGTGCGTCGGTCCCCCGCGTGGTTGTTGTGCGCGAAGGTCGGCCGACTGGAGTCATCAGCCGGGCCACGCTCCTTCGGTGGCTGCGACACTGGGCCGGAGTTCATTGCCCGGAGGGCCAGACGGTCCACCGTACGGCACCGGCGCGTCACGCCGGCATCCTTAGGGCCGCCGACGCAGCCACGGCCCGCTTGGCTGCTCTGCGTAGCTATTTGGACAACCATGATGCCAATATTGTTCCCTGTGCTGTAGCGGAGGCGACTCGGTTGGAGCACTTGGCCCACGACATCCTGGCTCATTGCCGCGGTACCGAGTAACTGTTCCTGGCTGTCCACACTGCCGAGCCGGGAACCCATCTGCTTATGGTTCCATCCACTCCTGCGCGGGCCATTCCCCACGTCCTTCAGCTGCATCCGTTCCTGGATCTATTGCCGGGCCGGGGATGCTACGGCCCGGCGATTTAAGGCTGCCTTCGTGCTTGGCACCAGCGACCGTCACGGGGCATCTAAGCCGGGTTCGTTCCTTCCTCCAATTTCTGAAGTTGGACAAACGGCCTTCGGCGATCCGCAGGCTGACCACGGATGACATTGAGGCCTTTCTTCGACAATCCGCGAAGACGAACAACCGCTTCAGCCTCCAGCACATCGTGGGGTCGGTGCGTGCCTTTCTCCGATTGCAGCATGCCGAAGGGACTCTGCAAGAACCGCTGCATGAGCGAATCGATACGCCTCGAACGTATCGACTCGAACAACTTCCTCGCGCCCTGCCGTGGGAACAGATCACCACGCTCCTTCGCTCCATTGATCGCTCTGCGCCAGGCGGGCTCCGTGACTTCACGCTTCTCTATCTGGCCGTCCATTATGGATTACGCAGTGCTGAGGTGGTGCATTTGACGTTGG
>CAYPWB010000723.1:0-2516 GCA_964414315.1 uncultured Planctomycetaceae bacterium | reverse complement strand
GTGCCGAACATCGCACATCTTCGGTTCGCACGCTGAAGCGTGAACTCCAACTGGCGTGAACCTTACGGTGTTGGAGTTCACGCTTCAGCGTGCCGAGTAACGCAGACTCTGAGTTCGCACGCTAAAGCGTGAACTCCAACCGCGCGCCCGTTGCTTTGCTTCTCAGAACCATGCGGCGGTAAACCCGCCGTCGACGTTCACGTGCGTGCCCGTAATGAACCCGCCCGCTTTCTCCGAAACCAGCAGCAGCAACGCGCCGACCAGCTCGTCCGGCTCGCCGAAGCGGCGCATCGAAGTGCCGCGCATGATGCTGTCGATTCGCTCGGGGTCGAGCAGCTTCCGGTTCTGCTCGGCCGGGAAGAAGCCGGGACAAATGGCGTTTACCCGCACGTTCTTCACGGCCAGTTCGTCGGCCACGTTGCGCGTCAGGTTCAGGACGCCGGCCTTCGATGCGGAATAGGCGAAAACCCGCGAAAGCGGCAGATGCGAGGTGACACTGCCGATGTTCACGATCGCGCCGCCGCCGGCCTCGACCATGTGCTCGCCGAACACCTGGCACGCCTCGAACACGGCCTTCAGGTTGATGGCCATGACCCGGTCCCACTGGTCGACCGAGTGTTCCAGGAACGGGCTGCCGTGGTTGACTCCGGCGCAGTTGACGAGAATATCGACCCGGCCGGAAACGTTCTTCGCCTCGGCCAGCAGGTTCTCGAGCGACTCGCGCCGTGTGACGTCGATGATGCAAGCGCTCGCCTTGCCGCCGGCGGCCTCGACCTCGGCCACGCGGTCGGCGCACATCTGGTCGACCAGGTCGGCGACGACCACGTGGGCCCCGGCGCCGGCCAGCCCGCGCACCAGCGCGCCGCCCAGCACGCCGCCGCCGCCAATCACCACGGCCGTCTTCCCTTCCAGCCCGAACATCTGTTGCAGGTATTCTAAAGACATCAATCTCTCCTTACTGTCGGCGAAGCTGAAGCCACTCGGTGTGGAACGGACCCTCGCCCGGCTTGTCGACCCGGTGGTAGGTGTGGGCGCCGAAATAATCGCGCTGCGCTTGCAGCAGGTTGGCCGGCAGCCGCTCGCTGCGGTAACCGTCGTAGTAGGCCAGGGCGGAAGAGAAGGCGGGCGTGGGAATGCCCAGCCGCACGGCGGTGGTCACCACGTGGCGCCACGAGGTTTGGGCCTTGCGGACGGCGCTCTTGAAGTAGGGGTTCAGCAGCAGGTTTTCCAGGTTCTGCTTCTTGTCGAACGCCTCCTTGATGCGCTGGAGGAACACGGCGCGGATGATGCAGCCGCCGCGCCACAGCAAGGCAATGGAACCGAAGTCGAGCGGCCAGTCGTGCTCCTTCGCTGCAGCCTGCATCTGCACGAACCCTTGGGCATAGCTGCAAATTTTCGAGGCGTACAGGGCCTGGCGAATCTCTTCGATGAACTTCTGCCGGTCGCCGCGGAACTTGGCCGAGGGCCCTCGGAGTGCCTTGCTCGCCCGAACCCGCGCGTCCTTCATCGCCGAAAGGCACCGGGCGTACACCGCCTCGGTCACCAGGGTGCTGGGCACGCCGAGATCAAGCGCCAGTTGGCTCATCCACTTGCCGGTCCCCTTCGCGCCGGCCGTGTCGAGAATCTTGTCGACCAGGTGACCGTCGCCCTCGGGGTCCTTCACGCTGAAAATATCGCGGGTAATTTCGATCAGGTAGCTGTCCAGGTCGCCCTGGTTCCACTCGGCGAACACGTCGTATATTTCGTCGTTGCTCAGTTCCAAGGCGTTGCGGAGCATCCAATAGGCTTCGCAAATGAGTTGCATGTCGCCGTACTCGATGCCGTTGTGGACCATCTTCACATAGTGCCCGGCCCCGCGCGGCCCAATCCATTCGCAGCAGGGGATATCGTTGTTCGGGCCGACCTTGGCCGAGATGGCCTGAAAGATGGGCTTGACGGTGGGCCAGGCGTCGGGGCTTCCGCCGGGCATGATGCTCGGGCCCTTCAGCGCCCCCTCCTCGCCGCCGGACACGCCCGTGCCGATGTACAAGAGACCCTTCGACTCGACGTACTTCGTGCGCCGCTCCGTTTCGCTGAAATGCGTGTTGCCGCCGTCGATGATGATGTCGCCGGGCGCCAGCAGCGGAATGAGCTGTTCGATGAAGTCGTCGACGGCCGCCCCCGCCTTGACCATGAGCATGACCTTCCGGGGGGTTGCGAGGCTCTGGACCAGTTCTTCGAGCGAATGGGTGCCGACGAAGTTCTTTCCCGCCGCCCGGCCGGCCATGAAAGCGTCGACCTTGCTAACCGTGCGGTTGAACACGGCCACGCTGTAGCCGCGGCTTTCGACGTTCAGGGCCAGGTTCTCGCCCATTACTGCCAGCCCAATCAGCCCAAAATCGCATTTTTTGTCGCTCATAACGGTCAGCCGCTCCTGTCTTAAATCGAAGTTTTCCAACATGCAAGGCCGCATTCTATCGGCCCGAGCCGCAACCGACAAGCAGGGGGCTCCCCGTGGGACAAGCTTCCAGCTTGTC
>CAYPWB010000722.1:0-2531 GCA_964414315.1 uncultured Planctomycetaceae bacterium | reverse complement strand
CGGCCCAGATTCAGGCGGCGTCGCTGTAGCGGGCGAACTGCCGCCGCACCCAATCCAGATCGGCCGGAGTGTCGACGCCGAGGCTTTCGTACTCGGTTTCGACCACGCCGATGGCGAAGCCGTGCTCCAAGGCGCGAAGCTGCTCGAGCTTCTCGGCCTTCTCAAGCTCGGTTTGCGGCAGGGCGGCGAAGTGCAGGAGAAACTCGCGGCGGTAGGCGTACAAGCCGACGTGCTGCCAGTACGTCGCGGCGACGGCGGTCGTCGGCGCGGCGTCGCGCACGTGCGGAATCGGGCTTCGCGAGAAATACAACGCCCGACCCGCAGCATCGCAAACCACCTTGACGCAATTCGGATCGGTCACCCGCTCCGGGTCGCGAATGCGATGCCGCACGGTGGCCATCGGCAACCCGGGATCGGCCAGCAGGGGCCGGACGGCCCCGTCGATCGTGTCCGGCTCGATGAGCGGCTCGTCGCCCTGCACGTTGACGACGATGTCGCTCGGGCAGCGCCCGGCGACCTCGGCCAGCCGATCGGTGCCCGTGGCGTGGTCGGCCCGGGTGAGCATGACGGGCACGCCGTACGGACGCAGGGCTTCCACCACGCGCTGGTCGTCGGTGGCAACCACCGCCTCGTCGACCAGGCTCGCCCGCGAGGCGCGGTGGTGCACGTGCCAAACCAGCGGCTTGCCGGCCACGTCGGCCAGCACCTTGCCGGGCAGACGGGTCGAGCCGTAACGAGCGGGAATGACGGCGAGAACCTTGCTCATCATGGGCCGGAGAATACCCGGTCGGCCGATGCACGGCAAGACGAATTCGGCAGGAAACCCCCGAATCAATACAGGCCTTCCGGTTCCCGGTGCAAAGCACGGCAAAGTAGCAGGCACGCTCCGTCGTGCCGTCCGCCCAATTGGGTAGAACTCCGTCGTTCGGCCAGTTAACTTGCACCCAGACGCGGAAGAGCCCTCAATACGTCGCGGCGGAAATCGGCTGCCCGGACGCCGCCAGGTTCAGCCGGTCCCAAACCGATGCGTAATTGAGGGAGCGGCTGGTTTCGATATTGTCGCTAATCCAGTGGACGCTGCCGTCGGCGAAGCAGGTGAAGATGCCGCCGGTGTGCGCGCTTCGCGGGCCGGCCTGCCGGTTCGGATGCGTCGAAGTGCCTTGGTAGCAGGTCATGCGTTCGCGGAGGAGGAATTCCTCGCCCACCGCGTCGTAAATCTCCTGGCAACCGGCGATATCGTCGGAGTTGGGGAAGATGCTGTTCGGCCCGGCCACGTCGCCCACGTAGCCGTGGGCCCAGCAGGCGCTGGGACCCGCCCCCGACATGGCCCACGTGCCGCGCGGGTCGTGCGGCACGACGCCGGCGCGCAGTTCCAGCAGGAGGAAGGTATTGCTGGTGCCGTCGCGGATTTCGGCCATCGAGCAGGAGGCGTTGGCGCCCATCACGCCCCGCACGCGGCGGTCGGGCCAGGACGTCAGCCGGGCGGCACAGCCGGCGTCGACCCCGCCGGGCAGGGCGGGAATCATGTCGCAGTGAATCGAATCCGACTGGAACCCCAGCGCCCCGTTCGCCCCGTAGTTGCCCCGGCCCCAATTCGGACCGTGGTTGCTCGTCTGCGAACTGCCCGACTTGCCGCTGTAGTTCGTGCGGGCGTTCGAATCGCTCGGGCAGCGCATCACGGCAAGCTGCGTCGAACGAGGGCCGGCGTTTCGGGCGTCGTTGATCGGCAGCGTCAGGTCGAACGCGTCGTACAGGGCCTGCTGCTCCAGGAACGGCAGCACCAGGATCACCCAATTCTCGCGCAGATTGTTCTGGTTCTGCATGCGCATGCTGTTGGCCGCCATGCCCGGCTTCAGGTCGACCCAGTGCGAAGCGGGCGGGAACACGCCGTAGGTGCTCTCGTAGTTCAGGCACGCCAGGCCCAACTGCTTCAGGTTGTTTTGGCACTGCATGCGCCGTGCGGCTTCGCGGGCGCTTTGCACGGCCGGCAGCAACAGCGCGATGAGGATGCCGATAATCGTGATGACCACCAGCAATTCCACCAACGTAAAACCGTATCGCCGCGATTTCATAGCGACCTCCCGCCCCCCCTCGAACGAAGGGAAATAGATGCCCGATTGAATTCCCGACCGTTACGCTACCCTGTTCCCGGCCGTAATGCAAGCATCTGTGCAGGAAAATCGCCAATTTTTTCTTCCGGCGTGGTGCAAGAACCAGGGGCCTCACGGCCCCCGCTCGCCTGTCGCGGCAGATAGGTAGTTGGGTCAAACAAGCCGCTTCTTTGGTGGGCATCGGTCGCTGTCATTTCCGCCGGGCGTGGGACGTGCCACGTTCGGAGACCGCGTCGGGCGTTGCCCTTTCGCTGCCGCTGCCCGGCCCGCCGCCAAGGGCGGCCAACTCGCAAGCCCAGGGTGCAACCCTCGTTGTTGTACACAAATTGAAGTGGCGCAAAGGGCCACCGGCCGGCTCGTCCCGTCTGGAGCCGTGGTCAGTGAGCTAAACGAGCCCGAGCTACACCATTATCTCCCCTG
>CAYPWB010000721.1:1406-2546 GCA_964414315.1 uncultured Planctomycetaceae bacterium | reverse complement strand
GCGGGCAGACGCATGCGATTGTCCGGTTCGCGCTCGATGAGATTCTGCCGGAGGAGATTAACCTGATTCACGGCCCGGGCTGCCCGGTGTGTGTTACGCCCATCGAAACGATCGATCGGGCGATTGCGCTGGCGGCCCGGCCCGAGGTGATCTTCTGCAGCTTTGGCGACATGCTTCGCGTGCCCGGCTCGAGCAAGGACCTGTTCACCGTCAAGAGCGAGGGGGGCGACGTCCGCGTGGTGTACTCGCCGATGGACGCCGTGACCCTGGCGAGGAAGTATCCCGACCGGCAGGTGGTCTTTTTTGCGATCGGCTTCGAGACCACGGCGCCGGCCAACGCGATGGCTGCCGCGCAGGCCGCCCGCCTGGGGCTGGAAAACTTCTCCATGCTCGTGGCCCACGTGCTCGTGCCGCCGGCCATCTGCGCCGTGCTCGACTTCCCCGATTGCCGCGTGCAGGGCTTTCTGGCGGCGGGCCACGTGTGTGCCGTGATGGGGTCCGGCGAGTACGGCCCCATCGCCGAGAAGTACCGGGTTCCGATCGTCATCACGGGCTTTGAGCCGCTCGACATCCTCCGCGGCGTGCTCGGGTGCGTCGAGCAGCTCGAATCGGGCAGGCACGAGGTCGAGAACGCCTACGCCCGCGTCGTGCGTCCGGAGGGCAACGTGCCTGCCCAGCGGCAGATGGCCGAAGTGTTCGAGGTGACTGCCCGCAAATGGCGGGGCATTGGCGAGATACCGATTAGCGGCTGGCGGCTTTCCGAAGCGTACGCCCGACTGGACGCCGAGCGCCGGTTCGATCTGGGGCATATCAAGGCCGAGGAGCCCAAGGAATGCCGGGCCGGCGACGTGCTTCAGGGCCGGCTGCGCCCTTGCGAGTGCCCGGCGTTTGGTGTGCAATGCACGCCGGAGCAGCCGCTCGGCGCCCCGATGGTTTCCGCCGAGGGGGCCTGCGCCGCCTACTACCGATACCGGCGAAGATAACGCCGTGGGATAAGCTTCCAGCTTGTCAATCGAGGCATGAGCTTCCAGCTTGTCGTTCAGGCCGTAGAAAAGTCTCTGAGGTATGCGTTGGCTTGACAAGCTGGAAGCTTGTCCCACGAACGGACCGACAAGCTGGAAGCTTGTCCCACGAACGGAC
>CAYPWB010000721.1:0-1306 GCA_964414315.1 uncultured Planctomycetaceae bacterium | reverse complement strand
GACAAGCTGGAAGCTTGTCCCACGAACGGACCGACAAGCTGGAAGCTTGTCCCACGAGATGTTTCCCCAACGAGGCTGCCATGACCAACGGACACCCGCGCGAACTGACCCTAAGCTGCCCAATGCCGCTGCGCGATTACCCGACCGTGCAGCTCGCGCACGGAGGCGGGGGACGGTTGATGCAGGAGTTGGTCGAGGGCCTGTTCCTGCCCGGTTTTGCCAAGGGCGGCGAGCTTTCCATCCCGCACGACAGCGCGCCGGTGGAAGTGGGCCGGGAGCGGCTGGCCTTTACGACCGACTCGTTCGTCGTGACCCCGCTGTTCTTTCCCGGCGGCGATATCGGCAAGCTTGCCGTATGGGGCACGGTGAACGATCTGGCCATGGCCGGGGCAAAACCGCTGTGCCTCAGCGCCGGCTTCATCCTGGAAGAGGGGCTCCCCATCGACACGCTGCGCCGGGTGGTCGAGTCGATGCGCCAAGCGGCCGACGAGGCCGGCGTGCGCATCGTTACCGGCGATACGAAGGTCGTCGACCGCGGCCGGGGCGACGGACTGTACGTGAACACGGCCGGCATCGGATGGCTTGGGCCGCGCACGGATATCCGGCCCGGCCGGGTCGAGCCGGGCGACGCGATCCTCGTCAGCGGCGACCTGGGCCGGCACGGCGTCGCCGTCATGTCGGTTCGCGAGGGGCTCGAGTTCGACGGGGCGCCCCAGAGCGACTGCGCCCCGCTTTCCGAACTGGTCGCCGCCCTCATGGCCGCCGACAGCGAACTGCACTGCCTGCGCGACCTGACACGCGGCGGCCTGGCCGCCGCGTTGAACGAAATCGCGCGGCATACGGGCGTGGGCATCGAGTTGGAGGAATCGGCCGTTCCGGTGTGCGAGGGAGTGCGAAGTGCCTGCGAGTTGCTCGGCCTCGACCCGCTCTACGCCGCCAATGAGGGCCGTCTGGTGGCTTTCTGCCCCGCCGAGGCGGCGGAAGGGATGCTGCAGCGGATGCGGGCCGACCCCCGAGCCGAGAACCCGGCGGTCATTGGCATGGTGGTCGACGAGCACCCGGGTGTCGTCGAGTTGCAAAGCCCCTTCGGCGGCGGCCGCATTCTCGACCTGCTTTCGGGCGAGCAGATGCCCCGCATTTGCTGAGGGGCTGTGCGGAAGGCCCGGATCCACGTCCCTTCTCCCTCCGGGAGAGGGTTAGGGTGAGGGAAATCGTTCACGGGGCGGCGCAGGCAGGCTTCTCCGCCGCGTGCGAAGGGGACAGTCCCATTTTCGCGGCGGAAACGGTGGATGATTGGGCAAAAACG
>CAYPWB010000720.1:0-2570 GCA_964414315.1 uncultured Planctomycetaceae bacterium | reverse complement strand
CTCTTCATCACAAGAGTAAGCCAGGCTCCGAGTCCACTGCCCCTGAAGATCGCGACGAGACTCAGAATCGGTGCCACAACCATCACGAACATCAGGAACAACTCAAATCCTCCCTTGAGCGGAAACCCGAATCGTGACAATAGCACGCAAACACAGACGAGCAATGCAACGTTTGCCAGTACGGCCAGAATTCCCATCTTCGTGTCTCCTGTCCTACGCGACCGGTTTGTTGACAAGGAAGCTTGGCCCGGGCGCTGCAATCGCCCGCGGCCACCCGATGCACAGTTTATGCCCTCCACCAATGAGGGGCAACGGCCTCGCGCCTGCGCCCGAGCCGTCGAAAACGTCGCCCGCAAGGCCGTAACGCTTGACCCCCACCCTTCCCCCCTCGCCGCCTGGGACTGTCATGCCGGCCGCTTCTTCCTGGTGTGGAACGCGTCGGGTTGCGGTAGGCCGTCCAGGGCCTTGGCGATAATCGCCGGGCCGGCCACGTAATGCTCCCTGGTAACGGCGTCGTTCGTGTGCCCCAACGCCAATTGCGCCGCTCCCGGGTTGACCTCCCACAACCGGGTGGCCAGCGTTCGGCGAATGGCATGTAGCCCGAAGTGGGCAGCCCGCGGAATACCGGCTTCGTATTGCAGCCGGTGGAACATCGTGCCGAAGTGGCTCAGGTCGTACGGCCAGGGGAAAACCGGCCCGCGGCTCTCGGCCGGGCGGATGGCTGCGAGGTGATCGAGAACGACGTCGGGCAGGTGCACAATTTGCCCGCGGCCTGCCTTCATGGCCTCCGGCGGCACCACAAACCGGGAAGCCGATTCGTCCAGCCATTCCCACCGCAGGGCGAAGATGCTCCGGCGCCGCAGTCCGGTATTCCAGACGAACACAAGCAGCGCCCTCCACCACGCCGGTGGGTCGATACCCGGCAGCCGGGGCACCATCATGGCGTCGGCCTGCTGGTACACGGCATTGATATGCTCGACCGGCACGATCGTGGGCGCTCGCATGTTGCGGCGGGGGAGCTTCACGAACGGGATTTGCGAAATCAGCGCGGCGGCATCGTGGTTGCCGAGCCCCGGCGGGCCTGCCTTGCGGAGCAACCGGCAGACGTAGATCAGGTGATTCCGCACCGTCATGGCCGATGCCCGGCTTCCAGGCTCCTTCCCCCTGCATTGCGTGCAGAAGTCGCGGTACCGCCGAAGCAACTGGTTATCGATTTCCTCCAGCGGCGGGTCGCCCGTAACGAACCGCCATCGCCGCAGTGCGACTTCGAACGCATCGCGGTAGGTTTTCGACGCGTCGGGCGCCATGCACTCGGGGACAAACCACTCCGAATAGAAGCGGGTGAGGGTCATGCCGTCTTTGCGGTCGAATAGCTCTTGGCCGTGCTTCTTGCACCACGACTCGGCGTTTCCCGCCATGACGAGGTAGCGGTCGGGATCGTCCATCATGGCATCCGTGCCGGCCTGCGAACGAACGACCTCGACGAGAAACGCCTCCGCCTCGGCTTTCGCAGCGTTCCATAGCGTCCGGTGGGTGAACTGGTAATCCGTCAGGGTTCGAAGCGGAATCCCGAGGTTTTCCGCCGCCTGACACATGCTCAACCCGCTGGCGAGTTGCCGGGTGGCCTCGATGATCCGCGTGCGGACCTTGGCGGTAATGGACGGCCGTACCTTGGGGGAATCCGCCGCTTTTCCCTTCAATCGGTCCTTGGCCTCTTTGAGCGATTTCCGCCACAGTTCGGCGTACTCGGTACGGTACAACTTGACGTCCGCACGCTTCACGCCGATGCCGAACGCCACGCGGTTGGGGTTACAGCCCGCGGCAATCATCGCGGTGGCCTTGGCGATGTTCTCTCGGATTTCGTCGGGTATGGTGTTCTCGTTCATCGGCACGCCCTCCCGTACAGGCCATCGGTTTCGTCGCCACGCTCCTGGAGCGCCCGGGCAATGTTGCCATCGACGGCGAACCACCGCACAGCCACGCGGTTCCGGCCGCGGTGGAGGGACACGCCGAGGGACATATCCTCCGCGTCGGCAAACAGGCTCAGCCGCTCACAGAAGTACCACGCCAATGCCAGGTCGTGGCACGACTTGACGGCCTCTTCCGAATCGGTCGGAAGGTCGAACTCCCGGCGGGTGCCGAGCAGGTCATCGACGATGCAGACGCGGCATGCGGGCACGTCGGCCAGGCCGGCGAACCGGCGGCGGGGTGTGGTGGCGTGCGTCTTCATGCTCGCACCGCCTTTCCCGCCGCGGGGGCGAAACGGCAACGCGGTCGAACGCAACGCGTCACGACGGCCCACTCGCCGGTGGGCGTGCCGTCCGGCCTCTGCCGGGCCTCCAGCTCGCCCTTGTTGTGGGCGCGGGCATGGCCGGCGGCATCGCGGGCCAGCAGGTTGCGGGCGACCAGTCGGGCGCCGGTGGCGACGGGCGGGAAGTCCCAGGGGCGTTGGGGCTTCCACGAGGCGGGCACGCTCAGCAGATAGACGGCGTGCCGGGCTCCGGGTTTCCGGGACATTGGGGTTTCTCCCAAGAAAGACCACGGGCCGGCATACTCGCTGTTGGGGCGGC
>CAYPWB010000719.1:690-2584 GCA_964414315.1 uncultured Planctomycetaceae bacterium | reverse complement strand
ACGTGCGGCCGCCGTCGCGGCTGACGTGGATGGCGGTGGCCCCTTTGCCGCCGGGTGTGGCATCGCAAGCGAGGACGAGCGCGCCGTCCCGCGTGCGGATCATGCCGGCGATGGGCATGTGCCGCTTCTGGAAGTTCGCACCTGTGGAGGCAGGCCGGGCCACCGACCACGTCACGCCGTTGTCGCGGCTGGTGCGATGCAGCAGGGCCAGTTCCGCCCAACCAGTCACGCCTTTGCAGCCCATGCCGTTGAAATGGTGAAGGACGCCCCGCGCATCGTCGAAGAACAAGGCGGTGCAGTGCATATTGCGTTCCTCTGCTCGGAAGAACTCGTACGCCGCGTCCCACTGCTCGCGCCCGGCCCGCAGGCGGGAGGCCAGCACGGTCAGCTCGGTGCCGGTCTCCCGGCGGGTCGTGTACCAGGCGGCCATCAGGTCGCCGTTGGGCAGCCAGGTGATGTCGGGCACGTGGTTGTGCGAGTAGAACGGTTCGCCGGAGTCTTCCGGCGGCGGGATGACGAAGGGAATCGGGCCCTCGAAATACGGCTCCTCGGCCGCCGGCCCGGCGGGCCAGTCGTAAGGCTCCTGCTGCACGTCGCGGGCCCAAAGCGGGAGCGGATCGGCGGCAATCGGCTCGATGGCCGCCACCCGGCCGTCCTCCTCGACGACCTGGAAGTGCCGGTACGTGAGGGTCCTCTGTTCGGTGGCCGCTCCTGAAGCGGCCCAGGCGCCGCACGGAAGACAGACACAAACAACTGCCAGCAACGGAAACCAACGCATGATGCTTCCTTGGGATGGATGTGGAAACTTGGGGGTTTGTCCGGGTTGGAGGTCACGCTTTCGCGTGCAAAGCCCCGTGTTGCGATATTAAACACACGCTGCAAAAACTACTTCTGCGGCTCGGCCGGTATGTCGAAGTCGCGTCGGTCGCGGCGCGCCGGCAGGTCGAGGGTGGTTTCGTACGTGGGAAACAACAGCACGGTGCCGAGGTCGGGGTTGTCGGGGTTGATCAGCTTGCCGGTATCGCCGGTGATGCGCACGAGGTGCTCACCGCCCAGGTGGCCGCGTCCGCCGTCGGCCGTGTCGTACGCGCCGTCGACGATGAATGCAAAGCCCCCGCCCGTGCCGGCTTCAACCGGATCGAACGAGATGGTGCCGGAAGGCACGGGCTGACCGCGAAACGTGACGTTGCCGGAAAGGTCGTACCGCCGCGGCCCGTCGTGGCCGCAGCCGGCTGCCAACAACAGTGCGCCGGCCAAAACGGCCCAGGGATGGATCCATCGGTATGGACTCATGAGTTCCTCACAGAGATCAAATCACGGTACGCCTAAAACGGCCCGACCGGGTTGCCGCTGCTGCGCAAGTACAGGCTCTGGTAAACGCGGTTGACGGTGATGCTGGCCGGTTCCGTGGCGAGGCAGTTGGCGTAGCTGGTGTGGCTGTCAATGTTCTCGTTGAGGAACCGAACGGAGCCGTCGGCCAGAGTCACGTGGATTCCGCCCGGGTGCATGCTGGTCCACGAGTGACGTGTGCATGGATCGCTGCCGTCAGCGGGCCAGCGCGAGTGCGTGTTGGGCGGCCAGGCGCCCCGACCGCAGGAGGAAGCGTTCGTCCCGGTCCGCCCCACCCAGGTTCCGCCTACCGAGCGCGGGTCCGACTCGCGCAGCGCCCGCTCGCCCCACATGATCGTATTGCTGGTCCCGTCGCGGATGTCGGCAATCGTGACGGGCTGCGATCCTTCGGCTCTTTGGCCCTTATCTCGCTCGTAAAGGTTGAACACCGATTCATTGGGCAGGTAGTTCGTCAGCCCGTGGTCGCCGAAAAACGGATTGGTGCGCCGGCCGGCGTTCGACGGGCACTGGAAGACGCCGACGGGCTGGGCCATCAGCGGCTGGG
>CAYPWB010000719.1:0-680 GCA_964414315.1 uncultured Planctomycetaceae bacterium | reverse complement strand
GGGCAGTTCCCTCCCGTCGGGCTTCAGTTGGTCGTACATCGCCTGTTGCTCCAGGTAGGGCAGGAGCATGACGGAGGCGCCCCAGTTGCCCCGCCCGGTCTGCTGCCCGAGGAACTCGACCGGGAACGTTCCCATCGCGGTGTGGTAATTGTGCGCCGCCAGGCCGAGCTGCTTGAGGTTGTTCGAGCACTGCAAGCGCCGGGCCGCCTCGCGCGCCGCCTGCACGGCGGGCAACAGCAGCGCGATCAAAATGCCGATGATGGTGATGACCACCAGCAACTCTACGAGTGTAAAACCTGATTTTGGATTGTAGATTGTAGAATATGGATTGGCAGCGGACATAGGGCTACTCCTTGTCCCGTGGTTTAGTTTTCGTCGTCGCCGTTACCCCGCCCGGCGCCGTATCATTGCGGCGCACACGAGAGCCGAAAGCAGCAGCAACCACGCTCCCGGCTCGGGGATGAGCAACATACCGCTGCCGTCGACGCCGAGCACCACGAAGGCGTCGAACCCGGCCATGGAGCCCCCGATCGTGCCGAGCGGACCGTCCAGATCGGTGGCGTAGAGCCAGGGGTTGCCGTTGATCATCGTGCTGCTTTGCGAGTCGTACGCTGTCAACAAGGCATCGATGCCCTCGTGCTGCACGTCGAGGCCCTCGAACAGGCCCAACGCATGAACCG
>CAYPWB010000718.1:0-2597 GCA_964414315.1 uncultured Planctomycetaceae bacterium | reverse complement strand
ACAGGGCGGCAGGGCCGCCAACCAATGCGAGCTTCCGCTCGGAGCCGAGATCGCAACTTTGTGAAGAAGTTCACAATGTTTGCGGTTAGTAGTACAGAGTGCGAATCTCCCGCGGCCGATTGGCCGCCGGGGCGGGTTTGCACCTGAGGTATTTCTCACCAAGCCCCTGGAGTCACACGATGTCTGCACTGAACGATACCCGTGTTTCCCGCCGCAGTTTCCTCCGCAATACGGCCGCGACCGGCGGCGCGCTGGCAGCCGCCGTTGCCCTGCCGCGGCGGCTGGGCGCCGCCGAGAAGCCGGAACTCGAGCCCGGCAGCACCATCCTCTTTCAGGGCGACTCGATCACCGACGCCGGGCGCAACCGGCAGGCGACGGCACCGAACGACCGTGCCGGGCTGGGCAACGGCTACCCCCTGCTGCTGGCCGCCGCGCTGCTGGCCGACCATCCCGAGGCGCGGCTGAAGGTCTATAGCCGGGGTATCAGCGGCAACAAGGTGCCCGACCTGGCCGCCCGCTGGCAGGAGGACGCCATCGCCCTGAAGCCGGCCGTACTGAGCATCCTCATTGGCGTGAACGACATGTGGCACAAGCTGGCCGGCCGTTACGACGGCACCGTTGCCGACTACGAGACAGGCTACCGAGCCCTGCTCAAGGAGACCGCCGAGAAGCTCCCGGACGCGTGCCTGGTGATTTGCGAACCGTTCGTGCTTCGCTGCGGGGCGGTCAACGACCAGTGGTTCCCCGAGTTCGACCAGCGCCGCGCCGTGGCCAAGAAACTGGCCGAGGAATTGGGGCTTGCGTTCGTGCCGTTCCAAACGATGTTCGACGAGGCCGTCAAGGCGGCGCCGCCGCAGTATTGGGCCGGCGACGGCGTCCACCCGACCCTGGCCGGCCACGCCCTGATGGCCCGAACCTGGCGCGAGGTGGTCGGCATTTGACGTGCCGGCTTCGGGCAGCGTACTATTCAGTTGGACGAAACTGAACCGGGAGCGGGAACCATCGACATCGCCGGCATTGCGAACGTCGTTACCCATCGCTGGGTGAACATCGCCCTGCGCACGGCCCATCTGGCGGCCATGGGGGTTCTTCTGGGTGGGCACGTCTACGGGGTCGAACGGGAACGGCTGCTCGCGGCCCTGTGGTGGACGATCGGAACGGGCGTGGGCCTGTCGGCCGCCGAGGCCGGCCCACACTTGCTGTGGTTCCACCAGGTGCGCGGCCTGATGACCCTCGGCAAAGTGGCCTTGCTGTGCGCCGTACCATTCTACTGGGAATACCGCGTGGCCATCCTGATGGTTGTCGTGGCCATTGCCGGCGTCGGCTCGCACATGCCCGCCCGCTTCCGGTACTATTCGTTCGTTGAACGCCAGCCCATCCGGTACGGCACCGGGCCGGGAGCCGGTCGCGAGCAGTAGGCCGCCGTTTCCCCATGGGCGAGCGGCAGCAAGCACGTCACCGCGCAGGCGGAAACGGAACCGTTTGCCAGAACGCCCCTTCGGGTTCTACGCCCCAATGAACATTAGCCAGGGGAGGCCTATGACGCTACGAAGGGCGTGACGCCGCAGCAGCCGTCAGCTATAATTGGACTTGCGGCGATTGGGCCGCCGGGCAGGAGCCTGATCAGTTGGCCTCCGCAGTGGCTTTGGCGTTCTTCCTGCCGGTGTTTCAGAAACCGACACTGTGCGCAGCGATTCGGAGGCGGATTCCGGCGGAGTTGTTCGTGGCCAAGTGGCGCACCCTGATGGAGGAGCCGGCCGAACCAGACGCTGCACCCGACCGCGGTGCCATGTAGGTTCTTCGAGATGTTCAGCTCCCCGCGCCGCCGCGGCAGGCGAGCTTAATCGGTACGTTCTGTGCTCACGCGAGACTGTAATGTGGTTGCCCGTCGAACTTCACAACCCATCTGCACAGCGCGGGGGACTCGCCGCTGCATTAGTGGCCGTGCTCGAGCAACACACGCACTACCACATTGTTGACCAGCGGAAGATCGCACACCACCGATGCGATTCATCACGAAATGGTGCCGCGGCAACGCTGGCATTGCTCGACCGTTGCTCCGCCACTTACATCGGCGTTCAACACATGCGTCCCGTCGCGCCATTTTGTGCGTTCACCACGGCTCCCGAACTGCATATTGCGTACCTTGAACACCTGATCGACTGCGAGCCGCTTACTGAGTCACGGTTCGGAACACGATGGCTTGCTGCTGGATTGTACGCTTTCGTCCATATGCTGCTACGCGACCAAAACTCGCTTTCAGCCATCGTACTACCATCGCCGATCGACGGCGATCCTCCCGCGGGTTTTGCCCAGATCGCAGTGGACGAGCGCTACCCCATACGACGCACAGAACAAAGCATTGCACACGGAGCCGCCGGCCGCGCGGTTACTTGAGATCAAGGCCGTTCGCCGCGGCCCGGTGAACGCAGCCGTCACCCCGATTGAGTCTAACTTTGGCGCACTTCCATGACATGGCCCCTTGCGACTACTTCGGCACCGAACACGCTGGCGTGCTACGCGCGATCGGATGGCTTACAGACAGCGAGCCGTGTTGTACTGGGCCGACATCCGCCGAGGTATTCGCGCGGCTCAAG
>CAYPWB010000717.1:0-2619 GCA_964414315.1 uncultured Planctomycetaceae bacterium | reverse complement strand
TGCGTCGACACCTTGACGCCGACGCTCCCAGAGGGTAGCCTCGAACGCATGACGATGATGAAGGTGGTTCACCTGGTGGCCGGGGCGGGCGGCATGTACTGCGGCAGTTGCCTGCACGGCAATGCGACGGTGGCGGCCCTGCGAACGGCCGGGGCCGACGCCCTCCTGCTGCCGATGTACACGCCCGTACGCACCGACGGGCCGAACGAGAGCCTCGATTGCGTGGCCTTCGGGGGGGTGAACGTGTACCTCCAGCAGCGATGGCCGCTGTTTCGGCGCACGCCCTGGATGTTCGACCGCCTGCTCGACCGCCCTGCCCTGCTCCGTTGGCTTGCCCGACGCAGCGGAACCACCCGCCCGGAAGAACTCGGCCCGCTGACTGTCTCCATGCTGCGCGGCGAGGAGGGGCGGCAACGCAAAGAAGTCGCGAAGCTCCTGCGTCTGCTGGCCGTGCTTCGACCGGACGTGATCCATTTGAACAACGCCCTGCTGGCAGGCGTGGCGCCGGCCGTGCGCCGCAGTCTGGGGGTGCCGGTCGTCTGCTCGCTGACCGGCGAGGACGCCTTCCTCGACAAGCTCCCCGAACCGCATCGCGAACAGGCTTGGCAACTTTTGCGGCAGCGAGCGGCGGGAGTCGATGCCCTCATCGCCCTGAGCCGGTACTACGCACGTACGATGGCCGAGCGGCTCGGGCTCCCCGGCGAACGGATCGACGTTGTGCCGCCGGGCATGAGTTGCGAAGGGCCGGAGGAGCCGCCGGCCGAGCCGCGCCGCCGCATCGACGGCGAGCCGTTCCGGTTGGGCTTCTTCTCGCGCATCGCGCCCGAGAAGGGCCTGCATTTTCTGGCCGAAGCCGTCGGGCTGCTCGCGAAAGACGCCGGTCTGCCGCCGCTCGAACTACACGCCGCCGGCTACCTGGCCCCCTCCGACCGGCCCTACCTGGCCGACGTGGAGCGCCGCATGATTGCACTGGGACTTCCCGGCCGTTTTCATTACCACGGCGCGCCCGACCGGGCAGGCAAGGCGGCGCTGCTGCGGTCGTTCGACCTGTTCGCGCTCCCCACGCTCCTGCCCGAGAGCAAGGGGCTGCCGGTCCTCGAAGCGTGGGCTGCCGGGGTTCCCGCGGTGCTGCCGCACCATGGCGTGTTTGTCGAATTGATTGAAGACGTGGGCGGCGGCCAGCTCCACGAGCCGGGAAACGCGACCTCGCTGGCCGAGGCGATTGCCGCGCTGATGCGCGACCCCGCCCTGGCCGAAGCGTGCGGCCGCCGCGCGCGACAGGCGGTGCGCGAACGATACAGCGAGCCGCTCCTGGCGGCCCGAACCCTCGACATCTACCAGCAGACACTCCACCGCCATGCCCTATCTCGCTGAACTGACGTTCCACCTCAGCCGCGCGGCGGCCGCGATACCCGAGGCCGACCGGGCCCGTCACGCAGCGTTTCTGCGCGGCGTGCAGCAGGCCGACGGCGGTTTCCCCGGTCGCGCGGGTGCGAGCGACACCTACTACACGAGCTTCGCGCTGCGCGCGCTGCTCATCCTGGACGAACTCGACGCCGACGTCGCTCGGCGTGCGGGCGCGTTCCTCACCGCGTCGGCCGTCGCGCCCGGCAACGCCGTCGACCTGTTCGCCCTGCTGTCGTCGGCATTGCTCGTCGAAGCCGGCGGAGGCGGCGATTGCCTGGCCACGGCAGGGTACGAACCCCGCACGCTGGTCGAACGCGTGCTCGATCCGCTTCGTTGCCCCGACGGCGGCGCGGCCAAGAGCACGCGCAGCGGATCGAGCAGCACGTACCATACGTTTTTGGCGGCGCTGTGCCGCGAACTGGCCGGGCTGCCCGCCGAGAACCCGGCGGACGTCGCCCGAATGATTCGCTCGCGCCAGCGCGACGACGGCGGCTTCGTCGAATTGCCCGTCATGCGGCGCAGCGGCTTGAACCCGACCGCGGCGGCCGTCGCCCTGCTGCGTCTGCTCGACGCCCTCGACGAGCCCATTCGCGACCGCGCCGCCCGATTCCTCGGCGCCATGCAAACCGCCGAAGGCGGGCTTCGCGCCCACGCGGTCATTCCCGCCGCCGATCTACTGAGCACCTTCACCGGGCTGGTGGCCTTGGCCGACCTCGACCGAAGCGACTGCGTCGACGCGTGCACCGCCGGCCGATTCGTCCGGTC
The DNA here is from genome assembly GCA_964414315.1 of uncultured Planctomycetaceae bacterium. Lineage (GTDB taxonomy): Bacteria > Planctomycetota > Planctomycetia > Pirellulales > Thermoguttaceae > PWXP01. Next base: position 447 of record CAYPWB010000717.1, on the reverse strand, counting down.
GCTTGCCCTGCCCGACGGCGGCTACCTGGCCGCCACCCACGACGACCGCCCCGACGCCGAATACACCTTCTACGGCGTCGCCGCCTCCGCTTTGCTTGCCGGCTGAGGCGGGGTTGCGCAAATCTCATCGTGGCATAGGCCCGCCCCGGTTGGGGCTCTTCGATAATCGATGCGCCCGTAGCCAGGGTTAGGGCTGTGCCTTCGGCACGAAAAGAGAAGCGAGTTCGACCCGGCATGGGCCCCACACGCAACCAATCACACCCGGCGTTGTGTAACCACGCCGGCGCAACTATGCGCCCGTTCCGGTGCGGCTATAATCAGTGGGTCAGTCCCGAAGGGATGTGGCTAATCCGCTCCGTCGGTGCCTCAGTCCCGAAGGGACGCCCCTAAATCAGCCCAGGGTGGAGCCGATGCGAGGAACGAGCGAGGCGCAACCCTGGGTTGCGG
>CAYPWB010000716.1:0-2623 GCA_964414315.1 uncultured Planctomycetaceae bacterium | reverse complement strand
TCGAGGCACTTTTCCCGAGCGACCGGCATCGCGGCCGACCGAATCCAGTGGCCGGTCCGGTGGGCCGAATCGCAATCCGAGCGCAACCGCGATGCAGCCGATCCGATCCTGACCGAATACCGGCGCCGTGTGAACCAAGGCGACCAGGTCGACCGGGAGCAGTTCATTGCCGAGCACCTGGAGGCGGCCGACGAGCTGCGGGCGTACTTTGCACGGCAGGATGCGCCCGAAGGGGGTGCCGAGGGTACCGTGGCCTGGCAGGCCGCCCAACGGGCCGCTCACTCCCAGGCGACCATGCCGCCGGACTCCGGCGGCCCGGTCACGCACGCACACAGCCTCTCCTCGACGGAGACCACCGGCCACGCCGCACGGCCGGAGCCCCAGTCCGGCGCGTCGAGCGGCCGTACCTCGACCGGCGGGAGCGAATCGTTGGGCGTCGAGCACCTGGCGTCCTTTCTGGCGGCCAGCGGGCTGCTTACCGCCGAGGCGGTCGACGAGCTGTTGGCCCACGCCTCAGGGGAAGACGAGGCGACCGTCGCCGCCCAACTGCTCGAGGAGCTGCAGAACTCCGGCCGCCTGACCGGCTTCCAGTGCGAAGCGCTGCGCCGCGGCCATGTGGCGGAGCTTGTCCTGGGCAATTACGTGCTGCTGGATCGGCTGGGCCGCGGCGGTATGGGCCAGGTGTTTCGGGCGTGGCACCGGAAGATGGAACGCGTGGTGGCACTGAAAACGCTCCGCCCGGAGACAATGAACTCCGAGAAGGCCGTACGCCGGTTCCACCGCGAGGTGAAGACGGCCGCGCAACTGGCGCACCCGAACATCGTCACGGCCTACGACGCCGACGAATCGGACGGGACGCACTTCCTGGTGATGGAGCACGTCGCGGGTACCGACCTGGCCGCGCACGTCAAGGAGCACGGCCCGGCGCGGGTGGCGCAAGCCACCGACTGGCTGCTCCAGGCCGCCCGCGGGCTGGCCCATGCGCACCGTCACGGCATTATCCACCGCGACATCAAGCCGGGTAATCTGCTGCTGGGCCCCGACGGCGCGGTGAAGGTGCTCGACATGGGCCTGGCGCGGCTGGAGCAGCGTCTGGCGGGCGAAGAGGAGACGACCGACGGCCTGACCCGGACAGGCGACGTGCTGGGTACGCTCGACTACATGGCGCCGGAGCAGCTTCTCGACACGCGGCAGGCAGGCCCGGGGGCCGACATCTACAGCCTGGGCTGCACATTGCATTACCTTCTTGTGGGCAAGCCGCCGTACGGCGGCCGCACGGCGACCGAGAAGCTTCTGGGGCACCGGAAGGAGCCGATCCCGTCGCTCCGGGCCGCACGGCCCGAGGTGCCCGAGGCACTCGACCTGCTGTTCAAGCGTATGCTGGCGAAGGACCCGGCCGACCGGCCGGCCGACATGGCCGAGGTGATTGCCGTCCTGGAGCCGCTGGCCGCCCCCTCCATCGCGGGCTCTGGCCGCGCGGGCGGGTCCCGCAGCCCGCTACCGCTCAAGGGACGCCTATCGCCCGCGGCGCTGTCGGAACTGTTTTGGCGGCGGCCGGTGGCCATCGCCCTGGGGGGCATGCTCTTTGCGGCGTTGGTCTTTCTTGCCGTACTGGCGATCCTCCGTCTTCCGGTGCCGGACGGAACGCTCGTGGTGGAGGTGAGCGAGCCGGGCGCGGTGGTCGAGGTGGTCGACCCAGAGGGGACGGTGCGGGTCACGGACGCCAGCGGCGAAACAGTGCTGATGCTGTCGGTGGCGCCGGGTTCGCACCAGGTGCGGGTGGCCAAGGACGGCTTTGAGTTCTTTTCGGAGGAGGTGACCATTGCGCGGGGTGGGAAGCATGCGCTTCGCGTGGCGTTGGAGCCGGAGGGAGAGAAACCTTACGACGCGCAGGCGGCGTTCGAGGAGGCGTTGGGCCGTCCGTGGCCGCACCCGGCCGACGCCCCGTCGCCGGCCATCGCCCCGTTCGACGCCGCCGCGGCCGAGCGTCACCAGGAGGCCTGGGCGGAGCATCTCGGTATACCGGTGGAGTTGACCAATTCGATCGGCATGAAGCTACGGCTCATTCCCCCCGGCGCGTTTCTGATGGGCTCGACCGAGGAAGAGGTCGCGGTGATGCTGGAACAAGCGAAGCTGGACAACATGCCCCAGTGGTATATCGAAGGACTTCCCTCCCATACGCCGCAACATCCTGTAAGACTCACGCGCGCATTCTACGTCGGCGCCTACGAGGTGACACAGGGAGAATACGACGGATTGGACACGAGTCGCTTTCCGGTCGAGATGGTCTCCTGGGACGATGCGGTCGAGTTCTGCCGGCGTCTTTCTGCGATGGAGGACGAACGCTCTGCGGGGCGTGAGTACCGCCTGCCGACGGAAGCCGAGTGGGAATATGCCTCCCGGGCCGGAACAACAACGCGGTGGTACTTCGGCGACGATGCGTCCCTTTTGGGAGACCATGTATGGCACCGAGCCAATTCCGACGTGCGGCCACATCCGGTGGGCCAGAAGCGATCGAACCCCCCGTCCCAGTCGATAATCCGCTCCTCGATGTCCGAAATATCCGACGGTTCCGGGTCGAAACGGACGTGATCGGGGTCGGCCACGGAAAAGCCCATCTGAC
>CAYPWB010000715.1:0-2624 GCA_964414315.1 uncultured Planctomycetaceae bacterium | reverse complement strand
GCGCTCCTCCTCGGTTACGGCCATGCGGCCGGGATCGGGCTCGTCCAGTTCGGCGCCCACGCCGGCGTTGTGGAACTGGTAGTTGCTGAACAGCGGCGGAGCGTGGCACACGGCGCAGTAGTCGTTGAAGGCGGTCAGGCCGCGCTTCTGGGCCTCGTTGAGGGCGTCTTCATCGCCCGCCGTGTATTGGTCGTATGGCGAGTTTCCGCTGAGGATCGTCCGTTCGAAGGCGGCAACGGCCTTGGCGAAGCCGTCTTCGGTCACTTCGGTGCCGAACACCTGCTCGAATCGCTCGCGGTAGCCTTCGATTTCGTTGAAGGTTTCAACGACGTTGTCCATGGTGCTGCCCATTTCGATGGGGTTGGCCACGGGGCCTACCGCCTGCTCCTCGAGCGTGGCGACGCGGCCGTCCCAGAACTGGCTGGGGGCGTAGGCCGCATTGATGATGGTGGGCGAGTTGCGGTCCCCGACTTGCGGGTGGCCGTCCGGCCCGGTGATGCCCGCGCTGGTCGCCCGGTGCTCGGTCCACGCCATCTGCGGATCGTGGCAGGTGGCGCACGAGAGGCTGCCGTCGCTGCTCACGCGCGTGTCGAAATACAGCAGCTTGCCCAATTCGACCTTTTCCGGCGTCATGGGGTTGTCTTCGGGGATTTCCAATTCGGGCAGGCCCAGCGGAATGACCGGCAAAGTGGCCGTCGACGCGTCGGGTTCGGCCTCGTCGTCGGGTTCGGCCTCGTCGTCCGGTTCCTCCCCTGTCGCCCCATCAGATGCAGGGGTCGTCGGCCCCTCGGAAGGATTGCATCCGACACCCAGCACCATCAACGCCGGCAATAGCAGGCCGCAGGCGCACCACCAGGAAAATCGGGTCACTCTCATCGTACGTGTCTCCTGTGAATAGAATAAGAGAGAGTTGCCAGTGCCCACACGGAGGCCGATTCTAACGCACCTCGAACCGGCCGACAACCGGGTGGCGAGGGCCGCGAGGCTGGCGGCCGCCCCGGCGAGTGGGTAAACTTGAGCCCAAGGCGCCCGAAGCGCCCGATCCCACCACGCTCGTTTTCACCCACCTCAAGCAAGGGAGGACTCCTGCAATGCAAGGCAATACTCTTTCACGTCGCGGTTTTCTTCAACGTTCCACCGTGCTGGCCGCGGCCGGCGGCGCGGTGCCCTATTTCTTCAGCTCGCAGGTTGCGAAGGCCAAGGCGGCCAACGACCGGCTGGGCATCGGCTCCATCGGCACCGGGGGGCAGGGCTCGGGCATCGGACACCGCGCTGCCGGACAGGGCGAAATGCGCGCCTGCGCCGACGTCGACCTCAGCCACGCCGAGCGGTTCGCCCAGCGCTACGAAGACCGATGCGCCGTGTACCAGGACTACCGCAAAGTGCTGGAACGCGACGACATCCAAGTGGTTACCATCGGCACGCCCGACCAATGGCATACGAAGATCGCCATCGAGGCGATGCTTGCAGGCAAGCATATCTATTGCGAAAAGCCGCTTACGCTCACGATCGAGGAAGGACAGCTCATCTGCAAGGTAGCCAAGCAGACGGGCGTGGTGTTCCAGGTGGGCAGCCAGCAGCGAAGCGACCGCGGCCGGTTCCTCACCGCCGTGGCCCTGGCCCGAAGCGGCCGGCTGGGCAAGACGCTGACAGCCACCTGCTCGTTGGGCGGCGGTCCGAGCGGCGGGCCGTTCCCCACCGCCGACCCGCCCTCGCACCTCGACTGGAACACCTGGCTCGGGCAATGCCCGGTGGTGCCCTACACGCCGCAGCGGTGCCACGGCAGTTTCCGCTGGTGGCTGGAGTACTCCGGCGGCAAGCTGACCGACTGGGGCGCGCACCACGTCGATATCGCCCAGTGGGGCCTGGGGCACGAAACGACCGGACCGGTGGAAATCGAAGGCGAAGGCAACTTCCCGAACCACCCCGACGACTTCGACCCGGTGGCGTTCTACGCCGGCAAACAGGAAATCCCCAACGGTTTCCACACGGCCACCACGTTCAAGGTGACGGCCGGCTTCGCCGACGGCGCGAAGATGATCATCCAGCACGGGCCCGACAACGGCATCTGGTTCGAGGGCGACAAGGGCCGCATCTTCGTCAACCGCGGGCGGATTACCGGCAAGCCCATCGAAGAGCTGACCGACGCCGACCGCGAGTGGCTGGCCGAAGAGACGGCGAAGCTCTACAAGGGGGCGCCTTTCCAGGGCGGCCACATGGGCAACTTCTTCTGGTGTATCGAGAACGGCGGCGAGCCGGTTTCCGACGTATTCACCCACCACCGCGCGGTCTCGACGTGCCACATGGCCAACCACGCCATGCTGCTTGGGCGGAAACTGCGTTGGGACCCGGCGAAGGAAGACTTCCTTGGCGACGACGCGGCCAGCGCTCTGGTGGCCCGCCCCCGGCGAGCACCGTACGACATCAAAATCTGATAACCGTTCACGGGCCGGCCGGGGACTGGTCCATTTTTCGGCCAAATAACGTGGTTTTCAGCGAAAGACGTTGGCCGAAAACATGGACCTGTCCCCTTACCGGCCGAAGGGGACAGTCCCCCGTGAACGGTTACCGAGTTTTGGCTTGTACAAGCAACTGGAAGGCCAGCAATCGAAGAGCGGGTTCAC
>CAYPWB010000714.1:0-2627 GCA_964414315.1 uncultured Planctomycetaceae bacterium | reverse complement strand
TCCATGGCCCCGCATACTATATCTTGTGGTAGGTGGAGTCAACTGGATACCCCTATGGCCGGATGCGGATGGAATCGGACGTCCATTTCCTTCTGTGGCACCCCGACGATTTTCCTGACCGGATTGCCGTCTCGTGGGACTTCCAACCGCGCATCGATACCGGCCTGGCGATGTTCTGGATCGCCGCCACCGGCGAGGACGGCAAGGACCTGTTCGATCCGTCGTTGGCGCCCCGCGAAGGCCACTACCACGAGTACCGCCGCGGCGACATCAACGCGCTGCACGTGGCCTGTTTTCGCCGCAATCCGAGCGAGATTGGGTTCCAGATATGCAGTTTGCGCAATACCACGGTCCACGACGACGGCCCGATCATGCAACGCAGGGCCGACCCGTTGCCCTCGGCACGCGACGCCACCAAGCCCTATCGCATGCAAGCGATCAAGTACGGCCCCTACTTCCGGCTGACCATCGACGACATGGTGGTGATCGACTGGAAGGTTGACGGCGCGCCGAATTCCGTGCTGGCGGGCGGCAAGATCGGCTTCCGGCAAATGGCCGGACTGATTGCCGATTACGGCAACCTGACGGTGCAAGAGGTGGTTCTTGAAACTTCCGAAGACGCGAACCGAGAGTGACGGAGCGGGAAAGATTGGGGACAGAAAGCCTTGCGAAGTCCCTGGCGTATCCCATCCGCCGTACTTCGACGCGAAGACGCTTTGCTACACGTGCAGCACATCCGTCGGTCCGTGCCGGCCGGCCACCAGCAGCGGAAAACGCCCGCCCAAAATACTCCCGTGCGTACGCAGGGCCAGTTCCGGCGTGTTGTTGTCCTGCGACAGATGGGCAAGACACAGCCACCGCATTCGTGCATGGGCCGACGCCAGCACGAGTTCCGCGGCCTCGACGTTGGAAAGGTGCCCTCCCGAGCCCGCGACACGCTCCTTCAGCCACTCCGGATAGGCGCCGTGGGCCAACATGTCGGGGTCGTAGTTGCTTTCCAGGATCGCGGCATCGAGCGAGCCGAGCACCGCGTCCAGGCCGGCGAACACATGCCCCAGATCGGTCAGGATGCCCAGCCGGTGGCTGCCGTCGTCGACGACGAACGCCGCGCCGTCGACGCCGTCGTGCGGTGTGGGGAGAGTCTCGACTTGCACGTTTCCAATTCTCAGTGTTTCCCCCGAACGAAAATGGCGCACGTCTCCGATCTCTCCCAGCCGGTGCCGGCTTGCAGCCTGGTAGGTCTTGGCCGTCACGTAAACCGGCAAGCCGAATTTGCGGTGCAGCACGCCCATGCTGCGCGCATGGTCGACGTGGTCGTGGGAAATCAGCACGGCGTCGACCCCCGTGGGCTCCCGGCCGTACGATGCCAGACGTTCCCGGACCCGGCTGCCGCTCACGCCTGCGTCGAAAAGGAGGCGTACGCTGCCGGCCTCCACGTAAATACAATTGCCGTTGCTGCCGGATTGGAGAGAAATGACCTGCATGGCCGCATTGTAGCGGGTGGCTCGCCACCTCGCCAGCGTTTCGCGCGCCGCTGTCTCATTTCGTGCAACCGGGGTGGGTGCCAATCAGCGCCGCCCGGGCGCAGACTCAATCAGAGAGATTTCTCCATGATCGAGCCAGACGACGTGGCATCGAGAGCACGAATCGATGACCACGTTTCCAGGGCCGTAATAGGGGTGTGCCGTCATGGGCCGGCAGCACATCGGGCAGCGGAGGACGCGGCTGAGGTCGTCCGGGTTCACGGGCACCGGAGCACGATCGGGCTCCCGGAACCGGGCGCGCCGGAGGCGAACGATGGCCGCGAACGTGTCGCCGGCCGCCAAGATTCCGCGGCATTCGCGGCAATAATAGACCCGCGAATCTTCAAGAACCGCCTCTTCCAGCACGGCACTGCACACGGGACATGCCCATTCGGTGTCCTGTCCCAAAGGGGCAATACCGTCCTCGGCGTGCTCACGGCCGTCGGATTCCGGGAACCGCAGGGTGCAGCAGAAGGGGCAGTAGAAGTGGCCCTGTCCCGAAACCAATTCGACCGGCGCACCGCAATTCGTGCAATTCATCGTTTTCACCCGCACCAACAGGCCTTCACGCACACCTGCAAACACTCGCCACGAAACGCAACGTTGCGGCGACGGGACTTACCAAGCGGAGGGCACGGGACTCGAACGATCGCGGAAAACCCGGGAAAAACAGCACTTCGCCTTGAAGGTGGTGCAAATTCCGGTGCAGTTTTCGACGAGGCCGAATTGGACGAGATGATGCGTGGTTGGGCGACCCTGCCGAAGGCGGCCAAGGCCCTGATTCTGAGGGCAATCCAACGCGGGAACGGGTAACGGAATATTCGCATTTCCAAAGTGTCCAAGATGCCGTAGCAACGCGGTCAACGACGGGAAATCGGGCTCACTGGGGCCACGGGAAACGGTGGTTAGAAAACCAATCACCATAGTCTACCAGCATCTGGCCGCCGATACCACCGCCCCCCACTTCGACCTCGACAAGCGGTATCTGCCACTTCCGCCTGCCCTCGCGGACCTCGCACATCAGCCCGTACATCTCGTTGCAGTCGTATTTGTCGGGGTCGGGTCGTCCTGTGGCCTTCACCACATGACGCTCTGCCTCGACTG
>CAYPWB010000713.1:0-2641 GCA_964414315.1 uncultured Planctomycetaceae bacterium | reverse complement strand
GAACAAAACGCGTCACCCAAGTGCCATGCCAAACCGCGGTGTTTTCACCTACCCACCCCTAACCTGTGTACAGGTAATCGAGTCTAGCAAACCGGACGCCCGTGGGCAAGTCAAGAAATTGGGCCACGGGGCGGAGGAGACGGAAAAGGCGGCAGCCACGAGTGGCGCTGCCGCATGCGCCGGAATCGCACCCTCGGCCGGCGCCGGTTGTCATGCGCCGCCGCGGCCGAACACGTGCAGTGCGGTCCGGTTCCGGTCGATGTACTCCCAGTCGTACACGACGCCCAGGCCGGGACCGTCGGGCACGGGCACGCAGCCGTCGGCCGCAATCGCCTCGGGCTGGTCGGAGTAGCCGCACTGGTACACGGGCGGCACCATGTTGGGCATGCCGGGACCGATCAGCGCCATCTCGTAGAAATGCGTGTTGCGCAGCGCGGCCATGACGGCCCGGTGCGCCGGCCCGCAGGCGTGAAGCTGCACGTCGAGGCCGAGCGCCTCGCACAGGTGGGCGATCTTCATCGCGCCGGTGATGCCCAGGTCGTATTCGGGATCGGCGTGGATCAGGTCGCAACCGCCCTCAATGATGAAAGCCGCCTTCTGCTCCAGGCCGCGCACGTGCTCGGTCACCAGCAGGGGCGTTTTGAGCTGCTCGCGCAGCCGGCGGTGGCCGACGGCCGAAACGCCGCTGTCGCGGTAGGGGTCTTCGTACCAGAAGTAGCCGGCCTCGTCGCACGCCCGGCCCACGTACAGCGCGTCGAGGTAGGTGCGCAGTTCGCAAGCCGGGTCGAGCATCAGCGGCCAGGCGTCGCCCACGGCCTTCCGCACGCCGAACACGTTGGCGGCTTCCTTGCGGGCGTCGCCCTCGTGCCAGCCGTGAATCTTGAACCCGGCGAAACCGGCCTCCTTGCAGGCGACGGCGTAGGCGGCGAAGGCCTCCGGGCTGTCGAGCCCGCCCGGCTCGGTCTGGCCGTGGTAGGTGCTGGCGTACGTGGGCAGGCGGTCGCGAAACGCGCCGAGCAGGCGTGCCACCGAGGTGTTGTACTTCTTGCCGGCGAGGTCCCACAGGGCGATGTCGAGCAGTCCGTGGCCCATGTGGTCGTACGCCCGCACCTCGCGCTTCAGGTCGTCGTAAATGGCCTCGCGATGCTCAGGATCGCGCCCGATCAGTTGCGGGGCCAGCATCAGGGCCTGCCCGAGTGTCGACAGCGTGCCGACCCAGTGGGTCACGTACTCGCCGCACGCGCCGTCGTCGGCCAGGATGCGCACGGCAATGCGTTCCGCGGTGAACGTTTCGCCCTTGCGGAAAATGACGTTTCCCACGCCGCCGGCCAGATGCCCGCCCAGGCCCATATCCTGCAAGGGAAAGCGAAAGGTGTGCAGTTCCACGCGGTCGATGCGGCTCATCGCAATCTCCGAAGTCCGTGATTCTCATTTCCTATGCGGGAGCAGGTTACCCGATATCCGGGCGAGGGTCGACCGCCACACCCGACCCCCGAACAAGGCGAGGCATCGCTACACTCGACGCCGTGTAAATAGCGACAGCACGGCGGCGAACAGCGCAGCGCCAATGATGGACCAAATGATGGGAAACGGCTGTCCGCCGATGTTGACGACGAAGATGTCGGGCAATCCTATCAGTTGGGCAAGCCACGTTCCCAGCAGGGCGCCGATGAATCCCAGCGCGATCGACACCAGGCAGCCGCCCGGCGTGCCGCCTACCAGTGCCTGGGCGATACTTCCGCAAACACCGGCAATCAGCAGCAATAGCAAGAACTGCAATAAAGTCATCGGCTCGATCCTTTCATCCTACAGGGAAGGGAACAGACGCACACTGCCACGAGGGGGCCGCGCTACAAACAAGTATACACACGGCCCTTCTCTCGTTACACCTGGCCGTTTCGTAGGCCTCGTGTTCTACTTCCCGGCAAACCATCGCCCATTCAGCAAACCGGACAGCGCGAGTGCACTCCTCTTCGACGCTACCCGCAGGAGGTTGGCCGGCAAACGTCCATGGGTTAACCGCGGGAGGTGCTTTGCATCCACCAGAGGGGTGCATGGTGCCCTGTTAGCGGGGTCCGGCAAAATTAATCCTTGCACTCTCCGAAGTTCTCGGTACAATCGAAGCTATGGAGGCTGCCGCCGACCTTGGGGGTCGGTCGCTTGCCGAACTCGGGTATCCTGAAAGGTTGGGCCTTCGTCAAAGTAGCAGGCACGCTCCGTCGTGCCGTCCGCTTTATCAGGCAGAACGCATCCATTCGGCCGAATGGCTTGCACTTAGAAACGGAAGAGCCGAAAGCTTGTCCCCTTTCCTTCCCCAGGGAGAGATTGTCATTCCTTTTTATTGTGCAGGAGAATGGTCATGAAATGCGCGTGTTCCGCCCGTGGCGTGGCGGTTGGCTTCGCGGTCGCCGCACTGGTTTCGATGGCAGTCGGGTCCGTGCCGGCCGGGGTAATCAGCTACGTGCCCATCACCAACGCGAGCTTCGAGCAGCCCGAGTTAACCGGCAGCGGCTGGAGCTACCTCGCTGAAGGCCAGCTTCCGGGGTGGAACATCGGCGGCACAACCAACAAAGTGGGCGTGGCGCGACAGGGGAGCCCCTGGGCCAATAACGGCGTGATTCCCGACGGCGATCAGGTGGGC
>CAYPWB010000712.1:0-2643 GCA_964414315.1 uncultured Planctomycetaceae bacterium | reverse complement strand
AAATCGGACCTGTCCCGTTTTCCCCGCCCTGTGAACGCTTACGATCTTCCAGCCAATGTTTATAGGAACGGGAGAGCCGTGAATTCCCGGCGGGCGATACTTGACACGGACGGCCGGCCATGGAATAAATAGAGGTGCTTGTGCAATATAAGCGCCTTCCCCCTGCCCCATTCCTCAGCTTTCGGGAGCCCCGCCATGCGACCAGTTGTCGATCAATCGTCTCGCCAGGGATTTGGTTCTTTGTACCGCGGCCGCACGTTGGGACGGCGGCGGTTCCTGCAAGCAGCGGTAGCGGCCGGCGCCGGGCTGACGATCCTGCCCACCGGCGCCCGTTGCGGACCCGACGCCCCGAGCAACAAGCTGAACATCGCGCTGATCGGTTGTTGGGGCCGCGGCCTGGCGCACTTCGGCGCCGTGCGGCCGGAGAACGTCACGGCGCTGTGCGACGTCGACGAGGAGCACATCGCCGTCGCGGCCAAGGAGTTTCCCGAGGCCAAAACCTACGTCGACTGGCGCAAGTGCCTGGAGCAGAAGGACCTCGACGCGGTCGTTTGCTCCACCACCGACCATACGCATGCGTTCGTGGCGAACTGGGCGATGAACCGCGGGCTGCACGTCTACTGCGAAAAGCCGCTGGCCAACACGGTCGAGGAAGCCCGCGTGTGCCGGGCCAAGTACCTGAAGAACAAAAACAAGCTGGCCACGCAAGTGGGCACGCAGCGGCGCTCGAATCCGAACTTCGACCGCGTGCGCGAGATGATCCTTGACGGCGCGGTGGGCACGCTCAAGCACGTGCATGTGTGGGGGAACCGGCAGCTTCGTCGCGACGGCTACCTGCCCGCCGAAGGCGAGCCGCCGAAGCACCTGCACTACGACCTTTGGATCGGGCCCGTGCCGTTCCATCCCTACAATCCCGGCTATTTCCGCGGCGGGCCGGGCGCCAACTGCTTGAGCTGGAATATGTACTGGGACTTCGGCAGCGGCCAGGTGGGCGACATGGGCGCGCATACGATGGACCTGGCGTGGAACGCCATCGACGCGGGCCTGCCCACCTCGGCGGTCGCCCACGGCGAGGAGTTCAACCCGGAAGTCACGCCCGTCGAACTGACCGCCACGTTCCAAATCCCGGCCAACGACTGGCGGCCCGCGATTCTCGTCAGTTGGTACCAGGGCGGGCACATGCCCGAGAATCCCGAAGGGGCCGACCTGCGCCGCATCGGGCACGGGGCGATGTTCGAGGGCGACAAGGCCTGCCTCGTGGCCGACTTCGGCTCGAACCAGCTCCTGCCGCGGCCCGGCGGCGACTTGTCGCATTACCAGCCCCGGCCCGAAGACGAGCGCATCCCGGCCATCGGCGGCTTCCAGCAGCAGTGGATCAACGCCTGCAAAGGCGACCTGCAAACCGCCTGCAACTTCGACTACAACGGCACGGCCTGCGAAATGATGACGCTGGGCCTGGCAGCCTACCGGGCGGGCGAAAAGCTCCAATACGACGGCCGAACCGGCCGGGTCACGAACCACAACGACGCCAACGCGCTGCTCGGGAAGGAGTATCGCAAGGGCTGGACCTTGGAGGGTTAGAGCATGAAGTGGAAGCACAGAAGGCTGCCGACGATCGCGGCGGTTGCGTTTGCCCTCGCGGCCGGGGCGGTGGCGTTTGGGGCCGGGCCCGAGGTGTTCGAAAGCCCCGAGCCGCCGAAACCGGCCGGCGAGTTGGACCGCCTCGTGTTTGCCAGGTTGGCCGAATTGGACATCGAGCCGGCGCTCTGTTCCGACGCCGTGTTCATTCGCCGGGTGTACCTCGACGTCATCGGCACGCTGCCCACCGCAAGCGAAGTTCGCGAGTTCCTTGCCGACGAGGCCCCCGACAAGCGCTCGAAGCTGATCGACCGCTTGCTCGATCGGCCCGAGTTCGCCGTCTATTGGGCCATGAAATGGGGCGACGTGCTCCGCATCAAGGCCGAAATTCCCGTCAACCTGTGGCCGAACGCGGCCCAGGCCTATCACCGCTGGGTGCGGGCGTCGCTGGCCGAAAACAAGCCCTACGACCGGTTCGCCCGCGAACTGCTTACCTCCAGCGGCAGCAACTTCCAGGTAGGGCCGGTGAACTTCTACCGGGCCATCCAGGACAAGACGCCCGAGGGCACCGCTTCGACCGTCGCGCTGACCTTCATGGGCTCGCGGACCGACCACTGGCCGGAAGGCCGTTTGGCCGGCATGAGCGTGTTCTTCTCGCAAATCAGCCGAAAACCGACCAGCGAGTGGAAAGAGGAGGTCGTCTATTGGGACCCGCTGGGGGTTGCGGAGGTGCCGGGCAACGCGGTAACCGGACGCGAGAAGCCGGGCACGGGGGAGCGGCCCGCGTCGTACTACGCACCGGAGGGCGACGATGCCGGGGAGGCCCCCACGCTGCCGTCGCCGCCCAACGGTCCGCTGACGGCCACCTTCCCCGACGGCACGACCGTGGAACTGCCGCCCGACCGCGACCCCCGCAAAGTGTTCGCAAATTGGCTCATCACGCCGGAGAATCCCTGGTTCACGCGGAGCATTGTGAACCGGGTGTGGGCGTGGCTGCTCGGACGCGGCATTGTCCACGAGCCCGACGACATCCGCGACGACAACCCGCCGCAAAACCCGGCCCTG
>CAYPWB010000711.1:0-2643 GCA_964414315.1 uncultured Planctomycetaceae bacterium | reverse complement strand
ATGCCGAGCCGTTGCTCCCCTTGGCCAGCACGATCCGGTTGGGCGCGAATCCGGCGGCCGGCTTCACGGCCAGATCGACTTCATCTGCCAGGCTTCGACACGTTTGCAATCGCCAAAAGCGGCAAAACGTGCCCCTCCTCCGGAGGAGGGACGGTAGCGTTGACCAACCCCAACGCCAGAGACTATCCTAAACCCTAACAACCTTCATCCCAGGCGTCACACTTTTCAACCGCCCCGCGCTACGCTTTCTGAGCGCCGTTTACATGGGTACTGTCGGGCGTGTCAACGGCTTGCAAAGTACGCTACTTGATCGCCTTGCGTCCTTCCCATGGCGTGTCCATGGTGGCGCGGGGCTTGCCCCAGGTCTTCCGGAGAAACTCCTCGAGGACCGGATCGCGCCGGCCCACCGCCTCACGTTCTTCTTGGTTTCCAAAGTAGCGTGTCGTTACGCCAGCGAAGAACTCCTTGTGGTCGGCCTTGACCCAGTCTCGCTCTGGATATGCATCGCCCTCGACGCACCGCTTGTAGGCGGCCAGGACGTCAGGATCGTCGAACGTGAGTACCTGGTCGTGGTACGCGTGGGCCAGCTCGTGCAGCAGGACACTCGCGGTCGCGTCGGGGGACCTGTTGGCCAACGATGCTGCATTGCCGAACTCGACACACTTGTGCTTCTGGGGATTGAAGTCCATGTCGATCAGCCAGTCGCGACCCGGGTGATACTGGTAGCCCGAAGTCCTGCCCCACGGGCCATTTGTCGTATTCCACTCCAGCCATATCTTAACCTCGAGCAGCCTAGCCAGCGGCCCCGGGGGGATCCATGTCTTGAGGCGGAGCATGCCGTCGGTCAGGTTCTTCATAGCCTCGGCCCCCGTCTCGGCATGCTCCCCGCCAGGCAGCAGCGAGTTGTGAACGTAAACCTTCCAGCCGGCAAGATCTTTGATGGTATAGCTGGTGGTCGGCTCGTAGATCCGGGGCGTGCCCGGCGCCGGGCACGCTACGCCTTCGGGCAGGATGCCGCTTTCGCTGATCCAGTCGCCCAGGTGGGCCTTCCACGGATTGGGCTTCTGCGTCAAGCCGTGGCCGCCCTGGTGGTAGATCTTCAGCGTCGTCGCGACTCCCACCTCTTTCAGAGCCTCGTGATACTGGATGCTGTTCTCCGGCGGGACCAGCGCGTCATCCCTGGCATGGGCGAGAAACGTGGGAGGCGTTTTGGCGGTGACTTGCAGTTCGCCCGAAAGTTCGTCCAGGAGCTTCGCGTCGGGATTGGGCCCCAGCAGGCGAGCTACCGAGGGGAGGTGGGGGTGGCTCTTCATGCTAACGACGGGACAGAACAGGGCCATGTAGTCCGGCCGGCAGCTCATTCGCTCGACCGGGTCCTTGGCATCGGCTTTGCCCAGGTCGTAATGGGTCGCCAGCGTGGTTGCCACGTGCCCGCCAGACGAGAATGCCACGACCAGCACGCGCGCAGGATCGATATTCCACACCTTCGCGCCCGCGCGGATGGTCCTGACGGCCCGCTGGGCGTCCTCGAGCGGGGCGGGGTGACGGTAGCCATGCACGGGCAGGCGGTATTTCAGGGAAAAGAACCGTACCGGACGCGTCTGGAAGAAACCCCAGAACGTGTCATAGCCCGAGATGTGTTTGTATCCCCCGCCGGGAATCAGCAGTACGGCCGGGGCCGGACCGTTAGCGTCCTCAGGTGGCGGGAACACCTTCAGCGTGGGTGTATCGTTTTTGCCGGTGCTCGTGGCCCCCGGCGCGCCGTCGGGCCAGAGTTGCACGTCCCGGACACCGCCCGGTCCGGCCGCAACAGAAACAGCCCACGGCACGGTGCACGCGACCAGCAGCAGAGGATAGACGGCGCGGACGAAGCCCGTTGCCGTCTCCCTGCCTGTCCCCGTTTGTTTTCCTGTCATTAGGTCGTCACCCTTGGTCAGACGCAACATGATGGAGTCATCCCCTGCTACCGTGTGTGTATGCCTGCACGGTCCTCTCGCACAGGTAGAGCGACAAGTCTATACTACTGACAAGCAAGATCGTGAACTTTTTCACAAACCTCCGACCCTGCCTTCGAGCGGAAGCTCGCATTGGTTGGCGGCCCTGCCGCCCTGGGATTGTACGCCCGGCTCGTTGGCGGCACAAATGGCAAGGCATGACGTTTCCCCCTGTGGGCAGAAGACGTCGACGTCTTCATTGTAGCCTCCTCGGTAAAGCAGCACAACTGGTTGAACTTCAAGTACGTGAACTCAAACCCACCTGGAGGTAATGATGACAGGAAGTGTAGTCATGAAAACGAGTGCTCTGTTCGGGATCGTTTTATGCTTCGTATTCTCTCGTGGTGTACAAGCGGCGGAACTGCCCGAGAAACCTAACTTCGTGGTAATCTTCATTGACGACATGGGCTACGGCGACATCGGGCCGTTCGGGTCTGCCCGCAACCGCACGCCCCACCTCGACCGGATGGCGGAGGAGGGCATGAAGCTGACGTCCTTCTACGTCGCCGCCCCGGTCTGCACGCCGTCGCGTGCGGCGCTGATGACCGGCTGCTATCCCAGCCGCGTCAGCATGGCGACGGGCTGGAAACACGCCGTGCTGTTCCCCGGCGATCCGAAAGGACTGAACCCGAAGGAGGTCACCATCGCC
>CAYPWB010000710.1:0-2649 GCA_964414315.1 uncultured Planctomycetaceae bacterium | reverse complement strand
AGCAGCCTCTGTTGGCACCATCGGGCCGGCCGGATAGAATGTCCGAAAGTTGAAAGTTCCCCCCATTTCCCCTGTGGAGACCCTGCCATGCTTCGCAAGACCGAGTTGTTCTGGACCATTCTTCTGGCCTGCTGCACCGCGTGCGCCGCGCAGGAAATCATCGATCCCAACGTGGCCAAGGAGAATCCCGACTTCCACGTTCAGGGCGAATATCTGGGCGAGGGTATCCTGTTGGACGGCGCCCGCGATAAGGTGGGCGCGCAGGTGGTTGCGCTGGGCGACGGCCAGTTCAGCGCGACGGTGTACAAGGGCGGCCTGCCGGGCGCGGGTTGGCTGCGCGACGATCCGAGCTTCGCCATGGAAGGCAAGACGGAAGACGGCGCGACGAAGCTCGCCGGCCGGAACCTTTCCGCCACGATCCAGGACGGCACGATGGTGGTGACCGATCCGGAGGGCGCCGAACGCATCCGGCTCACGCGCACCGTGCGTAAGAGCCCGACTCTGGGCGCCGAGCCGCCGGAAGGGGCGACGGTATTGTACGACGGCGGCGACGCCGAAAAGTGGGCCGACGGCCGGATTACCGACCTGGGAACGCTCCACGCGGGCACCCGGCTGAAGGAACCGCTCGGGCCCAACGGCCGGAAACTGCACATCGAGTTCCGCACCTCCTGGATGCCGCAGGCCCGCGGCCAGGGACGGTCGAACAGCGGCGTATACGTCGACGGGCGTTACGAGGTGCAGGTGCTCGATTCGTTCGGGCTGGAGGGGAAGCACAACGAATGCGGGGGCATCTACACGATGCACGACCCGAACGTGAACATGTGCTTCTCGCCGCTCACCTGGCAGACGTACGACATCGACTTCACGCCCGCAAAGTACGACGAAACCGGCGCCAAGACCGCCAACGCCCGCATCACGGTACGGCACAACGGCGTAGTGATCCACGACGACTTCGAGCTTCCCGGCGCGACGCCCGGCGGCCGGCCGGAGGCCCCCGGCCCCGACCGCCTGCTGCTCCAAGGTCACGGCAACAAGGTGCAGTACAAGAACCTTTGGGCGGTGGAAAAGTAAGCCCGCGGCGGGGCGCTGTCAGAGGCTATCCCAAAACTCCCCTCTCCCGCTGGGAGAGGGGTTGGGGGTGAGGGCCTGTGGAGTTTGGGTATGATAAACCCTCACCGTAACCCTCTCCCTCCGGGAGAGAGGACATGAATCACCCCCTCCCGGAGGGAGAGGGGACGTGAATCCGAACCTTTCCGGATAGCCGCTCAGATGTCCCGGACGTCGCAGTTCGGCAGCGCTTCGCGCAGCCGCGCGACGCCTTCCTCGGTCAATTCGGTTTGCGTAACGATCAGGCGATTGAGCGACTTCAGCTTCGCGAGCGTATCGACCGCGGCGTCGGTAACGGCCGTCTGGCTGAGGTTCAGCGTGCCGAGCCCGGTCAGGCGCGCCAGTTGCGGAACTTCGGCGTCGGTCAGCCGCGATTGCGAAAGGTTGAGCGAAAGGAGCTTTCCGGGGTTGGGCAGCCGGGCCAGCGCCGTGCCGGTGGCGGCCACGTCGCTCAGTTCCAGCGCTCCCAACTCGGCATAGCCGGCCAGGACGGCCAGCCCCTCGTCGCTCACGCTCGCGCACTGGTAGATCGACAGGTCTTCCAGCCCGAGGTTGGCAAGCCGCAGCACGCCGGCGTCGGTAATGGCGGCGTTGTCGAGCGCCAGGCCGGTAAGCTGCTCCATGCGGCCGACGAGTGCAAGCACGTCGTCGTCGACGTTCGGCCCGCCCAGCTTCAGCATCCGTAGCGACTTCTTGCCGGCCAGCCGTTCGATGCCGTCGCGGGTTACGCCGCGACAATTGCGGACGTCGAGTTCCGCGAGCCGCGGCAGGGCCAACAGCGTGGCGACGCCGGCGTCGGTCACGTTGCCGCCCACCAGGCGAACCGCCCGCAACTCGGGAAGTTCGACCAGCGTGTCCATCGCCGCATCGCTCACCAACGGCGCCACGCGCAGGTCGATGATGCGCAGCGATTGCAGCCCGGCAAGCTGCCGGACGCCGTCGTCGCCGATGAGCGTATTGCGCAGCGCGAGCGACGTGAGGTTCTCGAGTTCGGCAATTCGCGGCACCAATTGATCGGTGATGCTGGGCCCTTCGAGCGTGAGCGACTCGAGCTTCTCGAAAACGAGAATCTCCTCCATTTGCGCGTCGTCGACCCAGCTTCGACCGGCCGCCATATCCAGCCCGATCACGTTGCCCTCGTCGTCCTCGGTCATGCGGGCACCCAGTTGCTCGGCCAATTCCCGGGCGGCGGCCACCTGCTCGGCCGAGTACTTCGGCGGGGCCGGCTCGGGTTCGGGCTCGACGGCCACTTCCGGCCGCGGCACCTCGGGTTCGACCTCGGGGGCCGCGTCCTCCGCCGGCGGAGCAGCGTCCTGGGTGGGTCGTTCGGCCGGTCCGCATCCGGCCAGCAGAAGCCCAAAACCGAACACAAGGGCAAACGCGATTCGTTTCATGGTATTCCGTTCTACGTTTCTCAGAGGCTATCCGAAAACTTTCCTCTCCCTTTGGTAGAGAGGTCGGGGGTGAGGGTCCGTGGGACATCAGTAGGGTAGGGACGATATCTCGGACATATTGCCCTAACCCTCTCCCAGAGGGAGAGGG
>CAYPWB010000709.1:0-2663 GCA_964414315.1 uncultured Planctomycetaceae bacterium | reverse complement strand
GTCAGAAACCCGCCCACAACAATAGGACGCTCCGGGCGCACGGTCTGCATCACACCCGCTCCCCGGCCGGAGTAGACACCGGCTCAAAATCCACCCCTAGGCCGCTCCGGACCCGATGCGGCAACACACATTGCTCGCCGCATACATATACCCCCATCTCACCATCCCAGACCAGGTCAGCGCCGGCCGGAATCTGCCCGAAACGCCGCCTGGCCCGCACCGCTTGCGGTGCAGATCCCCGGTCGAATAGCGCCAATACTGCCTGACTGATATGGACTTCCATGATCCCCACGCAACACGTCTTCAATGTATTACACACCTAGTCTAGGTGCCTCCTAGTGCTCTGTCAAGACCAATCTAGTGCGTAAAAAAGCCAAATATATAGGTGTTACAAAGCGTCAGACCGCTACTATACTAGGGCGACAAGGTCGAAGACGCGACCTGCGCAGGAAATGCAGGGCATTGACTCGGAGGGTTCTGAGATGACATCTGAAGACAAGGAAAACAGCCGCAAGCGCACGACATTCACCTTCGAGCTGCTGGGCGACGACGCAGACCGGCTGCGGCAGCTCGTCGATAAGTCAGACGGTCAGTCACTGAGTTCATACGTCCGGCATGTCCTAGAGCATGCGATCCGAAATAAAACTGTTGTCAAGGAGGAACGGCGTGTATACTTGGATCAGGATGATAAGCCGACGGAGATTGGCAGACGAAGCCACCCGCGTCAAAAAGGAGGATGATCATGGTTGCGCCCAAAGAAGCTCCGGAGAACAACCAACAGAACGACGCCAAGGAAATACTGAAGAAATACTTCGGCGCAGATTACGTGAACGATGTCTTAAAGCAAGACTGGGGCAGGAAAATGGTTGCGGACTTGCAAAAGGATTTTGATGAAAGGGAGCAAGATCCAGATTTTGACTACGAGTACGTGGAAACCACCACGAAAGACGGATTGACCATACATTCACACGTCGCCATCCCAAAAGGCATCGATCACCTGTTCCCGGAGTGGTTCAAGAAATATGACCCGAAATCGCGCCGAGAGGCCATTCTGCAGATCCTGATCCCGGCACTCATGTTCCTACTCATCTACGGCATCGCCTTCGGGTTCATATGGTGGGCTGCATGACTACTCATGCAGCACCCGATTGATCCTGGCTTCTGCCGCTTCCATGGTCGGCTCGTATACAATCGCCGACACCACCCGCCGCTCCCTGGACCGATGCCGCCTCTCGATGCTCTCGGTCACCTTCTTCCCTTCCTCGCCGGCTTCCACGCGCCGCACCCGCTCCTGATTCGCCGCCCGCTCCATACGGTCAAACACGCTGCGCAGAAACCGGGCCCGCTCATGATACTCCGCTTCCGTCCAACGCTGCCGCAGCCGGTTCCGGATCGCCGCACGCTTGGACGGCTTGCCCGTGGCCAGATTCGATAGATACCGCACGCCGTCGGTCTTCGCCTCCGGCTCCCGGAACGCGTACGGCACCCGCCGATTCGGCAGCAACCGGCCGAACACCTGGTTGATGACCCGCTCCTCGTTTGTGAATTGGTCATACGTATTGACGGACGTGACCGGCAAGCCAAGCATGCGGCTCACTTTGAAGTATGTGCTGATATCATCGCGCGTCCACCGAGTAAACTCGCCGATACTCCGCTCCGACGCCTTCGCCGTATGGTACGCGTACTTCAACAACTTCTGCGCCGCATTGTCGCTCTCCCGCCATATCGGACGGTCGTAATACTTGCTCTTGTTGAAAATCGGCTCCAACGCCGCAAAGAAGAGCGGCCCCCCGAGGCTATCCACTATCGTGCGCGTGGAACTGCCCGGAATCCGCGCAATCCCTTTACCCAGCTCCACCGCCGCGCGCTTCCACGCCTGCGCCCCGTCATACGCATCAAACGCCGTGTACAGGCCGTGAAACGTCCGCCGCGCCCCCATCAGCTCGCTCCAGATATCGACCGGCAACTGGGTGTAGATCATCATCCGGTTCCCGTTCTGGTCCTTCCATGGCAGCCACACATGGAAATGGTCGGCATAATACCGCAACGCCCCATGTTCGGCGTTCTGGAGCCGTTCCTCGTCCTCTGGTGCCAGGTAGTAATTCCACGCAGCCACACCGGCCATCGCTGCTAGGTGATGCGCAAGCATCTTCATGGCATACCCGGTCACATGCCGCTTCGCCTTGGCCCGCTGCCGCCCGCCGGCGCGCCCACCCAGCTTCGGATCCTCGCCAGGGATCCCGGGCCGCCCGAGCCACGCCTTTACATCGCCCTCCACGGTGATCTTCTGGAAGCTGTAGAACGGCCACACCAGATTCGTCAGGTAATTGCGCACAAACGGGCTGCTGTTCCCGTAATCGCCGAGAATGTCCAGATTCTTCGAGTGCGCCTGCGCCGGCGTCAAGCCCGCCTCCCGGTCGTACACATACTGCGCCGCTCGCATCACCGCCTCCCGGAACTCCTGCAACCGGTCAATATACGCCAACCCCGCATTCACGCGCTGCACCATCGCCTTCGCCGGCACATCCACAAACTCCACAAACCGCATCGACCGATCCCCCGCCTCATGGAAGAACCGCCCGGAAATCGTCTGCGCTTCCGTCATCTCCTGGATATACTGGTTCAGCCTGTCCTCAGGCGTCTCAGGCCCGCGCCCATGCTTC
>CAYPWB010000708.1:0-2665 GCA_964414315.1 uncultured Planctomycetaceae bacterium | reverse complement strand
GATTTGCCGGAACGGCCCTCCGGGTGCTTCGCACAAATCGGACCTGTCCCGTTTTCCCCTTCCGGTAGCGCGCATGTGAGGGCCTCGGCCACCTGCTGCGGCCGGTGCCGCCCCGCGGTGCGCTCGGAGTCGACCTTGACCTGGGGGCCGTCATCCGAACGTCGGGTGCGCCACGTCACCCGCCGCAACGCCTCGTCTGATCCGGCCACGTCGCCATCGGCCGTCACGGCCAGCCACTCGTCGCCGAAGGTGAACAATTCCGCAACCGGGCGAAGGGGACAGTCCCATTTTCGCGGCGAACAGGGCGTTATCGACGAAGGACACCTACTGCGCCGCGAAAATTGGGACAGTCCCCCGAGCACGCCGAGCGACGCCCGATGGTCCTGCGTGAAGGCGAGCGCGCCGCCGGGATGGAATCCGACGATCTCGGTATCGACGCAGCCGAGGTAGTGCCCGTCCTGCGCGTCCCACAGCATCGTCGCCCGCGATTGCCGCAGGAAGGTTGCCAGCACGTGCCCGTCGGCGCTCAGCGGGCCGGGCGCCCCGGGAAACTGGTGGATCAGCCGCGAATCGGTCAGGTCCCACACGGTGGTGCGGCGCTCGTCGCCCGCCGCAAACCGGTTCGATTGCCGATGCGCGCGAAGCCACCCCAAGGTGTAATCGTCGGAAGAAATGATGTGCAGCAATTCCGCCGACTCGACGTCGTAGATGCCCATCTTGTCGATCACGCCTCGCTCGCCGAAGGTGAACGTGGCAAGCAGACGTTTCTCATCGCGGTCCATGACGGCGTCGTACACGGCCGTATCGTCGGGGAAGAAGCTGCGAAGCACCTCGCCCGACTCGACGTCCCACAGCAACACTTGCCCTTCGTCGCCGTCGTACCAGTCGCCCGAGGCGGTGAGCAACTGCCGGCCGCCTGCGACGAAGCGGGCCGATTCGAATCCTCCGCGGTCGATCTCGTAGGTTTGCAGCGGCTCGCCGTCGGCAATGCGGCGCAGTTGCAGCGACCTTCCGCTGCCGACCAGCACGCGCCGGCCGTCGGGATGGAAGCGGGCCATCGTGCCGGGGAAGGAATGCACCGGTTCCGGAATGGTCAGGTCCCAAAGCACCAGCCGCGGCGGGTCCCTGCGGGGCAGCCGCGGTTGGTAGGCGGTCAACAGCCGCGTGCCGTCGGGCGAGATATCGACGAACTCCACGGAATCGGCTCCCCGCAGCGGCAACGACAGCGGAACGGTTTCGCCCGCCGGGCTGCGCAAAACGGCCGACGCCGGCCGGTCCGCGGGTGCGGCATCGGTAGCAGGCTTGTCGTCCATGGCGGGAACCCACACCTGCCAACCGCCGGGGGCGAGCAGCAGCCGATCACCGCGACCGGCGGGCAGCGGCGGCGCGAGCACCGTGGCGTCGCACGGTTGGAGTTCACGCTTTAGCGTGCCGGATTCTGCTCCCGCTTCGTTCGCACGCTGAAGCGTGAACTCCAACAGCTTCGGGTCGGCCGGTTGGAGTTCACGCTTTAGCGTGTGGGATTCCGATTGGCGGTACAGGCGAAGTTCGTTGTCGGCCGACACGACCACGTCGTCCCCGACGAACCACGCCGCCCGCACGCTTTCCCGGATGACCCGGACCGGCTGCCGCGTGGGAATGTCCCATTCGATCACGCGGCCGCGGCCTTGCTCCGTGCCCGAGCCGACCGTGAGCAGGCGGCGGCCGTCGGCGCGGAACGCGCTCGAGCGCGTTTCGACGGGCGTCGGAAAGATGCGTTCCAGGCGGGCTGCCTCCACGTCCCACAAAATGGCCTGCCGGTCGTACGAGCCGGACAGCAGCCGCAAGCTGTCGGGCGAGAAGCGGAGGGAGATGACGTGGCCGCGATGCCCGGCGGGCAATTCCCGCAGCGCCTGTCCGGAAACGGGGACTGGCTCCCGGACATCGTGCCCGGCCCCAGCCGCAGCTTCAGGATGCAGGGTGCCTGTTCCCCTTTTCGGCCCGACTCCCAGGGCGCCGCCCGCGTCGACCTCGCCCATCCACACCGTGTGGTCGTAGCAGCCGGCGGCCACGCGGCGGCCGTCGGGGCTCAGCGCCGCCGCCATGACGTCCGAGGGCGGAGCGTCGAACTGGGCGATCTTTTCGCCGGTTGGCACGTCCCATACCCGCAACGGACCGGCGCCGGACGCCGTCAGCACGCGCCGGCCGTCGTCGCTGAAGGCGACGGCCAGCGCACGGCCGCCGACGTCCATCGCGTCCAGGGCCAGGCCGGTTGCGGCGTCCCACAACACGGCCGTCGCGCCGTGCGAGGTGAGCAGCCGGTTCGTTTCGGCATGGAAGTCGACGGGCCCTCCGACGGCATCGAGCCCCCACCGCTGGACGAACGGCGCGGGCGCATCATCCGGCGCCTCGGCCGATTCTGCGGCGGCCGTACTTGCGGCCGCCGTCGCCAGGACGGCCGCCGATAGGACGCTGGAAAAGCACCTCGCGTTCATCGCACCATCCCCCCGAGCATGTGGAAACCGAAGTTTCGGACGACTGCGCGCATTCTACCCGCCGTCCGTCGGGCTGACAACGATGTAATCGTTCAGCGCTGAGCGGCGCGGGCAGTTTTCTCCGCTGCATGCGAGGGGCACTGGCCGAGCCAGTGGCACCCATCCGTTCCCTGACCCACGGCAGAATCGTA
>CAYPWB010000707.1:0-2672 GCA_964414315.1 uncultured Planctomycetaceae bacterium | reverse complement strand
CCGACTTGCCCCGGCCGCAAACGTCGCCCTGTTGGAGTTCACGCTTCAGCGTGCCGGATTCCACTCATGCCGGGTTCACACGCTAAAGCGTGAACTCCAACAGGGCCGGTTGCGGTTTCCGTTGCCAGTTCATTCCGATGCCACCAACCCCCGAGCAAAAGCCCATGGATTACCGACGCATCATTCCGTGTTTGGACGTGAAGAACGGCAAGTTGGTCAAAGGCGTCCACTTTGTCGAACTGAAGGAACTGGGCGATCCGGCCGAAAACGCCGCCGCGTACAGCGAGGCGGGGGCCGATGAACTCGTGTTCCTCGACATCACCGCCACGCTCGACAACCGGCAAACGCTGCTCGACGCCGTGCGCCGCACTGTCGAGCGGATTTCCATCCCGCTCACCGTCGGCGGCGGAATCCGCTCGGTGGCCGATATCGACGCCCTGCTCGAAGTGGGCGCATCGAAGGTGTCGATCAATACGGCGGCCGTCCGCAAGCCCGACCTGGTGCGCGACGCGGCCGACCGCTTCGGCTCGGATCGCGTGACCGTGGCCATCGACACGCGGAAGTCGGCCGCATGCCCCTCCGGCTTCGAGGTCGTGGTACGCGGCGGCACCGAGGGGGCCGGGCTCGACGCGGTGGCCTGGGCCAAGCAGGTCGAATCGCTGGGCGCCGGCGCGCTGCTGCCCACCAGCATGGACGCCGACGGCACGCAGGCCGGCTACGACATTCCCATGACCCGCGCCATCGCCGACGCCGTGCAGGTTCCCGTCATCGCCTCCGGCGGCGCCGGCACGCTGGAGCACCTGTACGAGGCCATTGCCGAGGGCCACGCCGACGCCGTGCTGGTGGCCTCCATCGCCCATTACGGCACGTTCACCATCGCCCAAATGAAGCAGTACCTCGTCGACCGCGGCTGCAAGTGCCGGCTATAGCACGATACCCGCAACGCAGGCTGGGGCGGGCGATGTCGAGAGTTCTGCATGAACTGTGTGCCACTGGCTCTGCCAGTGCCTGACGGAGCATGAACTTCGTGCCGCTGGCTGTGCCAACGTTCCTGGGGATTCGTTGCCGCTGCGCCGGCCGTCGTCGCCAACCCGCCATGATCAACGGACGTACGAAAGGCTGTCATCATGATTCGAGTAGTATTCGTGCTTCTGACAGCGCTCTGTGCAATCCTGACTGAGTCAGTGGCTCAAGAGATAACGGCGCAATCGCTTTCAAGTGAACGCGCCGTCGCTCTCCTTCGCGAATGGAAGGCGGAAAGGGAGGAGAGAGTCGCGCAGTTGCTGCGCGTGCTTGAGGACGACCGCGTGCCGCCCGATATACAAATGCGGGCATTGGCTGTGCTTGGCGAGCTGCGCCCCGAGAGTGCGATCCCATGGCTGTTAGATCAGATAGACAAGCTCAAGGATACCGAAATGCAATTCCGCCAGCCGATTGGAAGGAGAAAGTATCGTTGTGTGGATATCCTGATTGCGATTGGGAAAGAGTCGAGCAAACAGGCGGCCAAACGATTGCGTGAAGAGGATGACGCGCTGCGCCGTGCTTTGCTGGTGGACGTGATCGCCGGAGTGGAAGGCCCACTCGTCGCGCTGCTAATTCTGGAACTCGAACGGTTAGCATGTCGAGAGGCGAAAGATGCCGCATCGGCCGGCCGGCTCGAAGACGCACTCAGGGTGTTGGCTCCAGAGTGGGGCGCGGAAGGAACCGAGTATCCTTTGCTCGATTCAAGTCGAAACTGGATTCCACAAGAGGCCGACTTGGACCGGTCGAGGAAGGGGCTCTAATCGTGGCTCGGGGTGGGATGGGGACATCGGTAGCCCTGCACGTCGTCTTTCCGCCCACTCCTATTGGCGCATTGCAACTCCGGTGGATAGAATCGATGCAGTTGGCAGTGCGGTGGCGGGCATGGAAAGAACGGGACGGGACCAATTCGTTCAAAGCACGCGAAGGGCCGTTCCGGCAGGTTGGACCTCGACCGGTTTCCGGCGAGCCTATTCCTCTCAACCCAAGGGAGTCGATCCGATGAGCGACAATCCGTACCAGTCGCCCCAGACCGAGGAACCGGCGGTGGGCGTGCTCAGTGGGGCCCGCAGCGATCTGCGGAAAGTGGCGGAGTACCAGAAGGGGGTTCTGATCTGCATCCTCGTCTATCTGGCTGGAGTATTGGTTCAAATCGCAATGCCGCCGGCCGTCCTTCCGATTGGCGCCCTAATGGGACTCGGAGCGGGCCTGGTCGGCGCGGTGTTCGTATTCTTGCTGGCCATGAAGCTGTACGGGGCCGTGGGCGGCGGCCTGCTGGGGCTGCTGACCCTCGTGCCACTCATCGGCATGTTCGTGCTGCTGGTGATCAACGGCAAGGCGACGAACGTGCTCCGGCAGAACGGCATTCAGGTGGGCCTGCTGGGCGCGAGGACTTCCGACCTGTGACGTCCGTTCGCCACGGAAAGGCGCGGCCCTCATTTCCGATCGGGGAACAGCAACGTGGGGTGGGTGGTTCCGGCCGCATGCTGCCTTCAGGGGTCGGCCTCGCCTCAGCAAGCGGCCGGGTTCACCCACGCGCGACGCCTCGCATCGCCGGTATCCCGCCCACGCCTGTTGGCGCATGGCAACTCCGGCGGATAGAATCGACGGAAATGGCGGGGCGCCGGCTGCCCCGGAGGAAAGCGGGACAG
>CAYPWB010000706.1:0-2674 GCA_964414315.1 uncultured Planctomycetaceae bacterium | reverse complement strand
TGCGCGAGACGGCGCCCGACATGCGGCGCCTGCGCATGGCGCTCGGTTTCGGCGAGGAATCGGCCACCTGGCAGTCGGACCTGCTCCACGTGCCGCCGGGCCGGTGGCGGCATGTAGCGTTCACGTACGACGGAGCGGGCACCGGCACGTTCTTTGTCGACGGTTCGCCGGCCGGCAGCGAGCGGAAGACGGGCTATGGCCGCATCGCACCGGGCCGGCACGATCTGGTCCTGGGCGACCGCGTCGGGAGCTACTACCACGGCTTCCCCGGCCGGATCGACCAGGTGCGCATCGCCCGAGGGGCGCTGCAGTTCGCGCCGGCCGAGTTCGAGCTGCTTTCGCCCCGGCGGGTGTTCCAGCGGATGGAGCAGCCCGGGCCGCTACGATTCGGCCTGACCAACCTGACCGGGCGCCCGCTGGCCGGCGGCCGGGCGTCGTTCACCCTGGCCGGCGTGGGTCGGCAGACGGTGGACCTGCCGGAGATCGGCCCCGGCGAGCAGCACGTGCTTCCGTACCGATTCGATACGGCCCTGCGGCCCGACGCCTACGAACTGACCGCCTCGGTCGAGTTGCCCGGCGATGAGCCGTACTCCGCCAGTCAAGCGTTCGAGTTGCACCTGATGCCGCGCCAACCGGCTCATCGCATGCCGGTGGTGATGTGGGGCGGCGCAGGCGGCCGGCGCGACGAGTTGCGGGAGATCGGCTTCACGCATTACCTCGGCGTCGGGTGCGACTTCCGCGCCGTGTGGGACGCCGGCGGCCCCGCGCCACCGGGCGACGACGCCCGCATCGCCGCCGGCATCGAGGAACTCGACGCCGCGCTGGCCGCCGGCATGCGCGTCGTTTCGAGCCTTTCGCCCGGCTCCTGGGCCCGTAGCCTGCCCGAGTACCAGCGGGTACGCCGCAACGGCGAGCCGTACACCGGCCGGGAAGACGTGTGCGCCCGGTTCGACCGCATCCGGCAGTTCTGCGGCGACGTGGGCGAGTCGATGGCCGCGGCGTACGGCATGCATCCGGCCTTCGAGAGCGCGCTCATTCACACCGAGGTTCGCGGGCATTCCCACCCGTGCTTTCACGAGCATGATCGCCAGGCGTTCGAGCAGTTCGCCGGCTTTCCGATTCCCGACGAAGCAGCGACCATGCGGGGCGTCCGTTACGACAAGCTGCCCGACTTCCCCGAGAACCGCGTCATCCCCGACGATCATCCGATCTACGTATACTACAAGTGGCTCTGGCAACAGGGCGACGGCTGGAATGAACTGCACACGCGGCTTCACCGGGAGCTGCAATCCGGCTCGCACCCGCGGTTCTGGACGTTTCACGACCCGGCCGTCCGCGTGGCGAGCGTATGGGGCTCCGGCGGCGAGGTCGACTATCTTTCGCAGTGGACCTACTCGTATCCCGATCCGATCCGCATCGGCCTGGCCACCGAGGAACTGTTGCAGATGGCCTCAGCGGGCAGCGGCCCCGAGGCGCGCGGCGGGGCGGTCGACGCACCCGACCAGGCGCGGCCGGAAGCCGCGAAAACGGGACTGTCCGCTTCGCTACGGCAGCGGGTCATGAAGATGACGCAAATCATCTGGTACCGCGGCCAGACGGCGCCGGAGCCGGGCGAGCAGGCCCGGGAGCAAACGGCCGAGTTCGACGACAAAGACGTGCGGCCGCAAGGCACGGGCACGGTCGACGCCTCGGGCAAGTATCGGGCGTGGTGGGAGGTCGACGTGCCGGGCGCCCGGTTCATCACCATCGCCCCGATGCACCTGCGCGAGGCGTTCTGGACCAAGATGGCGCGACCCATCCAGGGCATCATGTATCACGGCATCGGCTCGCTGCTGCCGGACGTGACCCACGGCTCGTATCGCTACACGCATCCCGAAACCCGGCACGAGCTGAAGCGGCTCGTCGACACGGTCGTCCGTCCGCTTGGGCCCACGCTCATGCAGGTGCCCGAAGCCGAGAAGGACGTGGCCTTCCTGGAGAGTTTCGCGTCGGAGATGTTCGCCGGCCGCGGCACGTACGGGTGGAACGGCAGTTGGGCGGGCGACATGTGGCTCATTTGCCAGTACGCCGCCTTGCAGCCGCGCGTGGTATTCGAGGAAACCATCGAACAGCGAGGGCTGGACGGCTACCGAGTGCTGGTGATGCCCGACTGCGACGTCCTGCCCGCCAGCGTGGTCGAGGCGGTGCTGGCGTTCCAGGCGGGCGGCGGCATTGTGGTGGGCGACGAGCGGCTTTGCCCGGCGGTCAAGCCCGACGTGCTGGTCGAAACCCACGCGCGGCCGAAGCAGGCCGACGAGGCCCGGCGGCTGAACGTCGAGAAGGCCGTGGCGCTGCGCGCGACGCTCGACCCGCGTTACGAGCGCCCGGCCGACAGTTCCACGCCCGACGTCATTCCCCACCGGCGCCGCTACGGTACGACCGACTACCTGTTCGCCGTGAACGACCGGCGGCGGTACGGCGATTACGTCGGGCACCACGGGCTGGTGATGGAGGACGGCCTGCCGACCGACGCCGTGCTCAGGCTCCGCCGCGGGGGCCACGTGTACGACCTGCTGGCCGGCCGCAAGGTTACCACCGCCGACGGACCGATCGAGTTGCACCGCCACTTCGGGCCCTGCGACGGGCACCTGCTCATGGTCACCGACCGGCCGATCGAGGGCGTGCGTATCGCCGC
>CAYPWB010000705.1:0-2679 GCA_964414315.1 uncultured Planctomycetaceae bacterium | reverse complement strand
CCACCATCCGTCAATCAGGAAACGACTCCCGTCCCCTTTTCTTCCCCTGGCCAGGCCGATACTGCCTACTGAGGGCGTCTCTCAACTTCTCTGTCGATAGTACTGGCGTCTTTCAATATGAACTCAAACGGACCATTCTTGGTTACGTCAAGCTTTTCTTCACCGCCGATAGTCAACAGGGCTCTGAGTACCTCGGTCGAGGTGCCGTCGCGCAAAAAGTAGCGCCCACCAACTAGCATCCAACAACTGGCGCCCCCAGGATGGTTGCTGCTGATTCCCCGGTGCCTGTTGATGTTCACTCCGGCCGCGGCCTCAGCCAAAGTCAAGTCACGTGGTTCCATCCAATGGATGTCGGAATCTGCGATCTCGACGAAGTGAATCGTTGCCCAAGCGTTTTCAATGCCCTTAAGCGACACAGCCCTCTCACCGGGCCAGAGTGTCTCCGGGCCAACCACTGCGACATAGTTTGTGTAGGGTCCGGGGTTCCGAACTGAGGGACAGCGGTATTCGATTGGCATCTCGTCTGCAAGAAGCCTATTATTAGGACCGTCCCATGGTTCATCGAACTTGTACCGTGAGTACAGGTCGTCGTAGCCAAGATACGGCAACAGTAGAACGCGCCAGCTATGAGCAGGCTTTCCGTCCATTCCCGCAAGATACGCAGGTGGGAACTTCCCGTTCTGTCTCTGGTAGTCAGCTAGGGCCGTCCCGATAAGCGTGACGCGAACTCCGATGCAATTGGCTCGACAAAATGCTTCCTGAATGTCGCGCACCACCTTGGCGCAGACCAAGAAGAGTATGGTCACGCCGAGAAAGACGGCCGCTATGAGCTTGGTTCGTCGATTGAGCGTCAGAGCAGGAACCATTGCATTGTTTCGCCGGCGGATATTCGGGCAACGAGGGGGCCGGATATTGCGGATATTGGGGCAGGGGTCGGGAGTCTTTGGCTCGGACCCCGCTGCTTGCCTGGTTCCACCTTTCGCTCATGGCAGCTTTATCGGGCAAAGAGATACATCAAGTCACACGCCAGTTTCCACGTCACTACGATGACTGCCGTTGCAATCCGTGCCTTCGCTCTCTTGGCCCCGTCTGAGCCGGTCAAGAACAAATAGACCATCAGCGGTCCAATAATCGCCACGAGAAACGTGGCCTTGACTAGACAAAACGTAAAAACATCACAGTTGCGAACAAGTGCAAATATCGTGTCCGCTTCAACAGGAAACACCTCGAACAACACCGCGTAGACGGCGCTGATAGTTGCCAGCCAGCCATAGCGCTGATTCGCGGGCGACAAGAAGCTGTCACTTTGCATAAAGCGTCCCTAACCGAAACACGGGTAAAGACGCGCGACCCCTGGTCCTCAATAGCGAAGACTCACACCTCCGATTGCTTGTCCCTTTTATACTGGCGCAAACGCCCAATCGCCGTGAGAACCATGCCCACCCATACGTAGCCGAATGCCGGAAAGGGCCCCATAATGAACCAAGATAGCCGAGGGGGAGATACAACGACGGTCTCGTGTCCATCCTCGCTCACTAATATGACGTGTGGATAGAGCAGTGGGTTTC
Source organism: uncultured Planctomycetaceae bacterium (assembly GCA_964414315.1). Lineage (GTDB taxonomy): Bacteria > Planctomycetota > Planctomycetia > Pirellulales > Thermoguttaceae > PWXP01. Next base: position 1,111 of record CAYPWB010000705.1, on the reverse strand, counting down.
GGGTGCAGTATCGCCGACCGTCGGCTGTGATGCAAGACCCAGAGGGCGTCGGAAAGAACTCCTTATCAGCCGAAGGATCGTATCGCTTCAGCAGCTTGCCTCGCCATGAATAGGTAAATATCCGTAGGCCGGTACTAGCAATGATGTCGATGTTCCCGTCGCTGTTCACGCGCATGTACATAGCTCGCCAATACGGCACCGGCCACCCTGTAAGGTATTCGCCTTCGGAAGAATACACCTGCACACGAGAATAGAACCAGGACAGACAGTAAATGCGTCCCTGGTCGTCCACCGCGATTGACTCCAGATCCGCCAAGGGCAATGGTATCCATCCAGGGCAGGAGTGATGGCCGATAAAGGAACCAAGCGCGAGAATGGCCCCAAACGCAACAAGCGACAGCCCAACGATCTCCAAATGACGGGAACGAATGCGGTTCATTGGTCGCCCTTTTTGAACTCAACCGTGAGTGAGGAGCGGATCGAGCCACCGCCAGGGGCGTCCCATCGCCACTGCACGGCCGGGCAGCACCACCGGTGCGGCCGTCGCCGCGGCCGTTGCTGCGACGTGCTGAAGAAAACTCCGCCGGTTCCAACGCGATTGCACGTTCATGGTTTCCCTCCTTGATCGGGTAACTTGTTCGACGGTTTGGCGCAGGCGACCGCGGGCCTGAGCCCTGCGGTTTGCGGTTCGATGGCAACCGTGCGGCCGAGCGGGTCGTACCCGCGGCGTCCGACGCCCTGCTCGCGGTCTGCCCCCAGTTTTCCCCGCCCTTTCCATGGAACCACGGGCCGAGCCGGTGGCACTCCGTCCCTGACTCCCCAGCAGAATCATACCGTGTTGCCCGAACGTGTGCCACTGGCTCTGCCTGGGCTCGATGGGCCATGAAGTGTGTGCCACCGGCTCGGCCAGTGCCGAGGCACGTTGAGCCTCTTTATGTTGGACGACCCCGTGTGCTCGGCCGGTCGGTTCGGGGACAGGCCGACCTCCACTCCCTCGTGGCACTGGCCGAGCCGGTGGCACCCCGCGCTTCAGCGGATCGCTGCAACGTTCGAAAAACGCTTCGCCAATCCCTGATCCCGGTCTGATCCTAGAGTGCCCCTCGATCGCCGG
>CAYPWB010000704.1:0-2681 GCA_964414315.1 uncultured Planctomycetaceae bacterium | reverse complement strand
GGTGCATTCCCAAATCGCGGACCGCGAAACACCGTGATTTCCGGGGTCAAACCGCGAGGTTATTAGAACTTTCAGTCTTGCAACTCATCGGACGAGGCTCCCATCGCCAGTCTCCCGCCGCGTGCTTGCGGCGAAATTCGCCCAACTCGACCATCGCTTCCTCCCAGCGGCCCGGCACCACTTGGCTGCGGACTTGAAGCATCGACTCGGCATGCTCGCTCTTCCAAAACATCCCGTTGCTCTTTAATCGTAAATTGATCACACGGCGAATCCCACTTTCAATCGATCCGCTTCCGCAAGGGATGCCCAAGCGACGATACGACACATAAGCCAAACGTCCCGCCTCGCCGTGACGACGCAGGTAGGCGATCTCCGTTTGCAATCCATCCATGGACTCGTCCCCGTCATCAAGTTGACTCAACTCGTCGACAACCTCCCGCCACTGACCATTACGAAGCAGTGTCCGATGACGTCGGTAAAGAGGATTTCGCTCCTGCCGATTCAATCCGATCGCGGCCAAGGCGAGCGAAACGTGATGAACCGCGTGGCAGCAATCCAGGACTTGGTGAACCGGTACGTCACCCAAGCCGGCCAGCTCGACGATCTTGTCGATCCGATCCCAAATCCAGGGAGCACCATCGGCGACAAAGGCGACACTCTTGGCCCGCGCCGCACCCAAACGATGCAGATGCATCGCCACGATTTCGGCAATCGCATCGGGACCTTCCAGAGTGCCATCGATCGTCGCTTGGGTCTCCTTTTCCATCCTGCCCTTGGCATCATGAACGAAGATCGTCATCAACTTCGGTTCTCGCCAGTCCGCATCGTAGGTCCGGGCCGCTCGCTTTTGCGATCGCCCCGGCGGATCGGCGGTGGGCAGGCCGTCTTCGTCGAGCGGCTCACGGTTGCCGGTTTTGAGGCCAAGTTTTCCGCGAATCTTTATCCGTCCGCCGTCAATCTGGACCGAGACTCGCTTGCCGGCCAGTTCGTCACCGGCGGGGAGCTTGCCTTGACGCAACAGCTCGATACGATGCCGGCGAAGGCACAGTAGCCCGTTGCCGCATTGATACGTGATTCGCTTGACCGCTTTGACATCCAGGTGAACCCCTTGGCGAGCGAGTTCTTGATGAGCAAACGCAATCGAGGGGCACAGCGCGACGCTGCGGGCCACGCGACTTTGCAGGCCCGGGGAGACGCCTTTGCCGAATCCGAATTGTGCCAATGTGATATCCAAGCCGACCCGCGGTCGGTCGCCTCGAGCGAATCGTTTCTTCTTGGGCGCGCAGTACAGCGTGGTTGCCCAAATCAACATGCCCCCGAGCAACCGCACGGCGATCGTCCGCTCCCGGCCCTTTTGCAACGGCTGGGAGAACTGCTTGCCGGTCGCCGCGGCGGCTTGCTGAAGCGATTCACTGGCGATCGCCCCGGCGATCAGTCCGGCGACCATCATATCGGCTCCGCGGGCGAACGCTTGGTGAACGGTTTTTTCGATCGATTCCAGATCCCCGGGTTGTTCGAGAAGGCATTGCTGCCAGGGGTGAATCTGAGGGGTCAGTTCGGCGGTGAAGCGTCCGAACATGTCATGAGGAGAACGAATGCTCTCTCCATTGCGGCCGTCCATCGTAAGTCCTTGCATCGGAGGAACCATCCCTGATCGAGAAACCAAAACCATCCATTAAAGGCCTTGATTCTACGACCGGGCGTCAACGGTGGGCATGCCGCTCAATCCGCTGAGGAGTTGCTAGCAAAGAAGTCCGTAAAATGGGAACGCACCCCGTTCCGGTGATTCTTATATTGGTATATTCTTTATACGCAGTCAATCCGCGGCGCAATAGCGAGACCTCGTCTTGCGCAAGAACTTCCGGACCATGAGCGAGCACAGCGCACAGCGATATGACCGGCATCATTAGCCTGCAAACAACCAGACTGACTGAACACATAACCGAGGCTTCCTGTTTCTAGCCAAACAGCACACCGAAGAACATAAACAATTGCGATTTTAAGAAGCTCCGAAAAAGCATGCGCATATCTATTGACGACCAAGCGCGCTCGCCAATGCACACGCAAAAGGCAAGCGACACTGGCGCGCGGTAAGGCAAGGCGTGCATCGCAATAGAGACGAACATTATTCGAGCTACGCCAACGACGCCTCACTTGTTAAATGCAATTTCTATACAACCCACATGATGGCAAGCCTACAGGTTGCGGGTTCACCTGACGCCATACCCATCCTCCGCCGACTGCGGCACAATTTAGCCGGACTTTCGGAGGGCATGGTGCGTTCGCGTCACCAACACAGTCATTCGATATCCACGAGGGGTTGCAGGATTCGGAATTTTCAGAGGTAAAGTACGCATCAACAGGCGGATTAAATGCTGGACATGGCTGTCCCGAAGCTGGTCCCGCCGTTGCGCAACTGGCTTGCAACAGAACGCACTCATTCATTGACCAAATGCCACCTCCATTCAAACCTGCTTCTTGCTCGCTCGTGAGTTCTCGCAGCGAACTCGTTTCGCTAGATGCCATGATCATGCAAAATACGACTGCCAACCAATACCAAAAACAACTTTCATCTCGCTAGTCTCCTGGTTTTAGAAACGTCCTGGCCACGATCTCGGAAAATTTTTTATCCCGGAATGTCGATTGGACAGTCCGGTTTTCTGTGTAAAACAATGCTGGTG
>CAYPWB010000703.1:0-2691 GCA_964414315.1 uncultured Planctomycetaceae bacterium | reverse complement strand
CTTGTCAGAAAACAGAAGCATCGGGAGAGCCGCGATTTTAAGCAATAGCAATTCCATTTCAGCCGCACAGAGATCGCCTAAAGTGCAGGTACCCATCAAGCGGCGAGGACGGATCCGAAGACCGGCCCGAAAACGCGCGTACTCGAAAACACGATCGCGCAAAGCCGTCGCACAGAAGGCGAATGCGCCGGCGGGAGGTGTTCGCTTGGGTCGCCGCCGCCGCGTGCCTGGGGGTTGCCGTGTTCGTCTGGTACACCCGGCCGACGCCGGCTCCGTCCCCGCAATCACCGGCAAGTGCGAACGGCGAACCGCCCGCAGCTCGGCCCGGGGCCGATGCGCCCGCCCCGTCCACTGCGACGCTGACGGCCGCCCAGCATCGGGAGCGACTGCTAGCCTCGGCTCCCGATGTACTGCAATTGCGACTGGTGAACAGCGACAGTGGTGCGGTGGCCAGGAAGCCCGGCGGCGATATTGTTTGGAGCAATGGACTGCAAATGGGTTATCTGCGCTTGCAGGGCCTGGCGAACGACGCGCCGGTGCAACGTCAGTATCAGCTCTGGATTATCGGGGGCGAGGCATCGAGCGACGAGTTCATCAATGGCGGCATGTTTTTTGTCGATCGGAACACGGGCGAACTAGTCGTGCCCATTCATGCGGACCATTTTGTGCAAATGCCGAAGATGTTCCTCGTCAGCGTGGAACCTCTGGGAGGCGGCGATGCCTTGACGACCTCGCTGCTGGCTGAGGTGGACGTCCTGGGGCCGTGAAAAGACGATCTTTACGAGTCAACGCAAACTTCAAAGTGTGAATCGAAATGAATGCGACCTTCTTCTTCCGCCGATCAATGGCGCGACGCTTGACTCTTCTTCTTTTCAGTACGGCGTTGCTCGCGATTTCCACCGACGTCCGTGCCTCATGCGGTCTGGATGGCGCAGTGTTCGAACAACTCCGCCACGTAGATGATCCAGAGGCGGTGCGGGCTCTGTCTGTCCGCATTTCCCGACAGAAGACTTGCGCCGTCTGCCATCTTGCCGGGTCTTCAATCGGGTTTGGAGCCGGGGTTGGAGGGCCGCGAAACGAGTATGGCAACGCGATCAACACGCTGTTAAGGCTCAGCGAGGGCGCCCGCACTGACCCTGTACGGCAACGGGATGCGGGGCGAAGGGTGAAGGATATCCCGGCGAACCCTCTGTTGGCCAATTCGCCCACGTTCGGCGAGTTGTTCCAGCAGGGTAGGTTCCCGGCACGTTCTCTGGCGCGCGAAGATTCCCCGCTCCCGGAAGTCCCTGCCAGGGTCTCGGAGAATGTCACGGTGCAGCAGGCCCGCGAGATGGTTCAAGAGATTGAGGCGGAATCGCGGTTTGGCATCCTTCAACTCAGCGGGACCTACGAGATCACCCCGGCGGTGGCCGAGGCGCTGGCGGAGTTCCGGGGCGAGTTTCTGATGCTCGGGCTGAAGTCACTCTCGCCCGAGGTGGCTGCCGCGTTGGCGAGGAGTCACGCCGGGAACGTCTGGCTGCACTCGGTGACCTCCGTTTCACCCGAGGCTGCTGAGGCGATTGTCAAGCTACCTGGCCATCTGTTTCTGACCGGCCTGGCCGAACTCGATTCGGTGCCCCTGGCCGAGAAACTGGCCGCCCAACCAGGCCCCTTGTCGTTTCCCTACCTGACAACTATCTCGCCGGAGATCGCGGCGGCGTTGGCCAAGAGCGAGCGAAGCCTGACGCTGGCCGGCTTGACCGATGTGTCGCCTGAGGTGCAGGATAAGCTAGCCAAAACCGTCGGCGGTCTTTCGCTGCCGAACCTGACGTCGCTCGATTCGCTGCCGCTGGCGAAGAAATTGGCCGCCGGCTTCGTGCTGCTTCCTGAGGTCCAGACACTGTCTGCTGAACAGACGGAGCTGTTACTTGGGGCAGAGGGCCAAGGACGTTTCTCCGGCGGTATCTACTTATCCCTGGCCGCGGTAACACCGGAAGTGGCCCATGCGCTGGCCGGGAATCCAAGTTCCGTCAACCTGACGGTGGTCGGCGACGGTCCCGTTCCCGACTCGATTCTGAGAACGCTGTTGAGATCCCGGTTGAGAATATCATTGCGGGACTTGGAGGAGTTGACGCCGGGACAGATGGGCATCGTGACCGAAGCGTTGGCCGGCACGTCTCCGCCCCGGGTGTTCGAATTTCCGAAATTGAGGCTGCCGAGCCTCAGGAAGCTGGACTCTCCGCTGCTCGCGGAAACCCTTGGAAAGGTTAACAATTTCCACTTCCCCGGTGTCACGGAGATCTCGCCGGAGGCTGCCGCGGCGTTGGGCGCCCTCCCAGAGCGATACATCGGCCGGAGGCAGTTAAAGGTCCCCAGCGGCAGCCTGTCTTTCCCGAGTTTAGAGGCACTCTCGCCCGAAGTGGCCCGGCCGCTGCTGCAGAAGCGTTGGACATCGATCTCGCTGCCGGCGCTCGAGGAGGTATCGCTGGAAACCGCGCGCGGCCTGGCGCGACAAACGTCCATGTTGACCTTGGGCATTCCCGCGTTGCCTCCCGAATTCGCCGGTGCCTTCGACGAACCCCTCATTACAGAGACCTTGGCAGCCTGTTACATCGCGTTTCCCAACGTCACCGACCTTTCTCCGGAAGCGGCCCGGATTTTGGTGAAATCGCTCAATCGAGGCGTTTTGACGCGCGGCGCCAACGTCCGGTT
>CAYPWB010000702.1:0-2692 GCA_964414315.1 uncultured Planctomycetaceae bacterium | reverse complement strand
GCGGGTTCTCCCAGACGGTTCAGGGTGTCACTGTCGGGCGTGAAGAGATACCAGCATATCCAAAAGCAGAGAAGCTTGCGACTACCCGAGGAAGCCGGATCGGGCTTGCCCCCCCTCGCCCTCGCACACCGGCAGTTTCTTCTTCACGACTTGCAGTAGGGCCCGCATGCTGGTAAAGTGGGTGGTGGGGTGCCTTCCCCAGCTTTGCAGCATCACAGCTCGTTCCGATCATGCCATGCAGCGGCTGCTTGGTAGCCGCCTGATCCAGGCTTTGCTCCGGTAACGTACATATTTTGGTGAAGGAAGACATGGCTAGTACCCTCAATATGGTTTCCGGGATCGTTCATGGAAATACCATCGAACTGCGAAGCGACTTAGGCCTTCCCGAGGGGCAAGAGGTTGCCGTACTGGTGCAGCCGCTGCTGCCGTCTGCGGAAGCCCTAAGGCAGTCTTTTGGGGGCTGGGCCGAGGATGCAGCCGAGCTGGACCAGTTCCTTGAAAACGTGCGCACCGGGCGTCGACAGGAACGAGCGGAGCCCCACCAATGAGCTTCCTTTTGGACACTGACATCTGCTCGGCCCACCTAAAAGGCGATCGCACGGTGTTCTCCAGGTTCATGCAGTACACGGGCCGCCTCCACGTTTCGGCCGTCACAGCAGGGGAATTGTACTCTTGGGTGCTGCGTTCCAACGCGCCCCCTGCCCGGCTTCAACTACTCCACCGGTTCTTGATGGGCGTCCATCTGCTTCCCATCGATCAGGCGGTAGCGTACCAGTTCGGCGTTCTCCGCGCTGGGCTTCTCGATCAAGGACTTTCGCCCGCAACTGCCGACCTCTTGATTGCCGCCACGGCGGTTGTCCACGGTCTGACCTTGGTAACCCACAACGTGCGCCACTTCTCGAGTGTTCCAGCTTTGCCTATCCAAGACTGGCTCGCCGGATAGCCTTCGTTTTCATCTATCGCCCCACCCTACCGCAAATTGGAACGTGGCGTCAGCCGGGGGAACGGTCGGAGTGCGGGAGCAAGGTTGTTTCCGCCCGGCGTGGAAAGGTTTGGCTTATACGCCGGCCGCTTGGTAGATAATCGGGCGATACTGTGCAGCCGGTATCGACTTTCCCGCCGCCTTTGCAGCTTCTAACCATAGCGCCTTCGCTTCCTGTACGGCACGGAGCGCTTGCTCCGGTGTGTCGCCGAATGCCGAGCAGGCATCCAAGTCGGGAATGTCGGCAATGTAGCCTTGATCCTCCTCGGAATAGAAGATGTTGATGTGATAGTCGCGCATCATTCGTTCTCCAGCAGCAGATTGTGCCGTTCCACAAGCCTGAGGAACTGTCGCACTTGATACGGCTTGGCTTCCCCATGGACGTTCTGAAGATTCACCAGTTCAGGAATGCCGGCCCGGGTGAAAATGTGATGACTCCCGTCCGTTCGCGACAATTCAAACCCGAATGCTTGGTGACCATTCATTCGAGCTTCCGGTTTCGCCATTCCCTCGTCAATTGAATTTCGACATTCGCCATTCCTCAACCTCACTCCGCCCGCTCCATGGTTTCCATGGACTGCCGCAGGAAGGCTGCGTCGTCGTCGAACCCGACCTTGTCGAGGAACTCGATCAGTGCACGGAAGCGGCGCCGCGGGTCGGCCCCGGTGGCGTGGCACAGCTTGGCCAGGCAGTGCGGGCATAGCCAGAGCGGATGGCGGTCGGCCTCGTCCAGGTGGTTCGAGCCGCACATGTTGCACAAATGCCGCGTGCAGTGCCGCATGGAGAACATGTGGCCCGTTTCGTGCGTGGCCACGCGGAGCGTGCGCCGCAGGCAAAGGTCGAAGTCCTCGGCCGGGTCGCCGTTGCGATAGATCGAGTACACGCCGACCCGGTCGCGATACGCCGCCTGCCCGAATACGTAGTTCCACCCGCCGCCCGGCCACAGGTCGACCGGGGTCAGGGCCAGGTAGGCGCAGGCGTCGCGCGGCAGGCGCGGGTGCAACAGGTCCTCGAGCACGTAGGTGGTCAGAATCTGCTCGTTCCGCCAGAGAACGTGGGTGCGTCGGGCTTCCGGCGGAATCCTCTCCAGCGGGAACGCGCCGCGCACGCGGACGGGCATCTGGAAATACGCACGCATGTAGTCGGCCGTCAGGTCGGCGATGCGCTGCTTGTTCTCGTCGAAGTCGCCGATCAATTGCAGGTAGATGATCCGTCGCTGCCGATCGGCCCGAACGGGCTCCGAATCCAGGTACTCGCCATAGGTTTGCCCCGGCTCCTCATGCCGGCTGAGCCAGTCGCCCGGCCGCGGCTCGGGCAGCGGCTTGTGCAGCGGCAGCAGCCGGCGGAACTCCGGCGGCAGCTCATCCTCGGCTGCCGCACGCGCAGCAACCGTCGCCGCCAGGAGCATCGTCAAGACCGCCGTCGTTCGCATGGGAAGTTCCATTCACTTGGTTTTCGGATTGGGCGGAAGGGGATGATTCCATCTGCCGGCCCATAAGACTATTCTCCACCTCGCGTGTCGCCAGCCAATTGCCGCCGGTAGGTTGGTGCCAGCTTACTTCGTGAACTCCGCATGGATCAGCTTTCCAAGGCGAAGACCAATTTCGCAATCGAAGCCCCTCCAGGAGCGGCATTTCACGCTGATTGGGCCAAGTCCATGCAGAGGGAACGCCAATTGTCCCCCACCAAGGAAACGTCCACCTCGACGTG
>CAYPWB010000701.1:0-2693 GCA_964414315.1 uncultured Planctomycetaceae bacterium | reverse complement strand
CGGATCCCAGCCGCTTCGCTGGCTGAAACGCAAGCCGGCCGGCCCGAGGAACTGCGCCCGCAGGCGGGCGTCGCCGCGGCGAACCGTTAAGCGCTGCGCCGGCTCGTCGAGGGCCATCTCTTCGATCGCGTGCAGCAGCCACTGGTAGGTCGACGGCGCTTCGGCGGCCGCCAGATCGTCGACGATGACGAAGTAGCCGGGTCGGACGAACAGCACGTGGCGGAAGCACCTCGTGAGCCGCCCGCCGTAGGCCTCCACCGCATCGCCCAGCGCGTAGGCCCACTCGCCCGCCTCTTCGTGCACGACGATCCGCCCGCGCGAATCGGCCCGCCGGGGCACCTGCCCCTGGCCGTCCACGAGCACGGCGTTGTGGGCCTTCGTTTGCCACACCCACCGGCTGTGGTGCGGTGAGCCGTAGTTTTGGTAGTAGCCGCTGGAAATGGCAAGCGGCCGGCCGAACGCTTCCAGGACGAATGCATTCTGATTGGCGTGATTGTGGCTGATCGCCCCGAACGGATTGCTCTGGAACAGAAGCAGCACGTTTTCCTCGGGTTCTTCCATGCGGCTGTGCATGGCCACCAGGCCGACGTCGTGGAACGCCTTCGACTGCGGCAGATCGGCCGGCGCCTTGGGCTCGATTTCGGGCCGCAGCACGTGCAGGGCCTCGGGGCCGGTCGGGCCGCCGCCCATCTGCTCAGCGTACCAGCGGTAGTACGGGTTCTCGTAGAGGCTCGACAGGGTGTACATCAGGTCGGCTTGGGCACGGCCGACCGAGCCCTCGTAGCCGTCGCCGAAGGCGCGGTGCCGCCGGTGGGGATAGGCGGCGTACAGCCCGAAATCGCCCGTATTGCGGAAGAACGGCTTATCCTTCAGCGCGATGCCGAGCCGGTCGAGTTCGGCCACCACGCGGAACATGCGCCCCATGTACCATGTCCAGTAACCCACCCCCTCGTGCCAACCACCGTCCTCGCGGCCCCACGCCGGGTAGTTCGACCAGAGCACCCGGAGCGTGTAGTCGAGCCATTCGGGGGCGTCGTCGACCTCGTGGGCGAGGATCATCGCCCCTTCGACGGCGAAGCCGATCATCCGCCCGGGGTGGCTCGAATACGGCTTCGTCTCGAAAGGCCGCCCGCGGTGCATTTCGTTGATCTGCCGGATGCGCCGACCGAGCACCTCGACACATTTCGCGCGTTCCTTCTCGCTGAGCGCGTCGTAAATCCAATCGAACGTGCGCGGGGCGTTCTCGCCGATGTCCATGCCGAGTTCGGTCGGCCAATAGACACTCGACGGGCCGTCGACGTCCCAGGTCATGAAGTGCATGAGCCGGCGGCGGGCCTCCTCGGCAAACCGCTTTTCGCCAGTGAACAGGTATGCCCGGGCGCACGTTTCCATACCGGCCGTGTACGGGCGCATCGCTCGCCAGGCGGCGTTGTACGCCTCGCGCTGGTTCTCGTACTGGTCCCACGGCTTCGGCTCGGGGAACAACGGTTCGTTGCGCCGGAGCACCGCCTCCGCCCGGCGGACGACCGGCTCGACGAGCCATGCGAAACGTTCGGGGTTGCCGCGAATCTCGGCCACGGTTTCCGGGGTGAAGTACGCCCGCGGGCGCGTCCGTGGTATCCGATCGAGCAGCGTGTCGACGCCGGGGAACGGGAACGACACCGCATCGTCGGGAATGGTGAATCGCCGCGTGCGGCTGAAGGCGGGCCCCTCGGCGCCCGTGTAACCGTAGCGCCAGTACCAGGGCCCCGGGGCAAGGGTTTCGCGGGGAATGTGAACCGTCAAGTCGAGATTCTCGACCGTGGTGGTAACGGCCTCGGCAAACTTGGCATCGGGCGAATACTGCACGGTCCAACGGTGCACCCCTTGCGACGGCAGCCATACGAACGCCGGCGGATTGGCCGCCGTCACGGCCCCGTCTTCCGGGCGATAGGAAACTTCATCGCGGGCCGGCGAACGGTCCAACGCCGGCGCGGCCGCCGACGCCGTAGCGGTGTTCCAACAGACCGACCTGCTCGCCAATACCAGAAGCGCCGCCGGCAGAAGGCGGCCTAGCAGACAACGTTGCATGATCGATTCCTTGCAGTTCGCGGCTTGCAGGTCCTACAGGTCGCCCGGCTGGTCCAGGTGGCCCTCGCGAATCACGCGGTGCCGGCCGGTTTCGGGACACAGCTCGTAGATGTTGAAGTTGGTCGTCAGGTCGAAGTCGTCGTAGTGGACCGCGAAGTTCAGCGAGGCCGAACCCAAGGTTTCAGAACTCCGGATCCGGTGGAACACGCCGCGGGGCCAGACGAGCATCGCCGGCCCGTCGAAAACCACGTCGTCGCCCTGCAAGACCCGCTGCGGCTCGACCACGAAGCTTTCGACCTTGCCGTGGGCGGGCGTGTAGATGTCGACGTAACGTACGCCGTGCAGTACGATCAGATTGTCGTCCTGGCCCGGGTGCATGTACCAGGGGCGGGCCACGCCGTCCACCGGTCCCGGCGACACGGCCCCGCCCTCGTGAATGACGCGGTCGAGCGCGTCGATTCGGGGAAACGCCTCCATCGGCGCCACATCGAAGCAGACACCGGGTGTCCGCCGGAGAACGCGCAACGGAACGATTCGATAGAGCCCCGGCACCTCCCGGACGGCGGTTGCATTCTGTTCCATAGTTTGTACTCCTCGAATGGACGGCGGAAGAAACGGCCGGA
>CAYPWB010000700.1:0-2704 GCA_964414315.1 uncultured Planctomycetaceae bacterium | reverse complement strand
GCAAGACGACGCGCGACGTCGTCGTCGACTCGATGCGCTGCGGCAACCGCCGAAGACTCGCCGCAAATACGGCGTCGGCCAATTCGCCCCGATAGAACAACGGCGCCTGCTGGCGCGAGGGCAGCTCGAGCGCCGACGCGGCCCGCTGACGCACCAGGCCCGTGGTCCGTGCCGGGTCCGGCACGAGCTCCAGATTGTCGTCGGCCAACACGGCCACAAGGGCGGCGCTGCTCGTGTCGGCATGCGGCCGAGGCAACGCGAGTTCCAACGACACCGGATCGCTTTCCCCCACCGGCGGCGCGTTCTCACGATGCGCCGAAAGGCGGATTTCCAGATCGCCGCGGGTCGGCTGTACGAGCGGCAGGTGCAATTCGCCGTTCGCATCCACTTCGACCCCGTCCAGGGCGATCACGTCCTCCGGCTCCACGGCGTCGAGTTGCCAACCCGGAAGGCTGACACGCAAAGCGTACACTTTCGCGCCCCGAATCGAATAGCGCAGCTTCCCCTGGAGGTCGATGCGCTCCGGCCCGGCCAGTACCACGTACTCGGGCTCGACGCTCAGCCGGGTCGTTTTGGGGACGAGCCGGGCTTGCAGTAAGGCGGGTTGGGTCGAATACTCGAAACCGGCGACGACGTCGTCGCGTCGGAGCGGCTCGGGCAACTGATCGATGCGTTGAACGCCTCGTTGCGGCCCCCACAACACCTGCCAGTCGCTTGGAACCGCAACCGCCACGTGACCCCACTGCCGAACGGCGTCGACCACGGCGAACCCCGCAAGGTCCACCCAATCGTTCGCGGCCGTGCCTTCTTCGACACGCCGAGCCGCAACCCGCACGTCGACCGGCCCCGACGTCTTCTGGTCGAGCCGCACTTCGACCAGCCGGCCGATCGACGGGTCGGCCTCCGCCGCCTCGACCGGCGCCAGGGTGTAACCCGCTGCGTTGTCCGGCACCAGTTCCGAGTGCGGCGGAAGCCGCAACTGGAACCGGTCGAACGGAGCGCCAAAGCTTCGCACCGAAAGGTTTGCGTTCCAGGTGATGGTTTGCCCGTCCATTCGCGTCGAGACCGCGCCGTCGGCCTGCAGCACGACCGGGGCGGTGCCGGCGTCGGCCTCGGGCTGGTACCAGGAGAGACGGAAATCGCCGCCCACGCCCAGGATGGTCAATTCGGTCGAGCCGTCGGTGCTGGCCGGCGGCAAAAGGGTCGTTCCCTCGGAAGCCTCCGCCGTGACCTCGCCCAGCGGGACCGTCAGTTTCAGTTCCGAGGAAGTCGCCCGCGGCAACCGCAGGGCAAGCCGCGACCGATCGCCGGCGGTGCTGAGCGGGACCATGACCTTCAGCTTGATGGTGTGCTGCTGGTCGGGTTCGCCGCGAATGTAGCAAACGTAGCCGTCCTCGTCCGGCTGGGGGTGCAGAAACGCCTCGACCGAATCGGGCGATTCCAACGGCTCGCGCACCATGCCCTGGTCCAGGCGGAGCGGCACGCGCACCCAGTGCGGGTCCCGAACGTACACCCGCGCGGTCACCAGCAGTTCGGCATGCCCGTCGGTAACCTCGCCCACCAGAGAAAGCCACTGGATGCTGAAACGGGGTCGAGGGTCCTGCTGGGCCAACCCTTGCAGCAGCAGCCATGCCCGCTCAAAATCCGGGAAGGTGAAGCCGGGCATCTCCACGAGCTTTCCGTCCTCGTCGGGCAATACCCAGGTGATCAGCGGCGATTCCTCGATGGGCGCCGGGCGAGACGTCGTTTCGGCAGGCGTCGCGGGAGGCGCAACGTCGGTCTGCGCGGCCGCCGGCCCGACGAAGAGGAGCATGCAACAACACCCGACCGCCAGGTGGTGCCATTGCACCCGCGTATAGTTGTTCCTGGAAAAACGCAAAGCCTCTCTCCCTAGAGAGCGCCCAGCCGGGAAAGTCCGTTGGGAACCCCCATTCTACCATCCCGACCGCCTTGAGGTGAACCGGCGAGAAGAGCGGGATAACGTCAAATTTCCAGTTTAGTCGGCTCGCCTGCCCGTTCCAAGCGCCTTCCACGCAAATACCGGCCTTCCCGCCGGAAACGACGCCGCAGAAGGTCGTTTTGGCGGCAATGACGCCGCGCTTACTTCGCCCGGGGAGGTGTGGCCCCCTCTTTCCGGAGCCGTTCCTTCCCCTGTTTCCGACCCGCATCGCTCACACCCCGCCCCGCAAGCACTCCCCAAATAGCGCGCCCGCCTCGCCGGCATGGCCGCCATGGGCTTGTCCTTGACGGGAAGCCGGGCAACATCTACGCTGAAAGCGGCCATTTCAGGCTGTGAATATGGCGGAAACGTGAGAACCAGCCATGCCGGACGACCACCACCGGGAGGGTGAAAGAAGCCGTGTTGGGGCCGCTTCGCGTGGTTGCCGCTTCGGTTCCGAGGGTTGTGGGCCGAAGGCCCTGCCGTTCACCCAGCCCGGGCCAACGGCTCGGTTTGGCAGTTTGGCTGTTTGGCAGTACGACAAGACGGTGGCGCCCGGCCCAACGGGCCGATGCTTCTCCAGAGGCGAACGGCTGGCCCGTTGGGTCGACGATTTGTCATGGCGACCCCGGCTTCCCAGGCCGTTGGCCTGGCGGAACGTTCTGTCGAGCGTATCGAGCGAACCGTTGGTCGCAGCCTCCACCCCGGAAAACCAGGCCGCCCGTCGAAATTGCGTAAACCGCCATAATCGGTTCGTGTCCCCGA
>CAYPWB010000699.1:0-2705 GCA_964414315.1 uncultured Planctomycetaceae bacterium | reverse complement strand
CATCACGGCCGCCGCCGGACCAGCAGGACGGCGGCCAACGCACACGCCAGCATGAGCCAGGTTCCCGGCTCGGGCACGAAGGTGAGGATGACCGAATTGCCGTAGCTTACGTCGAACCACTTCCAGCCGTCGAGATAGTTGGCACCGCTGAGTACCGTGACCTCGGGGTTGAACAGGCTGAGAAGTTCGCTTTCGCCATCCAGGATGGTCCACGACTCGCCCAATTCCGGTAGGAAGCCGAGATTCACCCGGATCGTGGCTTCATTCGCGTCGAGCGTGCCGCCGGCCATCTGCACCCGGTCGGCAAGGCCGATGTCCTCGATATCAATGTCGAAGAACGTGTCGGCAGCGAAGGTGAGGTCGTCGCCCAGGCTGAGCGTTCCCACACTCATGCCGGGGGAAAGGACCGCGTCGGTTCCCGCTACGCCCACATTGCCCAACACCGTACCGTCGCCGCCGAGCGTTTGTCCGCCGGCCGCGTTGAATGTTCCGTCGGCCAGACCGGTTACGTCGAGCGTGGCGTTCAGGTCGACCCGCACCACCGGGCTGTCGGCAATACTGTTGTTCGACGCGTGGCGGAGCGCCAACGTGCCCGTGCTGACCAGCGTATTGCCGGTGTACGTATTGGCGCCGGCGAGGGTGAGGGTGTTGGCGCCTTGCTTGGTCAGACCGCCGCTGGGGGAATCAGCGTCCTCCAACAAATCTTGGGCGACGGTGATGTTGCCATGGGTGGTATTGAACGTGGCGCCGCCGGCCTTGATGAAGGCATTGGTAAGTCCGCCCATGTAGACCGCGCTGGGAGCGGAGTTGCGCAGCGTGCCGCCGTCGAAGGTGATGGTCGCCGTGGAATCGCTGCCGCGGGCGGTCGGAAAGGCGGGCAAGGTAACATCCGCCGCGCCGCTAATGTTGATGGTGGAATGGCTGTTGTCCCCGGCGGACAGGGCCGTAAAGCTGTCGGCTGCAAACGTGCCGCCGGAAACATTCAGCTCAGCGGTTCCACTGCCGCCGGAAGCTTTCATCCGCAGGCGGTCGATAGTCGCGGTGCCGCCGGACTGGTTGAACACGCCGGTACCGGAATTGAACGTCATGTGGCCTTGGCCGCCCGAGCCGACGCCGACATTGAGCATTCCGCCGGTGAGATTGTAGGTGCCCGTGGAGTTGGCGTACTGGCCGATCACGAGATTGTGCGTGACGTTGACGTTCACGGCGCCGCCGGCTTGGTTGACGGTGCCGACGCGCTGGCGGCCGACCTCGAACTGGCCGGTGGTGAGAGTGGGTGCGCCGCCGCCGACACCGATGTTAAGCGTGCCGTCGGCGTTGGGGTTGGCGCCGGCACTGGTGGAGTCTGTGCCGCCGAGGTAGAGCACGTTGTTGATGTTGAGGGTTCCGCTCTCGTAGTTGAGGGTGGCGCTACCGTTGTCGCCGAGCTTGAGGTGGCGACCGATATTGAGGGTGCCGCCGTCGAGGTTGTAGATGCGGGAGCCCGCGGTGGCGTTGTTGTTGGCCAGCCGCATGTCCTGGCCGACGTTGACGGTGCCGCCGAGCTGCTCGACGGTGGCGCCCCCGGTGCCTGAGTTGACGTTGAAGTCGTTGGTGCCGCCGGGGTTGCCGACATTGAGGGTGCCGCCATGGATGGTGGCCTGGGCGGAGCCGCTGCCGTCGGTCTGGGCGAGGACGAAATTCGCGTTTTGGACGGTGACCGTGCCGGAGTTGAGCGTGAACTGGCCGGCACCGCCGCGGCCGATCTCCAGGTTGCCGGCGACGGTGACGGTGGGGTTGGTGGCCCCATCCCCGACGATGAGCTGGCCGGAGGTGTTCCCCGCACCGGTGGCGTCGCCGGCGATGTAGAGGGTGCTGGTCGCCTGGAGGGTGCCCCTGACGACGTTGATGGTGCCGCCTCCGAAGCCGGTGGTGCCGACGCTGGTTGGCCCGACGGTGAGGGTAGCGGCGTCATCGAGGGTGAGGGTGGAGCCGTTGGATCCGTTGGTCTCCCCGACGCGCATGTTGTTGGCGGAGTTCCCTGTGCTGAGGAGGGTGAGCCGGCCTTGGGCGACGCGGCCGACGAGCAGGGTGCCGGTGTTGGTAAGGGTCTGGCCCGGGTTGACGGTGTGTGTGCCTGCGGCGGAATCACCCGCGCGGAAGGACTGGATCTCGATGTCGCCGGAGACGGTGAGCGCGTCTGGGGAGTCGACGTAAAGGTGGCCGCGGACGGCGCCTGAGGCGTGGGCGATATTTCCGGTGACGTCGAGCGTGCCGCCGGTGATGTGATAGAGAGATTCGTTGCCGCCGCCGCTCGTGGCGCCACCGAAGGTAAGGCCTTCGGCCACGGTGACGGCGCCGCCGGATTGGTTGATCGTGCCGCGGGTAGCGTCCGAGCTGCCGCCGACGCGGAGCGTCTGTCCGACGTCGAGCGAGCCGCCGGTGATGTTCAGGGTGCCGATGCCCGGGGTATTGGGGCCGCCGGTGGACTCGGACCCTACGGTCAGGTCGGCGGCGGCTCCGCCCGCGGCGGAAAGGGTGGCGGTAAGGCCGCCGTTGATGAAGGTGTTGTTGGTGCTGGTGGGCTGGATGGCGAGGTCCCAATTGGTGCCGGAGTGCCAGGCGTCGGTGCCCGCGGCGTTGTCGAAGTAGATGTCGGCGCCGACGAGGGGGGCCGGGATGGAGGAACTGGTGGGGAGGTTGTAACGCTGAGCGAGGTAGTAGTT
>CAYPWB010000698.1:0-2714 GCA_964414315.1 uncultured Planctomycetaceae bacterium | reverse complement strand
GCGAATCGCCCTTTGTGCCGCGAAAATCGGGACAGTCCCCTGTGAACGGTTACGGTATGGTTTCGTCTGTGGCTCGCCTTACACCACCATATCGGATTTGCCGAACAACTCCTCCAGCAGGTCGTTTCGCGGATAGGCGTGGCCGCGGTGCTGAATGAATGCTTCGGCTGCGGCCGTGCCCGCGGGGGCCCCGCGCATAGCGGCCAGCCGCCGCATCGACTCCAGGTACTCGTCCTCGCCGTGGTACGCCCGGAGCCACTCACGCTGGCTCGCGTGGCAGGCGAGCATGTCGGCCTTGCGGTCGAGCACCCCGGCGATGTCGACGTACGTGGTCGGCGCCACGACGTTGCCGTAGGGGTCGCGGGCTTCGACGGGATCGCAATAGTACATGTGCGGGACCCTCGCCGCGGGGCTCAAGGGGAACTCGGAGGCGTTCGGCGCGCCGAAAATGAAACTCGCCGCCCGGCCCAATAGCGACGCCATCTCGTGATCCATCATGTAGTCTTTCTCGGCGTGGATGAACACGAGCGAGGGCGTGACGCGGCGGAACAGGTCGATGGCCTTTTGGATCGAGCCGCGGTCGTACACCACCATGCCGTCGCGCTCGCCCAGGCAGTGGTATGTGCCGCCGATCTGCTTCGCCGCCCGCTCCGCCTCGGCCGTGCGGATGCCGGCAATGGCCCAGGGCGTTTCGCTCGTGGTGCCGCAATCGCCGTTGGCCACGGTGCAAATGTGAACGTCCCAGCCGGCGTCGGCCAGCCGGATGAGCGTTCCGGCACAAAGGAACTCGGCGTCGTCGGGATGGGCCAGGAAGGCCAGAGCGGTCTTGTTCTCAGGATGCGGCATACGGTGTGTTCCCATGTCGAGCGTGGGATAAGCTTCCCGTGGGATAAGCTTCCAGCTTGTCAAATAGTTTGTTCTGAGAAGCTGGAAGCTTATCCCACGACCGACAAGCTGGAAGCTTATCCCACTTGGTTACTTGCGCAACAGCGCGTTCATGTTCTGCTTGTACGCTTCGACGCCCGGCTGGCCGTACGGGTTGATGCCAATGAGCCGCCCCTCGGCCACCGTGGCGATCATCAGCATCTGAAACAACTGCCCCAGCGCGTGTTCATCGAGCCGCGGCAGGCGGATGTCGGCCGTCGGCCGATGATCGTCGGCGTACGCCTTGTCGGTCCCTGCCCGGGCCGCGCCGAGCATTTCGGGCAGTGTGCGGCCTGTCATTTCGTTCAGCCGGTCCTGATCGTGCTCGGAGCGCTTGATCGCGATCGGCTCACGCTGCGGCTGCTCCACAACGACGTTCGTAATGAGCTTGTCGCGGCTGCCTTCCTGGTGCTGCTGCCCGCGGGAATGGAGGTCGCGGGTGTTCACCACCGTTAGCGGCGTGGGGCCCTGCCCGTGCTTGCCGAGGCTTTCGGCCAGCAGTTGGTCGTACCAAAGGCCGACCGCTTCCAGCCGTTTCCCCCAAGTGGAAAGCACGCGGATGTTGGCGCCGCGCCGCGTTTGCATTAGCCACGAAATACCCGAGTAGTCGAGCGCCGGGTTCTCCAGCGGCGCCGAATGCCGGAATACCTCGTTCATGGCGGCGGCGCCTTCGAGCAGCTTTTCGACGTTAGCCCCCATGACGGCGGCCG
The DNA here is from genome assembly GCA_964414315.1 of uncultured Planctomycetaceae bacterium. Lineage (GTDB taxonomy): Bacteria > Planctomycetota > Planctomycetia > Pirellulales > Thermoguttaceae > PWXP01. The sequence continues at coordinate 1,080 of CAYPWB010000698.1, read as the reverse complement.
GCAGCAGGCCCACGGCGCTGAGGACGGAAAACCGCCCGCCGACGCCGTCGGGAATCGGGTACACCTCGGGCAGTTCCAGGGCGTCGGCCAGTTCGCGCAGCCGGCCGGTTTCGCCGGTGACTGGTACGACGCGCTCGCGCACCTTGCCCATGTCGCCGCCGCAGCCCTTCTTCAAGGTGTCCAGGAAGACGCGGAAGGCCACGGCCGTTTCGAGCGTGCCGCCGCTCTTGCTGATGACGATAATGCCCCAGTCGTCCGCCTCGCCCAGCAGGTCGAGCAGGCCGGCCGTGGCGTCGTTGTCGACATTGTTGCCCTCGAAGTAGATGCGGGGCCGATTTCCCCGGGCGCCGGCGTCGAGTTCGTTGTGGAACGGGTGGCAGCAGGCCTCGAACACGGCCCGGGCGCCCATGTACGAGCCGCCAATGCCGAGCACGACCACACGGTCGCACAGTCCGGAAAGCCGATCGGCGGTGGCCACGATCCGGTCCAACTGGTCCCGATCCTCGTCGAGGAACTGGTTGGGCAGGTCGAAGAACCCGGCGTCGAGCGGTTGTTTTTCCGGCGGAACCGGCCCGCCGGTGACCCAAAGCCGCGCATTGTCCAGCACCTCCTGCCGGCACGCGGCCAGGCGTGGGGCAATGTACCTGAGGTCGGCATCGACCAGGGCCGTTTGCCGGACGAAGGCCGGGGCGCTGTCGGGCACGATAAGCCGGGAATAGTCGTAAACGATCGGTGTGGCTGCCATGGCTGGCGAGGCTCCCCTATTGGGAAAACGGTGGCTGCAATAGGGCCAAGTATCGCACGTTTCACCCGTTCCGGCCAGAGGGCCCGATCCGGCATGCATCCGCCGTCCGGGCACGTGTCGGTCCGGTTTCGCCGTGGCGTAACATATTGCCACAAATGGGTTTAGCGAACTACTCAGGACACTGAGTATTTTTACTCAACGCCTTGAACAATCGCCCCAGTTGTCTGCAATACCTACCACCACCACTGTGCCAACCGGGCCGATTCTGCTGTAATGGGAGTTCCCAACGAACACTCGAGGGCGCAGCAGTGGCCCCCCAGTTGGAGTTCACGCTT
>CAYPWB010000697.1:0-2720 GCA_964414315.1 uncultured Planctomycetaceae bacterium | reverse complement strand
TTCCCGTCGACGAGTTGCGAAACCAATCGCCCCAACGGTTCCTCCTTGGAATGGCGATCTTTCATGATGCAGCTCCCTCGGACGACAGCCGGCGTTGGATGCAGTCCAACAGCGCGGCTCGAATACGATACAGCGTTTGCCGAATCGACCCCACTGGGCGCCCTACGGTTTCGGCGATCCGGTCAATGGCATGTCCGTCGACGTAACGCAGGTCGATGAGTTGCCTCTGCACCGGGGCCAACTTGTTGAGACAATGGTCGAGTGCTTCGCGACGACTGTCCAGCTCTGGAATACGTCGTTCTGCAACATCCGCAAGCCGCTCTACCGTCGCCATATCAAAGACCAGCCGCTCCCGCCCGTACTTGCGAACCTGGTTGAAGACCTTGAAGCGAGCAATCTGACTGGCCCAGGCCCAGAAATCGGTGCCCGGCTCGAACTCGTCCGCCTTCTCCCACAGCACGGCGTTGATGTCCTGCAAGACGTCATCCACGTCGCTGGACCGCACGAGCAGACAGCGCACGAAGGCCCGCAGCCGCGACTGATGCCGGGCAATTTCCTGGACAATGGCTTTCCGCGACGCTTCACTCAAAGACTGATCTCCCCGTGATCTTCCCGGCCAAAGGCCCTCCCATGAAGGCTAATGTCGTCGGCGCCCGGGTTGTCAACAAGCGATTCGATGCGCCGGTGGCCACAACCGGGATGACCAAGCTTGTCCGACGACTTCTCGCGGAATCTGGGCTACTTGCGCAACGGTACGGGGTTGTGTGTATTCGTTTGTATCATTTTTCGCCGAGGGTGCACAACAAGGTTGTCGAATGGAGCGATAGCGGCGAAACTCGATGTGATTCGCAGCCTCGCTCGGCGCCGGCGTCGAAGTCACTGCCGCACGAAATCCAGTAGAGCATTTGGAAAGACAATCGGCGAATTCCCAAAAAGGACATGTTCAATGAAACGAACGACTGCACTCGTCTTGGTAATGGCATTGTCCGCGATGTTTGCTTTGACAGAACTGCCATCTATGGCTGCCGAGGAATCGGCTGACATTTGGAAGGCAACGGCCAATGGTGACGTCGAAGCCATTAAGCAGCGTTTGGAGGCCGGGGGGGGTCCAACGCCTTGCGCCTTGCCGCGGGGCTTCAGGTCGCACTTCAGACCGCAGATGCCCCCGGGTTGGGTAGCCTTCTCGTCGGCCGATGCCTTGCCGATTCGCTGTAACCCACTCTGGAATAACGACTTAAGTCAAGACGACCACTCTTCGTTCAGAACTGGTTGGGTGAAAAACTCCTGCGGATTTGGCCTCAGAACGCCCTGATTTGTCGCAATTTGGTGCCCAAAAGGCCGGAAATTTGCCAACTACACGGGCCAAATGTGTCGGTCGCGGCGAAACTGGGGACTATTGCTGCGGCATTAGTGCGCGAGATGGCGCGCGCATGAATCGCGAGGGCCAGCGATGCGGCCACCCGCTCGCCCTGGTTGGCCGATTTGAGCATCGCCTCGGCCATGCGGGCGCGGGTACCTGCCTTCGTCGTTCGCCGGGCCGGTTTGCTAGACCGTGCGATCTGCAGCCGATGTGGGTTCACATCTTGAATCAATACAGAAGTGGTGCTGATTGCCAGTCATTAACTGCGTTGGTGTCGACATGCAGCGGGAATGTAGCCTTTTCAGCTAGAAACACCAAAGGGCTACCCGTTGTAAGGAACGCCGGGAATGCTCGTCAAAACGTTAGTACAGGCATCGAATAGTCGACTGCTAGACTGCTAGCCTTGTTGCACGGTGGTCGGCTTTCCTTGTGTCCGGTGCAGACAATGTCCCGTCTGCAAACGCCCGCGAAACTTGACACCTACCCAATCGGGGTGCTGCCGTGAAAGATCCGTCGGTCCTCGAACAGGTGGTGGTGGTCATTCCTGCCTACAACGAAGAGGCATCGCTGCCGCTCGTGCTGGGCGACTTGCCCCGCGTTGGGCGTGTGATTGTCGTCGACAATCGGTCGACCGACGCGACAGCGGCCGTGGCCGCCGCCCGAGGAGCGCTTGTGGTCCGCGAAGAGAGGCGTGGTTACGGCTCGGCTTGTCTGCGCGGGCTGGCCGCGGTGCGCGAACGGATCGACGCCGGCGAGCCCGCGCCGGAAGCCGTGGTGTTTCTGGATGCCGATTACAGCGATTACCCGGAACTGCTCCCCGATCTGGCAACGCCGATACTCAGCAACCACGCCGACTTCGTGTTGGGCTCACGGATGCGGGGGCGGCGCGAACCGGGCGCCATGCCGCCACAAAGCGTGTTCGGCAACCGGCTGGCATGCTTCCTGATACGGTGGTTCTTCGGGGCCCGATACACCGACCTCGGGCCGTTCCGGGCGATTCGCTACCGCTCGCTATGCAGGCTGAATATGTCGGACCGGGACTTCGGCTGGACGATCGAAATGCAAATCAAGGCGGCTCGGGCGGGGTTGCAAACCATGGAGGTGCCCGTCCCGTACCGGCGCCGCGTGGGGCAAAGCAAAATCAGCGGGACCCTCGTCGGGTCGGCCAAGGCCGGTGCGAAAATCCTGTACACGATTGCCAAGTACCGATTCACGCGGCAGGGCCGAGTGCCGCCTGATCGCAGAGCAAGAGACGCACCATGATATCCAGGACGCAGCAGCTTCCCAAACCGCCGGGCGCCTCTCGCACATGAAAGAAGTTGAAATTATAAAATAACATGACAATATAGCGATGAAGAAA
>CAYPWB010000696.1:0-2721 GCA_964414315.1 uncultured Planctomycetaceae bacterium | reverse complement strand
CCAATCGGCCGCCCGCTACGGCCGCGAAAATGGGACTGTCCCCCTTGCATGCAGCCGGCAAAGAAATGACTGTCCGGTGTCGCCTCTCCCTCGGTGGGAGAGGGTAGGGTGAGGGGGAAGAAAGAGCGACAGTTATTTCTTTGCCGATCCTTAGCGGGTAGAGCCCGGCCGCCCGGCCGAATGGCTTGCGCCTCGAAACGGCAAAGCGCCGGGTACGGGTTTTCCGGCAACTTGCCTGCGGCTCGTGGTCCATCTATACTGGTGTTCCCGCCTGCGCAGGACGCCCGGCCGTGTCCTGCCGAACCAGCCTTGCAATGGAGAGACCCACCGTGCATCGAAAGAACCTGAGCCGTGTTGGTATCGTAATCCTGGCCGCCCTGCTGGGCTGGCTGACCGCCGTCGCCTTCGCCCGGGCCGAGTCGGCCGATTGCGTGCCGCTGCTGACTGAACAAAGCGAGGCCGGCGAGTTTCCCGGCTGGCGGTCCTTCCACGACGCGCCCGACACCAAGACCGCCGACGTGTGGACGCTACGCGACGACGGCGTGCTGCACTGCAAAGGAAAGCCGCTCGGCTATCTGTACACCGCGAAAGACTACACGAACTTCGTGTTGAAGCTCGAGTGGCGCTGGCCGGAAGGCACCAAGCCGGGCAACGGCGGCGTGCTCCTGCGCACGACCGGCCCGAACCGCATTTGGCCGAAGAGCCTGGAGGCGCAAATCAACACCGGCGGGGCGGGCGATTTCTGGGGCCTCGACGGCTATCGGCTCGAAGGCCCGGCCGAACGAACGAAGACCCTGGAGCACCCGCAGTTCGGCAAGCTCATCAACGTCGCGAAGCTTGCCGACGTGGAGCGGCCGGCCGGCCAGTGGAACCGCTACGAGATTCGGGCGGAGGGCGGCACCGTCGAGCTTACGATCAACGGACGCAAGGTGAACCGCGCCACCGGCTGCGACGTCGTGGCCGGCAAGATCGCCCTTACCGCCGAAGGCGACCCCATCGAGTTTCGGAACGTTCAACTTCAACCCCTGGATTGAGGAGACCGCAGTATGTTTCGAGTTGCCACTTTGTTCCTGACCGGCCTGATTCTGGCCACCGCGCTGACCGCCACGGCCGACGAGAAGGAGTGTGTCAAGCCCGTCCGACTGTTCAACGGCAAGAACCTCGACGGCTGGCAAAGCCATCTGGTCGATTCCGACGTGAAAATGGAAGACGTTTGGAGCGTGGAGGATGGGATTCTCGTATGCAAGGGCGAGCCGTTCGGCTTCCTGCACACGAACGAGAAGTACACGAACTACCGGCTGGTGGTCGAGTGGCGCTGGCCCGAGGAGCCCGGCAACAGCGGCGTGCTGATGCGCGTCACCGGCGACCCGCCCAGCTTCCTGGCCAAGTGCGTCGAGGCCCAACTGAAGCACGGCGACGCGGGCGACATTTGGGCCTTCTACGGGTTCGACGCGGCGGGCGCGAAGGACCGGTTCGTCGACGTCGAGCATGAAGTGCTCGGACGGCTGAAGGGCGTGAAGAAGATCAAAGACGCCGAGAAGCTGGCCGGCGAGTGGAACCGGTACGTCATCACGCTCAAGGGCGACAAACTCAGCCTGGTCATCAACGGCGAGAAGGTCAACCAGGCCCGCGGGCTGACCGTCGAACCCGGCACCGTCGGCTTCCAGTCGGAAGGCGGGGTGATCCACTTCCGCAAGATCGACCTGTTCCCGCTGGACAAATAGCCGCAACCGGAACCGTTCCCGGGGCGGCGCGTGCCGTTGTTCTTCGCGATATGCGAAGGGAATAGTCCCATTTTCGCGGCCACCGGTACACAGGGCGAGCAGGCGAATCGCCCTGTGTGCCGCGAAAATCGGGACGGTTCCCCGTACGGCTAAACCCGCTCGACCAGTTCGCCCTCGCAGTCGCCCGGCTCGCCGGAACTGCCCGAGCCGCTCGAACCGCTCATGCAGCAGGTCCACCGCATATCGACCGTGCGGTCGAACCGGTCCAGCCCGGCGTACGGGTCGTAACCGGCCCCGTGCGCCAAGATGAACAGCAGGTCGGGCTCCTCGTGGTGCATTTCGATCACCTGACTCTGTCTTGCGACAATGGAAGGCCATCGCCCGTATCCAGCGCCGCCCCCTATTCATTCGTGTGCCGTTCCACCATCGCTACCGTTTCGCGAACAAACTCGCTGAGGGTGCTCCAGTTGCCGCCCTCCTCAAGCTCGGCGTCCGTGACACGGCCGTGCGTTTCATTCATCACATACTGACCAAGCTCTGTCGTCCATAGCTCCCACGAGTCGTCAAAGAAATACCAGACGCCTCGCAAGCAATAGTCAAAGTGAACACCGTCCGAAGGCAACAGTTGCGTTGGAGCAACGCCGATAGGTTCCGCAAAAATGGCACACACGGCCATTGCGTGCTTTCGGCCCTCATGGTCAAACTCCGGAAAGTATGTATCGCACCACTGCTGCTCTGAGAGAATTGGCCGGGAAGCCAACCGTTTTCGCCTTCTAGCCGTTACAACCACGCTGTAGTAGGTCTGCAATGCGATCCATGCAGAGACGATCGCCCCGATGATCACCATGGGAGCAATGTTGCCCATACTTCGGCCCTTTCATTTTCTGCACAGCGTCGCACAACAGCAAATTACACCCCAATTGAATGTGCCTTCGCGGCAAGAAAGGGGACATCACTGATTTCCCGATGCTGTTCGAGGGCGGCCGGGGCCGCGGAG
>CAYPWB010000695.1:0-2728 GCA_964414315.1 uncultured Planctomycetaceae bacterium | reverse complement strand
CTGGCACAATGATTGGTGAGGATGAAGTCGAAGATCTGGCCGCCGATTACGGAGTGTCGACCTACGTTGTCAGGCATCAGGTTGAGAACCACCGGCTCGCCCGGGTGTCGTTCTGACGAACCGTGCATTCCTCCTCTCGAACGGCCGACATCGCGACCGTCTTCAGCGCTTCATGTTATCTGGTTGGCCCCATTCCCGCCGTCCGTCAATCGGGCTCGGGGCAAACGGTGGACCGGGCACCGCCGCTCCTATGGCGCACTCGCGTGCTACAGTTGAGGGGGAACCCGTGCGACGGCCCGGGCGCAAGCTGCCTTGGCTGCCGGGCGACGATCCGTTACACTGGGTACCCTGTTGGCCCCCAACCTGCCTCGAAAACCGGTATTTCCCTTGAAAGAGCTTCATCTGGCTTGCGTCGTTGGTGCCCGGCCGAACTTCATGAAAATGGCGCCGCTGCTCAGAGCGCTGGCGACGCTGGGAAATGTGCGGGCGACGCTGGTGCATACGGGCCAGCATTACGATGCGAACCTGTCCGACGTCTTCTTCGACGAGCTGGGCATGCCGCGGCCCGATGTTTCCCTCGACGTGGGCTCCGGCAAGCATGGCTGGCAAACAGCCCGGGTGATCGAGCGGTTCGAGGAGATGCTGGAAAAGTATGCCGCCGCGGGCGAACCGGTAAGCCGGGTGGTGGTGGTGGGCGACGTGAACTCCACGATGGCCGCTACGCTGGCCGCCGTGAAGCTGGGTGTGCCGGTCGCCCACGTCGAGGCCGGGCTGCGAAGCAACGACCGCACCATGCCCGAGGAAATCAACCGCATCGTCACCGACTCGCTTTGCGACATGCTGCTGGTTTCCGAGCCGTCGGGCGTGGCGAATCTCCGCCGCGAGGGCCGCCCGCAGGAGCAAATCCACCTGGTGGGCAACGTGATGATCGACACGCTCCTGTGGCTGCTGCCGAAGGCGAAATCGCAGGACACGCTCGCGCGGCTGAACGTCGAACCGGGCCGATACGGCGTAGTGACGTTGCACCGGCCGTCGAATGTGGACCAGGCGGAAACCCTCGGCCCGCTGTTGGACGTGCTCCTGGAGGCGTCCGGCAAGCTGCCGCTGGTGTTCCCGGTGCATCCGCGCACGCAGGCCCGCATCGAACGGTTCGGCCTGGCCGAACGGCTGGCGGCCGCGCCGGGCATGATCCGAACCGAACCGCTCGGATATCTCGACTTTCTCGCGCTCACCTCGCAGGCGCGGCTGGTAGTGACCGATTCCGGCGGGCTGCAAGAGGAGTCGACCGTGCTGGGCATCCCCTGCCTTACGGCCCGATTTAATACCGAGCGGCCTGTTACCGTTGAGCAGGGCACCAGCACCCTTGTGGGAAACGATCCGAAGAAGCTGCGCGCCGGGCTGGGGGCCGTGTTCGACGGCACGTACAGGCCGGGCCACTGCCCCGACCTCTGGGACGGCCGCGCCGCCGAACGCATTGCGCAAGTGATTGTGGGAGGGTGATGGGGGACTGTCCCGATTTTCGCGGCAAGCAGGGCGGTTCACCTAATTGTACAACCGTTACGGCCGCGAAAATGGGACTGTCCCCGTCGCCTGCACGGAGTAACACGGAACCATGCAAACCATCCTCGTTACCGGCGGTGCGGGCTTCATCGGAAGCTGCTTTGTGCGGCAGTGCGTGAGGGATCGATTCGCCCGGGTGGTGAACGTCGACAAGCTCACCTACGCCGGCAACCTCGACTCGCTGGCGCCGGTGCTCGACGAGCCCGACCACGTGTTCGTCGAGGCCGACATCGCCGACCGCGGGGCGGTCGAACGGCTCTTGGAGGAGCATCGGCCCGCGGCCGTGGTCCACTTCGCGGCCGAGTCGCACGTGGACCGGTCGATCGACGGGCCGGCCGAGTTCGTGCGCACCAACGTGCAGGGCACGTTCCACCTGCTCGACGCGGCGCGGCAGTTCCTGCGCGCCCTGCCGGCCGAAGAGCGGCAGGCGTTCCGCTTCCTGCACGTGTCGACCGACGAGGTGTACGGCTCGCTGGGCCCGAGCGGCCGGTTCACCGAAACGAGCCCCTACGACCCCAGTTCGCCCTACTCGGCCTCGAAGGCGGCGGCCGACCATTTCGCCCGGGCGTACCATCGAACCTACGGCTTGCCGGTCGTCGTGACGAATTGCTCGAACAATTACGGCCCGTACCAGTTCCCCGAGAAGCTCATCCCGCTGGTGATCCTCAACGCCCTGGAGGGCAAGCCGCTGCCGGTGTACGGCGACGGGCGGAACGTGCGCGACTGGCTGTACGTGGAGGACCACTGCGAGGCGCTGCGGCGGGTGCTGCTGGCGGGCCGGCCGGGTGAAACGTATAATATCGGCGGAAATTGCGAGCAGCGAAACCTCGACGTGGTCGAGCTGATTTGCGACGCGGTCGATCGGCTGCGGCCCGGCTTGACGCATGCGCCCTGCCGGCAACTGATAAGTTTCGTGACCGATCGGCCCGGCCACGATCGGCGCTACGCCATCGACGCCTCGAAGATCGAGCGCGAGTTGGACTGGCGGCCCCGGCACGACTTCGCCTCCGGCCTGGAGGAAACCGTCGCCTGGTACCTCGACAATCCGCGCTGGGTCGAACGGGTGCAAACCGGCAAGTACCGCCGCGAGCGCCTCGGGCTCGACGCGTAGGGGGGCGGCGAAAACGGGACAGGTCCGATTTGTGCGAAGCGCCCGGAGGGCCGTTCC
>CAYPWB010000694.1:0-2730 GCA_964414315.1 uncultured Planctomycetaceae bacterium | reverse complement strand
TGCGGTTCTCGCGCCGGACCAGTTGCGCCAGGTTGACGTTGGCCGGCAGGGGTCGCACGCGGCGGTACAGCCGGTTGCCGTGGACGAACCACGCCACCTCGGCCACGTCGGTCGTGGTCCCGTCATTGCGGACAAACGGCGTGCGCGTGTCGCGCGTGGTGAACATGAGAATGTCGTCGAAGTCGGCCACGGTGGTGTCGTGAATGTTGCCTTCGTCGGAGTTCAGGGCGACGCTGGAAAGCGGGGTGGTTACGCCGACCGGGCCTTCGAGGATCTCCAGGTAGCCGTCGTCGGCTTCGTCGCGGGGGGGCAGCGGCACGACCGTCAGCCCGCCCAGGTCCATTTGCAGCCGCGTCTTCGCCGCGCGCAGCCGGTCGCTCGATTCCAGCAACGCGCGGGAATCGCTCACGCTATCGCCGATCATGGCGAAAATTTGCACCACGGCGAACATGAGCACCAGCGTGAGCGTGGTGGCCACCAGGATTTCGACCAGGGTGTAGGCCGAACGTCGAACGTCGAACGTCGAACGTCGAACATCGAACGACGCGCTTCGCGGCACGCAAGGCTGCATGCGGAAACCACGATTTTTGTGCTGGTTCATCATTTCATTCTCCAAGAACCTTCAAACCCCCGACACTCAGAGGCTATCCGGAAAGGCTCGGTCTCACGTCCCCTCTCCCTCCGGGAGAGGGTTAGGGTGAGGGCCGTGGACCATCGACTTTGCCGCAGCAAATTCCACAAGCACTAATTCCACAATCCCTCACCCCCGACCCCTCTCCCAAAGGGAGAGGGGAGTTTTGAGATACCCTCTCAACCTTCGACGTTCGATGTTCGACGTTCGATGTTCGACGTTCAACCTTCAACGTTCATTCAATGTATCGCCGCAGGACGACGGTCTTCTCCACGTTGTGGGCCTTGCCGCGCTGGAAGCCGACGGGAATGGAGCGGTCGATGACGTAAAACGCCCGATGGCGGCGGATTTCGCCCGTGTCGGTGCCCAATTCGCGGCCGAGCTGCCAGCCGTCGGGGTAGACGTCAGGATCGGCCGCCACCGGCGACACCTCGAAGTACCCGACCGTAATCCACACGGCGTACACGTTCGACCGCGTCGTGGTCAGGTTGGCCAGCCGCATGAGTCCCTGGTGCCGGAAGTAGGGATTGCGCTCGGTGTTGTTCACCGGGTCGGTCGAGTCGAGCGCGAACAGCGGCACTTCGTCGTCGTCGGGATCGCTGCGCAGCAGGGTCCATTCGATTTCGCGGTCGGGCGAGGGCCGGGTTACGCCGGTGGGCCACAACTGCGAGCCCGAGGCCGAACGGAACGGCCGGGCGAACTCGGTCGGGTAATTGGCCGCGTCGGCCGCCGCGTACCCGCGCCGGCTGCGCTGGAACTTTTGCCACAGGGCGTCGGGAGCGTCCTCGCCCAGGCCGTTCATCAGCCCGCGGAACACCCGCTGGCTGGTAATCGTGTTCAGGTTCACCTTGCCCGGCTCTCGGTACGTGGGCATGAGGTGATCAGGTTCCGACACGCCGTCCAGCCACACGTGGGCGCCGGCGAAGCGGGAGGGCACGGTGAGGAAGTCGAAAATACGGTGCAGTTCCGAGGTGTTCCCGCCGGAGTGGAACAGGTTCATCAGGTGGACGAAGCCCACGTCGTCGTGGTCGTACACGTGCAGGCCGTCGCCGTCGGCGCCGGCCGAGTAGGGCGCCTGCGGCCCGCCCGACGGCGCCATCGTGTACTCCCACCCGAAGCGGGCGGCCGTGGTGGCCGGCACCATCAGCAGTTCGTACGGGTTGGCAAACGGCCGGTTGTTCCAGGCGACCCAGGGGAACGGGTTGAGCGGGTCACCGACGTGGGCCGCCGGTGTGGTCAGGCCCGGCGGATTGGTGTCTTGCCCAAAGGCAGCATTCACGAATCCCAGCGAATGCGTCAACGGATGGGCGAAATAGGGTTGTGGGGTGGCCGTACCCGGCGAAGTGACTTGCGGCGAGGAAAACTCCGGGATCCAAAGGTTATGATTCGAGCCGGCGCGCTGCCGCGTTTCAAAACGGATGTCGGCGCTCTCGGGGTTGGGGTCGTCGGGGTCCCACGCAAAGTCGATGTCATCGCCCGTGTCAGGGTCCTTCGACCATTCCGGAGGCCAAGGCGTGGGCCGCCGATCCTGGCCGTTGAATACGGTCAGGTCGACCGGCATCCAGTCGACCGTGCGATAGGGATTGCTCGTCGCGTTGTGCGGCAAGCTCGGGTCGGCCAAGCGCTGAAGCAATACATACCTGTATGCTTGCTTGGTGCCGGTGTTTGTAAGGTTGTCCTCCTCAAGCGGCATTCCATTCTGACTGTCGAGCGGCTCGCTCAAAAACGGTCCGGTGTTCGGGTCGCCGTACCAGTCGTCAGGTTCCGGAGGAACGGGGTAATAGCTGTTCGGCAGCGGTTCCGAAACGCTCACCCCGATCTTGCGGCTCTCACCGGGCCAATCGGCGGCAGCGATCATGGTGATGGGCGTCTGAATTTGACCGCTCGGGTAGGAGCGGCCGCCCAGGGTGTTGGCGGTAACCGACGCCGGGGGACTGAGTTCGATGACTTGCGGCGATGGCGCTGGTTTCGCTTGCCCGTCGGCTGCCGACCCAACCGCAGTGGTTGCCCGCGGCCCGACCAGCAGGTATTGGCCCGGCGCCAAACCCACTGGTCCGCCTTGGTTATAATACGTTCGTGTTGGGTCGGACGGCGGGCCT
>CAYPWB010000693.1:0-2734 GCA_964414315.1 uncultured Planctomycetaceae bacterium | reverse complement strand
AGGGCAACGCCCTGGGGGAAGCGTCCCCAGGGCGTTGCCCTGGGCTGGGTGAACCAAGGGCCTTCGGCCCAGCCGGGGAACCGAAACGGCAACCTCCCCGTGGGTGAGTTTACACCGGCCCAGGTTGGCAGCCCATCCCACGCATTTTTCCCGCACCGTCTTCGCCTCGCCTGTTGTCCTCTGCTTCCTCCTCGCCATCCCACCCTTGCCGGCCGATCTGCATTGCAGCAGGTGGTGGGAGATGCTAGAACGCAGGCGTGTGCCAAGGACGGAAAGGTTACGCAAGCCGCTTTTCTCGTTTTGCAGGTGACAAAATGTCGAAACGAAAACAGACTTCCGGCCTTTGGGCTGCAATGCAGCTCCTGGTTCCATTGCTGATGCTTTGGGTTGCGGTCAGCGCTGCTGCGATGGAGCAGCTTGGTCCGCTACGAGGCAGCGGCATCGGGCCTCCACAGGGGCAAGGCGGGATCCTGCTCGACGACACGCACCTCCGGCGGCCAGGCGTGCCGGAGCCGCCGCCGGCCCGGCGTTTCGAAATCGTGAAAGCGGGACCGCACGTCATCCTGTTGGACACGTTCCTGGGCAACACCTGGCTGTTGCGGGCCGGCCGGCCCGACAAGGACGACGTTCCCGAATGGGTATTCATGTTCCGCGAAATCGTCGACGACGAACGGCGTCCGGCAGCGCCGCCCCCGCGCCACATTCCCGCGGCCGACGAGGAAACCGAAGACGAGCACTTCGACCCGTTCGCCCCTTAGGCCGTGCAGCGTCCCCAGGGCGTTGCCCTGGACTGGGTGAACCAAAGGCCTTCGGCCCAGCAGAGTAGCGGCACCTACTTCTTCCCGCCGCGCATGGCGACGGCGTAGGCGGGGTTGTCGGCCTGGCCGGCCAGCTCGTAGAGGAAGCGGCTGGGATGGGTGGGCCGGGGTTTGCCCCATTTCATGCGCGTCAGGGCGAGCGATAGGGTCAGCCGGCGCTGCGCCCGCGTTACGCCCACGTAGCACAGCCGCCGCTCCTCGTCGACGCCCGTGCCGCCCTCGGCCGCCGCGCGGTGGTGCGGCAGCAGGCCCTCTTCCATGCCCACCATGTACACCTCGGGAAACTCGAGCCCCTTGGCCGCGTGGAACGTCATCAGCACGACGGCGTCGCGCTTCAGCTTCGATTCCTTCTGGCGGTCCTCGTCGGGGCCGCTCAGGGCGATGTCGCGCAGGAACCCGGCCATCGTCGGCTTCGTCGCCCGCCGCTCGTACACCCCGGCGGCGTTGACCACCTCCTCGACCGACGCCCAGCGGGCCTGCTGCTCGTCGGGATTGGTGTACACCCGGGCAAGCTCGTCGTAATAGCCCACCTCGGCAATCAGCTCGCGTGCCAGGCGTGCCGGCGGCTCGCTCTTCGCCCGCCGGCCGAACCCTTCGAGCAGTTCCCGAAACCGGCCGATGCCGCTGCGCGCGGTGGGCGTCAGGGCGACGTGTTGTTCCGCTTCCGGCAGCAGTTCCCAGACGGTCTTGCCCTGGCGCACGGCCGCGTCGAGCAGCTTCCGCACCAGCGCCGGCCCCAGCCCGCGAGCAGGCGTGTTGATGATGCGCAGCAGCGACACCTCGTCGCGCGGGTTGGCCAGCAGTTTGAGGTACGCGAGCACGTCGCGAACCTCCTTGCGGTCGAAGAACGACATGCCGCCCAGCAGCACGTACGGCACCTGGGCGCGGCGCAGCTCGGCCTCGAACGCGCGCGGCTGCTCGTTGGTGCGGCACAGGATGGCGAAGTCGCGCGGATGAAGTTCTTCGTCGCGGATGCGCTGGGCAATTTCACCCACGACCCGCTCGGCCTCGTCGGTTTCTGTCTGAAGCTGCAGCACGCGGGGCGGATCGCCGTCGATAACCGCGCGGAGCGTCTTCTCGTGCCGCAGCCGGTTGAAGGCAATCAGCCGGTTCGCCCAGTCGAGTATCTGGTGCGTGGAGCGGTAGTTGGTTTCCAGGCGGACGACCTTGGCCTCGGGCCAGTCGCGTTTGAAGCGGAGGATGTGGCGCACCTCGGCCCCGCGCCAGCCGTAAATCGACTGGTCGTCGTCGCCCACCACGCACAGGTTGCGGTGCCGCTCGGCCAGCGCTTTGACGATGCGGTACTGCACTCCGTTGGTGTCCTGGTACTCGTCGACCAGCACGTGGTCGAAGCGTCCGGCCTCGGCCCGGTACACCTCGGGAAAGCCGCGGAACAGCTCGTCGGTGAGCAGCAGCAGGTCGTCGAAATCGACCGCGCCAGCCGCCCGCAACGCCGTTTGGTATCGCCGGAAGGCCGCCGAGGCCAGGTGGTCCTTGTCGGTGGCGGCAGCGGCGGCCGCCTCGGCGGGCGAAAGGCCCACGGTCTTCCAGCGGCTGATGCGGTACAGCAGCTCGCCGGGCCGCAGGGCCCCGTTGGGCACCTTGATTTCGCGCAGCGCGGCCCGGGCCACACTCTCCTGGTCGCCGCGGTCGTAAATGGCGAATTGGGCCGGATAGCCAAGATGGGTGATGTTGCGCCGCAGGATCCGAACGCACAGCGAGTGGAACGTCGAAATTTCCGGTTTGTCCTTGCTCCGCTTCTTCAGCATGGCCGATGCCCGTTCGAGCATCTCGCCGGCCGCCTTGTTGGTGAAGGTGACGGCCAGGATGCGGCTGGGGCGAATGCCGCTTCGGATGAGCCGGGCGATGCGGTGCGTTACCACCCGCGTCTTCCCCGTGCCGGCTCCCGCCAGCAC
>CAYPWB010000692.1:0-2739 GCA_964414315.1 uncultured Planctomycetaceae bacterium | reverse complement strand
GTAAACCATTCCGAATGTTCCGTCCGGATTGAACGTCAAACGAAACTTGTCGTCCCCGGGGCCCACCGCAAGCCATTCGCCAACGAGCACAGAGGCTTTAGCAAATGATTTATCATCCTTGGTGACGACAATCTCGCCCGGGAGCATATCGACCTTAAAGGCAATCTTCTCCCCCCGGCGAATCTGAAAGCTCTCGGTCTCGAACTGATAATCGGTGTCGCTTTGCGTAACGACCAGCCTCTTTTGTTGCCCGGCATCGATGGTAAACTCCTTGTCGCCGTCCTCAAGCCTAATCGTTTGGTCGTTAAAACTGACTGTGAGCGAGGGATCCAGCACCTCCACGCGTACCGTGCCATGATCGGTTTGCATGTAGAACACCGTCGCCGCACTGACGATACCCAGCAGCAGTGCCGCAATGGCCGTGATCGGCAGGAACCCTAGCTTCCGTCGTTCGGGCTGAGTCTGTGGATTCGGCACGGTCGATGCGGACGGCTGCGTTTCCTTCGTGAAGCTTTCCAATGCCTCGGCAACTTCCGCTGGCGCTTGGAAGCGTTCGTTGGGATCTTTTGCCATCATTCTCGAAACGATGTTTTCCAGTTCAACTGGAATGTCGTTGCGCAGCGACTTCAACGATTCCGGTTCAACCTGGGCATGGCTTTGCAGCTTGTGCATCACGCTGCCATCGTCAAAAGGCACGCGGCCCGCGAGCAGGTAGTACAGCGTCGCTCCCAGGCTGTAGATGTCGCTGCGGATGTCGGCCTGATGGGCATCTTCCGCCTGTTCGGGCGAGATGAAATCGGGAGTTCCCATGATGGCGCCGGCCGCCGTTAGGTCGCCGAGTGCTTCGACCATTTCGGCCTCCGTCACGGCTTTCGGCGCGAGTGAAGCCAGACCAAAATCCAGAATCTTGACCGTGCCATCCGCCGTGACCATCAGGTTGTGCGGCTTGATGTCCCGGTGGACCATGCCGCATTCGTGAGCGTGTTGCAGTCCGACCGCTGCCTGCCGGATGAAGTCGCATGCTTCGGCGACCGGCAATGCGCCTCGGTCTTTGACCGTCTGAGACAGGTCGACCCCGTCGACGTACTCCATCACCATGAAGTGGAAGTCGCCGGCTCGCTCCGCGTCGTAGGCGGTAACGATGTTCGGATGAGACAGCTTGGCCGCGGCCTTCACTTCACGGTGGAAACGATCCACGGCTTCCGTTTTCCGTATCAACTCGCGATTGATGATCTTCAACGCCACGGTACGATCCATCATCCGGTGCTTGGCTTTGTAGACGTCCCCCATGCCGCCCTTGCCGATCAGTCCGAGTATCTCGTAGCGGGGATGTTCGGCCAGCGGTGCAGGAAAGCCCGACGAAGTCGAAGCGCGGCCGGCTGAGCCGCCGTCTTGATCAACCGTCTGGTCGGTTGGCAACTGCCGTGCTTCCTTCAGAAGGCCAACAAAGGTATCGTCCGACGAGAGTGCGACGATGGTATCGCAGCAGGGCTCACACTCGCTGATGTGGTTCTCGATAGCGAGCGCCTGGTCCGGTGGCAGTTGCCCAAGGTTGTAGGCGCTCAATTGCTCTTGGCTCGGGTGGGCGGTGGTTGCGGGCATGGGATTACTCGGACAAAACGTGTGGTTTTGGTCACGGGGACGTTTTCAAGGGCGCCTCATCATCGAAGCTACGCGAACCGCATAATGCGCCGCTAACTACCAAGACCCGATCGCCGCAAAATATTTCAGCGCTTCGCGAAGAAATTGAAAGAAGACTCGATCAGCCCTTCCGACTCCTGACGTAACCTGCTCAGAACACGGCACTTAGCGACGATCACGGCATTTCGGGAAATTCCCATTTCCTCGGCGACAACGTCCGGCTTGGCCCCGTCCAACGCCACCCGGCAGAAGGCCTTCCATGTATTGGGGGCGAAATGGGGTTCGGCCAGGGCCAGCAGTTGCCGCAGCACGTACTGGTCATGCTGCCGATTCCAGATCCGGCTCAGCTCGCTGGACGGGTCGTCCAGTTGCGCCAGCCTGGCGGCGATGTCCGAGTCGGCTCGCGCCTGGGGACGATGATCCCGTGCTCGCCAGAATTTGCGCAACCTGTTGACCAGGATGGCCTTGAGCCACCCGCGAAAAGCGCCGGGCTGCCCGCCGTGATCGAACGTGACGAGATCCTTCGACACGGCCAGCATGACCTCTTGCACCAGGTCATCGGCGTCGCTGGCCTGCACGTCGTACTTCCGCAACCACACCCGGATCAACGGCGCATACAGCTCGACGAGCCGATTCCAGCTTTCGGATTCGGGTGCGCGACGGAGGCGGTTGAGCAAACTGAGCGACGTTTCATTCATGTTCGACCGGGTATATCCCTTCAGGTTTGATTATCCGGCGTGAAAATCGCGTCGGCAACCCGCGAAGCAGCTTAAACGCGTCCAACATCCGGCCGCCCGGCACGAATGTGAGTGCATTGGCCCCCCCATTGGAGCCACAAAGCGGTCGGGAGTCTTTACCCTTCTGCCGCCCGGTAAGGTGAATTTTCGCCTTGCTGGTGAACCGTGCCGCCGTGCCACTCTGTTCGACGTTGGAGGTGCGGTTGCCGACATGTTCCCCCCGCAGCCACGCCGCCGCCTTGGCGTACGTGAGCGCGACCGGTCCCGCCGCGGCCGGCTGCGGCTCGACCACCGCGAACAGGACCACCGCCAGCGCAGCGGCGCGGATGCCCGGGGCGCGACACGGCGGTGCTGGGTTGAA
>CAYPWB010000691.1:1228-2743 GCA_964414315.1 uncultured Planctomycetaceae bacterium | reverse complement strand
GACACGGTATTCGAACCCGCCACGAATGAACCCAGCACGCCCACGAAAGGCGAAACCATCGGCCACGCCGCCCCCACCCGGTACGAGGCGTACTTCGACAGTGCCAGCAGCATGCCGTCCATCTGAGCCTCGTTGACGCTCGACTGCACCAGCACGCGCACCAGGGCCACAGCGAACACCAGGGCAATGGTGGCGGGAACGAGTTGCCCCACGGTCGTCCGCCACGCCGTGGCAACGGCCGCCCGCTGCATCCGGTGCAGGAAGATCGTGGCCACGGCCACCAGCAGGAACGGAATGATGCCCGGTATGTACAGCGGTTCGAGGCGGTAGCTCACGCCCGGCTGGTCCAGAATGGGCGACCACGCGACCACCCAACTTCGCAACAGGGCCTGGAGGCCGAGCGCGGGCAGGCGGGTCACGATCAGCAGGACGGCGATGAGCAGGTAGGGCGTCCAGGCCATCCGCAGCGACATGGGCCGCCCGCCCGCCGCGCCAAGGTGGGCGGGCGCGGAAAGCCCTCCGCTCGCGCCCCAGCTTGCGTCCCACTGCGGCTCGTCGGGCCGGGGAAAATCCCAAACCTGCTTGGGTACCAGGAAGCCGAGCCGGGCCGCGCCCAGCACCAGCGGCGTGCCGATCAGCGCGCCGACCACCGAGGGAAGCTCCGGGCCGAAGAGGTACGCCATGGCCAGGCTCGGCATCGTGAACGCAAGCCCGGCGAACAGCGCGAACGGCGCGGCGGCCAGCCCTTCGCGAATCGACCGGTTCCGGCCGAAATACTTCGTCATCATGCACAGGGCCAGCAGGGGCAGGAACGTGCCGGTCAGGGTGTGAACGACCGCCGACCACACGCCCACCTCGTGCAGGAACGTGCCCATGGGCACCGCCTCGGGCAGCAGCCCGTCGACCGCGTTGCGCACGCCCACCAGGATCGGCGTGCCGACGGCGCCGAACGTGACCGACGTGCTGTTGAATACCAGGGCGATCATGGCGGCGGCCAGCGGTGGGAAGCCGAGGCCCACCAGCAGCGGCGCGGCCAGCGCGGCGGGCGTGCCGAATCCGGCGGCCCCCTCGATGAACGACGAGAAAATCCACCCGACGATGACCGCCTGCACGCGGCGGTCGGGGCTGATGCCGTAGAACCCGCGGCTGATGACCGCCATGGCTCCGCTGATTTTGAGCGTATTGAGCAGCAGGATGGCGCCGAAGACGATCAGCAGGATATTCAGCGCGCCCAGGGCCCCTTCGATGCTGGCCGCCGCGATGCGCAGCGGCGTCATGTGCCACACGACCGCCGCCAACCCGGCCGCCACCGCCCACGCGATCGGCATCGACCACTTCGCCGGCCACGTGAGCCCCGCCATCAGCACGATCGTCACCACGATCGGCGTCGCGGCCAGCAGTGCGAGAAGACCGGGCGACATGGGTTTCCTCTACAGATCACAGGATAGTTGATTCCGGCGGCACGCTGTCGGCCGGCAGAAGTTTGCACATCGAATCATCGGGCGTCTGGGGTCA
>CAYPWB010000691.1:0-1128 GCA_964414315.1 uncultured Planctomycetaceae bacterium | reverse complement strand
TCTGGGGTCAGGTCTGCGAACTATCGCCAGCCGCTTGGGCGTTGCAAAACATGGCCGTCCACCTTGACGACCTGGTCAGGGAATTGGCTCACCTTGTACTTCTTCCGGCCGATCGTCAACCAGGCGCTGGCGGCCTGCCGGAGCCGACCGGAGTTCCGTCCTAAGGGAAAGGCAACTACGACCCGCTTGCCTGGGAAGTTCCGGATCAACGCCCGAACGGGCGGCACAAGATCGCTGTCTGCCGACACAAGCAGTGCGGTGTCGAGTCGATCGTGCAATGCGTCGATGAGCATTTCCGTTGCAATGTTCACGTCGGTCATCTTCTCCTCGTGCGAGCGCCAGGACGCACCGCAATTTCGGCACTGCACAGACTTTGCCAGGTAGTGCCCCTCATAGATACGCAAGTTTTCGACGGTCTCCAGCGCTTCCAGAAAGTCGGACTGCCGTTTACGTTTCGCATTCAGCCGGGCCGCGCGTTGCGGCGGGTCATTGGCGGTGGCTCCGCTGATGCGCGCCGTGAAATACTTTGTTCGAACGAGCAATTGGTTCGGGCGTAATAGATTCTCCGCAAGACTGCGCACGTTCAGCCAGTAATACCGCCGAAGCCCCTCGTCATGGAGCCCGAAGTACAGGTTGAATCCGTCCACATAGCATACCACTCGCTCCGGGGGTGTTCTGGCCGAGAAATTCATACGATCCCCTTGACGAACCGGCCGATAAATTGTAGAGTTGAAGTTGAGCCTGCTTTGAGGCTCGCCCATTCCCATTGAAGACCCCCCCGGGGATAGCATCCCCGGGCCGACGCCTTTGCCTTCGGGTGAAGGCGTTTCTTTTTTGCGCAAGTGGCAACGCTACAACGGGTTGCGTCCATTTGTATCAGAGTGCTACCCGTATGCAAGAGGGGTAGCTTCACACCGCCGCCCGCGTGGCCAATTCCTGGGGCTCGATGCGCGGGGAATGGGCGCCGCAGCTTTCGGCCGTCGGCTCGACGGGCTGGGGCTCGGGGTAGAAGCCGAACTGACGCAGCAGCGCGAGCTTCGGCAGCACGTTGGCTTCGAGGTCGATGTGGAAGAAGCCGGGGAAGATGTCGGCGTTCCCCAGGATCAGGTCGAAGTAGCCGGCGTAGCG
>CAYPWB010000690.1:0-2746 GCA_964414315.1 uncultured Planctomycetaceae bacterium | reverse complement strand
CCTCATCCAATCGGTCTTGGTCGATCAGCAGTAGCGCCAGGCTGCCGCGCAGCTTCCGGTCGAACGTGATCAGGCCCACCGGGTCCTGCTGGTGGATCATCAGGTAGGCCAGGGCGGCGGCGAGGCAGATGGCGTAGTCGAACTTCGTCAGCTCCTGCCGATACGTGTAGCCCATCGACCGGCTCAGGTCCATGACCAGGTAGCCGGTGATGTTGGTTTCGGCCTCGAACTTTTTGACGTAATACTTGTCGGTCTTGGCGTACACGAGCCAGTCGATGTCCTTGGGGTCGTCGCCGTGCGTGTACTTCCGGTGCTCGCTGAACTCGACCGAAAACCCGTGGAACGGGCTCGCGTGCAGTCCTTGCAAGAAACCCTTCACGATGAACTGCGCGCGCAGGTCCAGCCGCTTGATCTGGTTGACGACTTCCGGCTTCAGGTAACGTTCAGCGGACGGCATCGTGGCAAACGGGAAATGAATAAGGGGGAAAGGGTTTGCACTGGACAGACGATTGGGAGAGGGAAAAGGGGAAAGGGGAAAAAGGGAAATAGGAATGGAAGCGAATCGGACGGCTGCCCGGACGCAGGCCTGAAAAAGAAAAGAAAGGGATGGCATTTCGGAAGACGAGGAAACAGCATGCGGCTCGGACGGCTGAAGCTAGCCCTCCCCTCAATCCTGTTCCCCTTTTTCCTCTTTCCCCTTTTCCCTCCCTCGGTTCATAATCCATGAGTGTCCTCTCTCAATCGGAATCTTCTTGTCTTGCGCGTTTGAGTTCCACACGGCGAGGATCGAGTTGGTATTCGCCGAAGTTGACCAGGAGCCCGACCTCTTTCTGAGCGGCTTTCAGGTACGACCTCACCTGAGCGTAAAGTTTCTTTGCCAAATCTTCCACGGCTTTCAGTTCCACGACGAGTCGATCGGCAATGACCAAGTCGAGACGATGTCTCCCAACCCGACGGCCGCGATAATGCAGTTCGATCTTCTGCTGCGTCTCGAACGGAATTCCCTGGTACGCCAGTTCCACTTCCATCGCCCTGTGGTACACCGATTCGATAAACCCCGGTCCCAGTTGCTTGTGTACCTCAATACAGCACCCGATTACCCGATAAATCAAAGCATCGGTCGGCTCCGATTCATCCATTGCTGCCTCCTGTTACTGAAGCCCTTTGTTTTCCCTTTTCTCCCCTTTCCCCTCTTCCCTCCCTTCTGCCGCAGTCCATCTAAGCCGCACTCTTTCTTCCGGCTACGCCTTCCTCTCGTACTTCGGTATTTCCGGCGTCGGGGTCTCGCGCAGGAGGCGGTCGATAATGTCCTCGGAGGCAAGCCCCTCGGCCTGGGCCTGGAAATTCGTACTGATGCGGTGCCGTAGGACGGGCACGGCGATCTTCTGCACGTCGTCAATCGCCACCGAGAACCGGCCGTCCATGGCCGCCAAGGCTTTTCCGCCGTAGATGAGGAATTGCCCCGCGCGGGGCCCGGCGCCCCAGTCGACCAGTTCCTGCACGTATTTGGGGGCGGAAGGGTCCTTCGGCCGGCTGGCCCGCACCAGCTTGCTCACGTACTGGACGATGTACTGACTCACCGCCACCGAGCCGACCAACTTCTGCAAGTTCACAATCGCCTTGCTCGACAGCACGCGGCGTATTTCAACCGCCTCCTGCCGCGTGGTTGTCGAAAGGATACGTTCCTCCTCCTCGGCCGTGGGATAGTCGACCTTGATGTTAAACATGAAGCGGTCGAGCTGCGCCTCCGGCAGCGGGTAGGTGCCTTCCTGCTCGATCGGGTTCTGCGTGGCGATGGTGAAGAACGGCTCGGGCAGCGAGTACGTGGTTTGCCCCACCGTCACCTCGCGTTCCTGCATGGCTTGCAGCAGTGCGGCCTGGGTCTTCGGCGGGGTACGGTTGATCTCGTCGGCCAGCAGGATGTTCGTGAAAATGGGCCCCTCAACAAACCGGAAGTTCCGTCGCCGGTGCTCGTCCTCGTCGAGAATGTTCGTGCCCGTGATATCCGACGGCATGAGGTCGGGCGTGAACTGGATGCGTTTGAACTGCACGTCGAGGATGCGCGCCAGCGAACTGACCATGAGCGTCTTGGCCAGGCCCGGCACGCCGACCAACAGGCAGTGCCCCCGGGTGAAAATGGCCGCGAATATCTGCTCGATCACGTCGGTTTGGCCGACGATAATCTTCTGTAACTCCTCCTGCATCAGCCGCCTGTGCTGGCTGAACTCCTGCAATACATCGCCGAGACTACGGGGTTTGGTGGCCAAAACCGGGCTCCTCAACTCGAATTGGGGGGCGAAAACGCATTCCGTTCATTCTACGGCCGGCGGCCCGAACGGCCCAGGGCGCCATGGACGCGACTTGCCGACGTAACTGTATAATTCTAAGATGTTTATAGTCGCTGCGGGGGAAAACGGGACAGGTCCAATTCGCCGGAACGGCCCTTCGGGTGCTTCGCACCAATGGGACCTATCCCATTTTTCCCCGCCCGAGAGGCTTGTTTTCGCGGAACGCCTAAGAGGCTTGTAATGATACGATTCCTGATTGTCGCGCTGCTGTGCTGTGTATCGACGATGTCGGTCGTGCCGGCTGCGCAGGCCGACGTCACCGCGGAAGAGGTCCGGGAAGCCATCGATCAGGGGGTGGCGTACCTGAAGCGGGAACAGCAGGCCGACGGACGTTGGTCGGACTGGCCCGGCAAGGATGGGGGGGTTACCGCCCTTTGCACCTTGGCCCTCCTCAGCGC
>CAYPWB010000689.1:0-2753 GCA_964414315.1 uncultured Planctomycetaceae bacterium | reverse complement strand
GCGCGATTAACCGGTCGACGACCCATTGGACGCGCTTCGGCGAGGGGAGCGACGGCGCCTACACCCAGACGGGCGGCACGTTCACGTCGACCTCCGGCCGGTTCTACATGGGAAGGAGCGGCGGAACCTTCACGGCCGACATTGGCGGCGGCGCGTTCAACTACAATTCCGGCGGCGACTTCATCGTCGGTGAAGGCGGCGCGGCCGGCACGCTCAACATCGGCGGCGGCACCTTCACCATCACGAGCGGCAACTTCCGCATCGGGGTCGACAATAGCGGAGCCGGCCAGGGCACCCTCAACATTACCGGCGGCGATGTGAACCTGTACTGGCTCAGCGTTGCGCAGGGGAATGCCAATTCCATCGGCGAAGTGACCATGGACGAAGGCACCGTCAGTATCGCCCAAGGATTTCGAGTGGGCCTGGGCGGCGCCGGCACCTACACGCAAGACGGCGGCACCGTGACCGCCACCGGCAACCAGGACCACTTCCTCGGAACGGGCAGCGGATCGGCCGTCGTCACGATCAACGACGGGACGCTCACCCATACGACCGGCAACACCCGACTTGGCGTCGACACGACGGGCACGCTCAATATCCACGGCGGCGAAGTGAAGTTCAACTGGCTGAGCATGGGCCAGGGCAACGCCAACTCACAAGGGCACGTTCTGATGACCGGCGGGACGCTCGACGTCAACCAGCGCATCCGCGTGGGCACCTCGGCCGGTGCTACGGGCACGTTCACCCAAAGCGGCGGCACGGTGGGCGGCACCAATGTCCGGCCCGTTTGGGTCGGCGAAGGCGGATCGACCGGCACCTACACGCTCACCGGCGGTCAGGTGACCACCAACCAGCTTTACGTTGCGGCCAGCGGCGCCGGCACCGGCACGGTCGAACAGTCCGGCGGCACGATGACCGTCAACGGCTATTTCCACCTCGGGCGGGCCGGCGGAAACGGCACCTACCAGCTCGACGGCGGGCTGCTGAACGTGACGGGCCAGGACACTTACCTTGCCCGCGACGGCGTGGGCAGCACCGGCACGTTCCTGCAAACCGACGGCCAGTTCCTCAACAGCGGCTGGCTGAACGTCGGCGCCCAAAACGGCGGCTCCGGCGCGTACGCCATCAGCGGCGGTGAGTTGACCACCGGCACCTTGTCCGTCGGCCGCGAGGGTTTCGGCGAGATGACCATCGGCCAAGCCCCAGGCAAGACGACCCTGGTGACCGCCGACCAATTCTACTTGGGTTACTACGCTGCGGCGGCCGGTTCCACCATGGATGTCACCGGCGGCGCCCTCCACGTCGACCAGACCGCCTACCTGGGCCGCGAAGCGCCTGTCACGTTTACACAAACCGGCGGGACGGTGCGCGTGGCGGGCAATATCGAGCTTGCCACGACCGCAGCCGCCCAGGCGACCTATAACCTCCAGGACGGCGTTCTCGACCTGGCCGGCAGCAACGTCGCCTTCGGGCCCGGCACGGCCGCCTTCCATTTCACCGGCGGCCGGCTGGCCGACGTCGGCACCTTCGGCTCCACACTCGCGCAAGACGGCGGAACCATGGCCCCCGGCGACTCCGTCGGCGCGACGACCATCGAGGGCGACTACACACAAGCGGGCGGCACGCTCGAAATCGAACTTCGGGACCTGGGAATTCACGACTCCGTACTGGTTCAAGGCGATGCCTCGCTGGAAGGCTACCTCGATGTGCGGCTCCTGGACGGCTTCACCGCCACATTGGGCGATTCCTTCGACGTCTTGCAAACCACCGGCGATCTTGCGCTCAACCTGGCCGATATCGTGGGCGACCCGCCCAATCCGGTCTTCGGATGGTGGGAAGCGGCCGGGGTGCCGAACGTTGGCAACGGCGGCTTCACTCTCCGCCTGACGGCCGTGCCCGAGCCTGCGGCCGCCCTGGTCGCCCTGTTGGGCATTGCCACGCTGCTGGGCTTCCTGCGGCCGCGCCGCCGGAGTTGACCTGACCGTTGCACCATCCGTGGCGAGCCGAGGCCGTCAGACCCCTGTTTCTGCCGCGAATTCCATGTCAACCGTTACCATCGCCACCGGTACGCGCCGACACACCGGCGGTGGCGTTTGTCGTACCGATGATAAACTGCGCGAGGTTTCGCAGAAACCGAGGTCCCACGGCCCCCGCTCGCCAGTCGGTTTGCAACCTCTGAGCGAAGCCGTCCATTCTTCCACCCCCGAAGACTTTTTGCCCCATGCCAGGGTATAATCATGCGCGTAACTGCCGGCAGGCCGGCTCACAAACACGAGGGCACAGACAATGAATCGCTGCTGCTTGCTTCTGTTACCGCTGGGCGTGTCGCTGCTGGCGGCCGGGTGCGGCCCGGCGCATGAGGAAACGATCCGTCGGCGCGCAGAACTGCTCGTCGGCCACCTGGTCGACGAAAACTACGACGCCTGCGTCGAACTGACCGACCCGGAGTTCGTCCGCCGGAAGGGAATCGACGGCACCAAGACCGCCTACCGGATCCTGGGGGCGTTCGCCAAGCTGGGAAACCTCACCCGCGATCGGGTCAAAATCGAACGTGTCTCCGTGGCCGAGGACGGCACGAGGGCCACGGTCGACCTGAGCCTGCTGAGCGGCGATACGTGGCGGCCCGTGCAGCCGCTCAAGTGGCGCCGCGTCGAGGGGCAGTGGTACGTGGAGTTCTGATGGACCGATAGGCAGGGGGGCGAAAACGGGACAGGTACGTTTTGTGCGAAGCACCCGAAGGGCCGTTCCGGCAA
>CAYPWB010000688.1:0-2754 GCA_964414315.1 uncultured Planctomycetaceae bacterium | reverse complement strand
TGGGTCAGTTTAGCTGATCAGAGATGGGTCAATTCAGGTGAGCGGCAAAGGCCTCTCCGTGGGAATTGACGGTCTGGGAAGCTATCACCCAAAAGATCGTCGTCTGTTGGGCGGATTGGCCGTCGTCACTCCTCAAACGCCATCACCTCGACCAGGTGGCGGCCGGGGTTGGCGGAATTGTCCGTTTGTGTAATGCGCAGGTAGCGGAGCGGCCGCGGGTCGAGGCGGACGATATACCCGGCGAGGGTAGACGGCTCGCGGTTGTCGCGCCGGTCGGCTGCCAAGTGCCAGGCTTTGCCGTCGAGCGACGTTTCCACCGTAAATCCGTAGTGACGCTCATCGCCGTAGTAGCACACCACGACTACCCGGCCCACGGTGGTGGGCTCCTGCAAATCAACCTGCCACCAGGCTGCCTCGTGGCCCGTCTTCTGCACATCGGTGGCCCAGTAGGCGTCGGTCGAATCGTTCCAGCCGTCATTGGCCAGGGAGGCCGGGTACTGCGGCAGTGCATGCGAGCAGGTGGCCGGCTTGCCGGTGGTGAGGCTGACCGCATTGGGCCGGAAGGCGTCGCCGTACTTCTCCCATAGCCGGCGGGCGACTGCGATGCTATCGCCGCGCGGCTCCGTCGGATAGGCTTCCTGACCGTTGGACCAGGCGGACATCCACGGTCGCAGGGAGGCGCGGAAGGGCTGTTCGTTGAACGGCTGGTCCTGCCGGAGCGATTCGGACAACGCCGCGTAGAATCGCGCCCACCGCGGCCGGTAGTACCCCGCGATCAGGCCCGACCATTCCTTGCCGGCATAGTCGTCGATGGCAGGCCCTTCGCCCCAGAGCGTGAGCACGCGCCGGGCATTCCACTCGAGTTGCGCCCGGCCCGCCTCGTCGACTCCCCAGCGCTTGGCATCCTCCAGGCAGCGGCCGAGCAGGAACTCGCGCCGAGTGGCGAGCAACTCGTCCAGGTCGTCCAGCAGGTCCAGGAACCGCTCGGTCGCCCGCTCGAACGCCGCGACGTCTTTCTTCCGCCAGGCCGCGACCGCTTTGCCATGCAAGACGCCTGCGTGATCGGACAGAGCCTGCCGGGCGACGTGGACCAGGTCGTAGCGGAAGGTATCGGCGGAGCCCAGTTCATCTGCGGCTGCCAATAGCCGCGGCCACGCTTCGCCGACGGCGCGGGTGTGCGGATGCCGTCCCGAACTGCCCAGCCCCGGCACGCGGTGGACGACCGAGCGGGTATCGACGCGACGGGCGTACACGGTGGGCAACAGCGCGCGCCACGCCCTCGCGGCGTCGGCATGGGTCCGGCCGTATCGGTGCCGGGCGTACCGCTCGACCCAGTCGTCCAGGTCCGGCGCATGCTCGTGCCAGGCCAACTCGAACATCAGGTCGAACACGGCCGGGTTGTAGCCCAAGCCCTCGTTGACGAACCCCAGTCCGCTCAGCCGACCGCTGCCGGGGTCGCGGCGCGCCGCGGGCAGGTCGGCCGCGATCTTCCCCAGCGGCCCGCCGAGGAACACGCGGTTGCCAAAGCTTTGGATATTGCACCAGAGCCACGGCTTGCCGAAGAACGCGTCCGTTTCGCTCCACATAGGCCGCGGGCACGGCGTCGAGAAACGCGCGCATCCGCGGGTTGGTCCAGAAGTTGCGATGATACATGAACGCCCATCCCTGCAACACCCAAACGGCTTCCGGGTCGCTGTCGGCCATGCCCCGATAGATGGCGCGGCTGAGCCGGTCGAGGTATTCCACTTCGCCGCGGGGTGGGGTCATTTCGATGAATGTATCGGCTGCGTACAGGTGGTCGGTGCCGAAGCGTTTTGTCTGCTCCTCCATCAGCAGCCGGGCGATCCGGGCGAACAGTGGATCGAGCGGATCGAGCAGGGGCGTCTGCCACTCGATCCAGCGTATGTGGTGCAGCTCGGCGTCGGGGAACTTCTCTGCCAGGGCGATCGGTACATGGCCGGTAAAGCCTTGCAGCACGGGCGTCATGCCCAATTCGCGCTGCCGGGCGAGGATCCTCTTCTGCAATTCCTCATGCCGCTCGATCCAGCCGTCCGGCAGTGGTCCGCCCCAGCCTTGCAGACAGCCCATCCACTGAAACGGCAGGAACGGCGGCCCGGCCAGGAACTTGGCAATCTCCTCATCGCCGAGGCCCAGCCGCCGGCATACGGCCTGCCATACCGCCTCCTGGCCCGTGACCGAAAGCGGCATATTCACGCCGCGCAGGGCCATCCAGTCGATCAGTTCCTCCCACTGGTCCCAGTGGTACCAGGGCAGCGAATACCCGAACGCGCAATAGTTGAGGAAGTACCGGTGTCGCGCCCAACTCACCCGTCGCACCTTGGGGGCTGCTTCAGGCAGCGGGTCCGGCAGGGTCAACTGCCTTCCGTGCAGCGACACGTGGCAATGGCAATAGTGGTTCAGGTACCAGTTCAAGCCCGTGGCCATCGAGCCGGCCGTGTTACCGCGTATCACCACGCGCCCGTCGCGCGACTCGAGTTCGAACACGTCGCGGCCGTCCGCCGGAGGGATCGTCTCGAACGCGAAGCGACCGGCATGGTCGGGCAGCAGACGTTCCAGCAGTGCTCGGGCGGCGTCGGCAGGCTGCGGAGGCGCGTTTTCCGCCGACTGTGAAGGATTCCACTCGGCCCGCGACTCGGCCGGCGCGGCCATCAGCAGCCCCAGACACAGCAATAGCGTCGCACCGGCGGCCCGGCCGGGCCCCTTCATATGCCTCGCAAACATGATGGTTTCCTC
>CAYPWB010000687.1:0-2758 GCA_964414315.1 uncultured Planctomycetaceae bacterium | reverse complement strand
GCGTGCAGTTCGTCCCACGTGGCGAACCAGAGGTTCGAGTTCGACTGGCCCACCAGGTCCATGCCGCCGTGCAATCCGAGCCCGGCCATGAAGTGCGACTTCGCCGCATCGTCGCACGCGAACACAATGCGGCCGTCGTAGTCGGTGAAGTCGCCGGTGATCTTCAGGTAGGAGCCGATCGGCCGCAGGCCGGAGGTGTCGTCGGCGCGGAAGCCGACGGGGAAGTCGAACCATCCACCGTGCTTGTTGGCCAGCAGCTTCGGCGGCTGATCGCCTTCGGCCGGCACCACCTGGCGGATGCGGGGCCATTCGGTGTGCCAGCCGTGCTGCCCGTCGTACGAGTAGTCGGCCTTGGGCAGGCGGAACTCGTGCCACCGGCCGCCGTCGAGCAGCATGAGCAAGAGCGACCGCTTGTCCCAGCCCATCGCCCACAAGGGGCTTTCGTCGTCCGGCGCGCCGAAGATGCCGCCCGGCCCGGTCACTTCGGTGAACTGGCGGCGGCGGATCAGACGCCACTCGTTGCCGTCCCATTCGGCCAGGGCGCCCGCATCCTCCGGGCTGGTGCGTTCGGGATCGATCTGGTACTCGAACGGCTTGAACCTATTGACGCTGCCGGCGGCGTGCTGGCCGTTGTTGGCCACGACGAACCGCCCCTGCGAGGTGTACGCGCCCTTGGCGTGCCAGCCGGGCACCGCGCGGCGGAACAGCAGGTTCGCCTCCAGCGTATCCACGTCGACTTCGTAAAGTAGGCCCTCCATGTCGAAGTAGAGCACCTTGCCGGTGGGGTCGGTCAGGTGCCGGGCGGTGGCGGTATGCCGGCCGAACATCTCGGTGTAGGGAACGGCGCGCACATTCCGCTCGGCGTCGATGGCGTAGGGCCCAATGAACAACTGTTTCGATTCGCGGTGGACCATCCGGTTGGCCGGCGTGCCGCCGATACTCTCGGGCCGGATGGTCATGTTCAAGTCGGGGTCGATTTCGTACAGCTTGTCGTCGCTCCCGCCGGGCATGTGCGGCGAGTAGGTGATATACCACAGCCTGCCCGCCCACGGCGCCACCGCGCCGATGCCGCATTCGCCGCCCGAGTTGAACGCCGTCAGGTGCGGATACCGCCCGCTGAAACTGGGCCGTTCGGCCGCGGCGGCGACGCCCCTGCCGGCATGAATCGTAGCGGCAAGCAAGGCCGGGAGCAGCACAATACGAAGCAAAGTACGCGAATTCGTCACGGGAGGCCTCGCGGAGAGGGATGGGTTAGGTGGATTTCTCCCAATTATGGCTTCCGGCCGGGACGGGGTCAACTTTGGACGTTTCAGTCACTTGGGGGGAACTCACGCCAAGGCACGAAGGACTGACGAATCAATAACTGTCACGATATGCTACCACAATCCTTCATAATCTCCGCCACTTATTTACTCGGGAGCCCCTTGCGTCTTTGCGGCTTGGCGGCTTTGCGTGTAAGTTCAGTGCAACCCGGATCACACGCCAAGGCGCCAAGCCGCGAAGGCGCCAAGCAAAAGAAAGGGGAAGGAATGAAGTCCTGGTCACCCACTTCTTCCTTCTCATTCTCATCTCGTCGACGCCCCGGCTGGCGCCTTTGCGTGAGGTCTTCCGAAGCCCCACCCCCCGCTTGCCCGGTCCCGCCCCTTGCCGCCCGGAGCCGCTCCGGCAATACTAGGGCCATGATCGACACCGCACAAGCTATCGAACGGCTCGAAGCGAACATCCAGAGCGTCGTGCTGGGTAAGGAGGATGCCATCCGGCTGGTGGTCGTGGCCCTCCTGGCAGGCGAGCACGTGCTGTTGGAGGACGTGCCCGGCGTGGGGAAGACCCTGCTGGGCAAGGCGCTGGCCCGAAGCCTCGGCGCCGAGTTCCGCCGCATCCAGTTTACGCCCGATCTGCTGCCCAGCGACATCACCGGCAGCAGCCTGTTCGACAGCGCCGCGCAGGAGTTTCACTTCCGGCCCGGACCGGTGTTCGCCAACGTGCTGTTGGCCGATGAGATCAACCGGGCGACGCCGCGCACGCAAAGCGCGCTGTTGGAGGCGATGAACGAGCGGCAGGTGTCGGTCGACGGCCGAACGCACCCGTTGCCCCAGCCGTTCATGGTCATCGCCACGCAGAACCCGATCGAGTTCGAAGGCACCTACCCGCTGCCGGAAAGCCAGCTCGACCGCTTCCTCCTCCGCGCCCCGCTGGGCTATCCGGCCCGCGAGGCGGAACTCGACGTGCTTACCAGCCACCGCGACGGCGAGCCGGTCGAGCGGCTGGAACCGGTGCTCGACGGCGAGCAGGTGGTGGAGCTTCAGCGGGCGGTTCGCGCGGTAGCGGTGGACGACGCCATTCGCGCCTACCTGCTCGACCTGATCGAGGCCACGCGGCGTTGCGAGGAACTGCACGTGGGCGCCAGCCCCCGCGCGGCGATTGCCCTGTACCGCGCGGCGCAGGCGGCGGCGCTTGTCGAGGGGCGTAACTATGCCGTGCCCGACGACGTGAAGCAGTTGGCCGTGCGCGTGCTGGCCCATCGCGTCATTCCGAAGGGCTATCTGCACGGCGACCGCCGCGAGGCCGTCGAAGCGCTGGTCGAACGGCTCGTCGACGAGGTATTCGCGCCCGTATGACGCGACGGGGAAACCCCCCTTTCCCTTTGGGAGAGACGCAGGGGGTGAGGGCTTGCGAAATTCGGATGAAATACGGGCATAGTCTGCCGTCCATGGCCCTCACCCTAACCCTCTCCCAGAGGGAGAGGGGACGGAGATCC
>CAYPWB010000686.1:0-2760 GCA_964414315.1 uncultured Planctomycetaceae bacterium | reverse complement strand
AAGCCCAAGCCTGAAGGGGCCCAACGCCAAGATTCTCGCCGCAACACCACTCTTTTCGGGGGTTTCAAGGCACGGACTGGAAGAACTTGGTGGATTCTGTCAACAAAAAACTTTTTCCAAGGGTGAAATCCTCTTCCACTGCGGCGATCGGGCGGATGGGTTCTACGTCGTCGTCGAAGGGGAACTGGAGGTTTTCCGCACCCGGGATCACCTCCGTGAGCAGACGCTCCATTTGGTTCAAGAAGAGACAAGACTTTTCTCATCGCGAAGCCGATGGGAAAAGTCTCTTGGACGAAGTGCTTTGCCGCGAGAGGGGGGAGCGTCCGGGGGCGGGTTGGAAGGATGAGTGGGTTGGGGTTGGCTGGTGGGAATGGTGGGGCAACTTGAGGAGGCGGTTCTTTTCGAGGCGCGCAGTGTTTTTGAAACCGCATTCCCGTTTGTTTGAAAACGCGGTTGGAGAGGGAGCGTTCAGCAATCTGGTTCACCTGCCGGAACGGCTACGGCACGCCGAATTTGGGCCGCTCGGCGAGAAGCGTTGTGCGAGGGCTGCCGCAATGGGGACAACACGGCGTGTCCGCATGGCCGTCGTCGAGCGGTGGTTCGCCGAGTTCCGCAAGTTCGTCCAATGCTTCGATTAGCTCCGCGATCTTCGCCGGGCCGGCCGTATGGGCCGGATTCTGGAGAATCAGCAGGAGCCATGCCCGACTTGCCAAGTTGCGTTTCGAGGGATGCCAAAGCCCGTAGTATCGAACCTTGTGAAATCCACGCGGCAGGACGTGCTGCAAGAATCGCCGCAGGAATGCGACGCCCTCCAGTCGCATCGTCCGCCAGATGCCGGCGTCACGGTCCTTGTAGCGAAAGGTGACGTGGGTTTCGTCCACGGCCAGAATCCGCGCGTTGCTGAGGGCCGTGCGGAATACGTAGCGCGAGAGATAATTCAATACGGCGTCGTTGCCGTGGCCGTAGTGCTTCAAGAACGAGACCCACTCTCGTTTCCAAACGGCGGTCGGGATCCGCGCGAAGAGTTCCGGCTTCTGCTTTTTCAGGGCGTCGCGGAACTTGGCGGCGATCTTTCGGGAGAGTACGGCGACCGGCACGAGAAACTCCCCCCGAGCGGGCTGCCAGTGTTTGCCGTCGGGCGTAATTCCGCCACCGGTGATCAGCATGTGGACATGGGGATGATATCCCAATTGGCCGTTCCAAGTATGCAGTACCGACAACAGGCCGGGCATCGCTCCTAAATGGCGTTTTTCGGCGCAGAGTTCCTGGACGGCCTCGGCCGCAACCCGCATCAAGAGGCCGTACATCTGTTTCTGGTCGCGCCGGAAGGCGTCGTGGAGTTCGGACGGCACGGTTGCCACGCCGTGAAAATAATCACACGGCAAGAGTTCCGTTTGGCGTTTTTCGAGCCACCTGCGCGTCTGGGGGCCGTGGCACTTGGGGCAAGCTCGGTTGCGGCAGCAGTGGAAACGCCAGAACGACTGCTTGCAGTCGTCACATCGATAGAGCCGTCCGCCGAGTTCCTTGGTGCAGCAGGCCGCGATGTCCGAAAGGGCCCTACTCTGCGAGGGCATCATCAGGTGGCCGTATCGGGAGGCATATTTGGGACCGAACCGGCGGACGACGTCCGCCAGCTCGACGTCCGTTTTCATTGAAGGGACGCTTACTTCAACCATTTCCGGGTCCCCTTCCCTCGAAGAGGCCGTCGGTGGTCTGACGGAGCAGTTGCCGAAGATTCTCGCGTAACGGTTCGGTGAGGTGGGTATAGATCTCCGTGGAGCGTATGCTAGAATGTCCCAGAAGGATCTGAATCAGGCGAATGTCCACGCCTTGTTCGAGCAGGTGCGTGGCAAAGCTGTGCCGAAGCGAGTGCGGCCGGAACTGGTTATCGAAGCCGCACTCGTTTCGCGCTTGATTGAACGCGGCCCGCGCGGTGGCGTCGGGCAAGTGGGTGACGATGCGGCGACTGGGGAAGAGCCACCTTCGGCTGCGGTGAAGCTTCCAGACCTCGCGAAGCATATCGAGGATCGATTCGGTCAGCGGAAGCGCCCGCTGCTTGTTTCGCTTGCCGATCACGCGGAGGACCATCTGCTTCGAGTCGACCGCCGTGACGGGCAGGGCGACCGCCTCGCCGATCCGCAAACCGTAGGCGTAGATGAGAGCGAAGCATCCGCGATAGACGGGTTTTTGGAGCTTGGCGATCAGGCGGCGGCAATCGGCGTCGCTGCGAGCGTCCGGGAGACGCTTCTGAAGCGGCTTGCGGACTTTTTTTTAGTTAACAAGGGCCACTCGTAGCCGAGTGTGTTGACATAGAAGAACTTGAGTCCGGCGAGCATCGGCTCGAACGTGCCCTTGGCCACGCCCAGGTCGTCGCGGACGTAGAGGAGATAGTCCTGGACCTGCCGTTCGCTGATCCGGTCCGGCGCAGTCATGTAATAGGCGGCCAACTGGCGGACGGCCCGAAGATAGACGTCGGCGGTGCTCTGTTTCAATCCAGCGAGTTTCAAGTCTTGGATCATGCGGTCTTTGAGTTCTGACATCGTGATACCCTTTCACAAAGGAAGAATGGAACTTCGGCCACGTCAGCCGAAAATCCAAGCGTATCACACACGCCAGACAACCCCCGCTCCGCCCCGCAAACCCCCCACAGCCCTCACAAACCGCTCCCCCCTCTCGCGGCGAAGCCGCTTCGTCCAAACGGAAATCCAGCCCCGCATTCTGCTGGACGCTTGGACACAAATGCTCAAAGCTCTGAGATAC
>CAYPWB010000685.1:0-2771 GCA_964414315.1 uncultured Planctomycetaceae bacterium | reverse complement strand
CGACCTCGACGGCGCGTTGCTGCTGGCCGACGACACGGCCGACGGCGTACGGTTCGTCCGCGGGCGGCCCATCTATCCTCCGACGGAAGGGTGCGGCCTCACGCTGCGGGCACGGTCAGCCGCAGGGTAAACCTTCGCCGAAGCCGTATTGCCCGCGGTGTGGGAGTTCCCGCTTCAGCGCGCAAACCCAACTGTCACGTTGTCGGCGGGTCCATGAAATGGACAATTTGTGCATCCCGATTCGGCAAGCCGTCTGGTAGGATATGGTGCTTGCTTCCCTGACCAACAACACCGATCCCAACGAAAGGGCCGTACCATGCCGAACCTTTCCCGCCGCACATTGTTGAAAGTTGGGGCCGCCGGCTGGGCAGCTTCCGCCTTGCCGGGCCTCGCACGTGCCGAAGACGATGCCCCGGAAAGAGGATTCCTGGATCCACCTCCCTGCCCGCCGTTCGATTTCCCGTACCGGGAGTTGGGCACCGTCGAACCGGTTCCCTCGAAGGACATTGCCGCCTCGCCGCTGGGCGTCGGGTTCGAAACACTCGACCGCATGATGTTCAAACCCGAGCGCGCCTACGGGCACATCGGGCAACTGGGAGTGAAATGGGCGCGGTGCCAAACCGGCTGGGCCCGGACCGAGAAGAAGCCCGGCGAGTACGATTTCGCCTGGCTCGACGACGTGGCCGATTCCTTGCTGGACGCAGGGGTCGCGCCCTGGTTCAGCATCAGCTATGGCAACCAATTGTACACGCCCGCCGCCCCCGACTGGTCGGCCGTGGGTTGGGCGCCGGTCTTTTCGGAGGAGGCGAAGGCGGCGTGGCTTCGGTACACGCGGGCCGTTTCGCAGCGTTACGCCGACCGCGTCACGCACTGGGAAATCTGGAACGAGCCGAACATCCGCACCTTCTGGCAGCCGAACCAGCCCTCGGCCGCAGATTACACAGAGCTGGTCAAGATCACTGCCGGCGAAATTCGCCGCAACATCCCCGGCGCCGTCATCATCGGCGGGGCGTTTGCGGGCATGCCGACCGGCTACCTGCGCGAATGTTTGGAACTGGGAATGGGCGATCTGGTCGACCGGATCACCTATCATCCCTACCGCCCGGTGCCCGAGCAGAATTACGAACCCACGGTGGCCGAATGGCAGAGACTGCTGGCCGAGCACAACCCGAAGCTGAAGCTCTGGCAGGGCGAAAACGGCGCCCCCTCGAAAGGCGGCACGCGAAGCGCCGGAGCGCTCAGCCAGCTTCCCTGGAACGAACCGTTCCAGGCGAAGTGGCTCTTGCGCCGCATCCTGCTCGACCTGCTGGTCGACGTCGACATGACGAGCTACTTCACCATGGTCGATCTGGCGACCTACAACTGGGGGCGCGGTCCTTCGGACCGGACCAACTACAAGGGCCTGCTGCGGGCGGGCGAGTACACCCCGAAGCCCGCGTACTTCGCCTACCAGTGCCTTTGCGCTCTGTTCGACGCCAAGACGAAGAAGCTTTCGGGCGACGCCCCGGTGGTGAAGGAAACTTCGCTCGAATCGCACCGCATTCAGTACATGCGCGGCGGCCGCTTCGCACGGAACGGCAAGGCGGTTCACGTGTACTGGTTCCCCGGCAAGCTGCCCGAAACGTTCGAACCCTTCTCGGCCACCCTCCAACTGGCCGTTTCGGCCGACGCGACGATTGCCGAGCCGGTGTTGATCGACCCGCTCAGCCGCAAGGTGTACGAGCTGACGGGCGTGGCCCGCGGCGAGGAGGGGCTTGTCGTGGCGGACCTGCCGCTGCTGGATTACCCGTTGCTGATTACCGATCGATCGGTGGCGCTGGAGGCGTAAGCCGGGGGAGAGGTGGAAATTGCCATGGCCGCGCCGCTTGACGCATCGCTGTTTTCACCGCTCGGGGCGCCGAAGCGTTTCGACGCGGCCGTCGGCGAAATCGGCTTCGTCAAGCGGCGCCATTCCAGCCCCGACTGGCGAATCCGCAACCTCGTGAACCGCAACTACTCCATCCTGGCGCTGGCCGTCGAGGGCCGAGCGCGGTACGAGTGCGGTGGGCAGTCGTTCGAGGTGCGCAAGGGCCACGTGCTGTTCTTTCCGCAAGGCATGCCCCACAGCGCCCGAAGCGATACCGGATCCCCCTGGTCGTTCTATTCGGCCGGATTCCAACTCATCCCGGTGGGGTCCACGGACGTCGACGCGTTCGAGCAGCTTCCCACCTTGACCCTGCCGAAGAACGCCGTCCGCACGCTCGAGCTGTTCGAGGACCTCGACGCGCTGTGGTCGAGCCAGGAGCCGGGATACCTGCTGGCATGTCGCAGCCGGCTGCTCGATTTATTGCACATGGTGGTTCAAGGCGCCGCCGGGGCCGCGCGATCCATCCCCCACGCCCGGCGACTTGAACCCGTCGTGCAGCGGCTTCGCGACCGGCCGGCACAGAACTACCGTGTCGAGGAATTGGCGGAGCAGGTGGGCCTCAGCGCCTCCCGATTCCGCGTGCTGTTCAAGGAACTGACCGGCCATTCCGTCATCCGCTACCAGAACTGGCTTCGGGTGAACAAGGCGAAAGACCTGCTCCTCAGCGGCGAGTACTCGGTGGCCGAAGCGGCCGTCGAGGTCGGCTTCGACGACGTATACTACTTCAGCCGCCTGTTCCGCAAGATGACCGGATTCGCGCCGTCGCACTACCGCAACATGTGAGGGCTCGCGAAACGGCAACCTGCCCGAAGCGAGAGACGTGGGACAGGCTTCCGGCTTGTCATTCCCACCGCCGCACCGTGGG
>CAYPWB010000684.1:0-2774 GCA_964414315.1 uncultured Planctomycetaceae bacterium | reverse complement strand
CCACGGTCGAACCGCCCGGGATGTCGATGTGCATTCCCCCGCCGGCGAACGCCATTGCCTTCATCAACTCCCGGTCGGAGTCGGTGCCGACGCTCAGCGTGTGGACCGTGCACCCGTCCTCGACCGCCGCGATTAGGGCATAGAACGCTTTGGTCTTGGCCGTGTCGCTGGTGCTGTACACGCCCCCGGCACCGTCGTAGTCGGTGGTGTACTTGGCCCAATCAAAGCCCTCGGGCATGGCAATGTCCTGGGGATAGCAGTTGGCCACACCGTCGGTCATCAGGAGAATGGTCTTTCGGGAGCCGTGCCGCGCGTGCTCGTCGAGCAGCGTCTTGGCCTCCACGATTCCCCCGGCGATGTTCGTAAACGCCATGTAGTGGGCCGCCTGCTTATGCCGCTGGATTTTGTCGAGGTCGGCATACAACTTCGAGATGGGTTCGGCCGTGAGGTCGACCCCGACGCCGTCGTCGGCCTGATTCGCGTCGAGATAGGCCTCGACCCGGTGCCCTTCCGCGGCCGGACGGCTCCCGGTGCTCGCACCGTCGTAGGAGACCAGGCCCACGGCATCGCCGAAATCGAGCTCCTCGAGGAAGTCCAAGAGAAGCGAGCAGCCGTTCTTCACGGCATGGAAGGGGTAGTGGGGCGTTTTGTACAGGTCGGGCGTCTGGCTGTGCAAGCGTCGGCTCTTCAACAGGTACTCGACGAAGGTCTTTCCACCGAATGCGCAGCGATAGTTCAGGCCGTAGCTGAACTTGGTCAGGTCGCTGTTGCGGCGCGTGTCGTCGATGTACCCGGTCCAAGAACCGCTCCAGTTCGACGGATACGGCAGCGCGGCCAGCCCGAGGTGTTCGGCGATACTCGAATTGTCGAAGTCGAAGCGTTCACCCCACCCGGGGCCGTCGCCCGACTCGTTCTGTCCCGCCTTGACATAAACCCGCTGGATTTGCCCGCTCCAGGGGCTACCGAACGTTCCGGTGGTTTGCCCGATGCCGCCGGCGAGGATGCGGTCGTCGCCGTTGCTTTCCCACTTGTACCACGTGTCGTCGTTGAAGTAGATCACGACGTTCGACAAGTCCTTGCTCGAGGTGATCGACACCTTCTCGTGCCCGCTGCCCCAGTATTCCAGGGTGACGCTGATTTGGGCCTGGCTGGGATCGGCAGGTTGTCCGTGGGCGGTGACGTACTCGGGCTCCCAAGGCAGGACGCTGTCGGCCGGCCGTCCCAAGGCGTCGTAGATATCCCACTTGTTCTCGTCGATGGCCAATTTGCCGAGACGGATCAGCGGCTTGGTCATGTACCGGCTGTCGTAGTTCATCGAGCCGGAGAAGTCCATCACGACGGCAATATCGCGCGACTCGATGAACGCGGCCGCGGCGACCGAAATCTCTTGCTGCCCGCGACCGATGGCGGTGGCGAACGGGAGGTTCAGCGGCGTTCCGTCCGGCTCCCCGGGACTCGCCGGAACGGGATTGGTGGAGTCGCGCCGGGCGGCCACCCTCACCACGTTGAACGGCGCCACGTTCCACTCGACCGACCACTCGCCGGTCGCCTCGTCGTACACGCTTCTGCCGAAGATGACGTCGGATTGCGGGTCGACGTAGACACCGTTCTTCGCGGCGACGTCGGCGGCCATTTGCCGCGCGCTTTCCACGGCCAGCGAGTTGATATCGACCTCGCCGGCGCCCGCGTCGCCGGCGGCGTCGACGACCGCAACGATCTGGCCGGCGGCGGCCAATGCCGCGGCGTCGACGGCGTTCTGCATCTTCGTCCGCTGGTCGACGATGAGGCCCGTATCGACCGACAAAGCCGTGAAGGCCAGAAGGACCGGGAACAGCAATAGAAACAGGACGAGGACCGATCCTCGCCGCCTGGAATGGGGCGATACCTCCCTTGCCCTTCTGTCTTTGTGGAGTGGGTAGCGATTCATGATGAACTCCTTGGATTGCCTGGAACGGGATTAGTTGCAAATGGTCGCGCCGCGCGCATTCCGGAACACATAGCTGCGGGTCATTCCCTGCGGCACGCCGTAAACCCACTGCGTGTTGAAGGGAATGGTCGCAGTCAACTCGAACAGTTCGAACTCGGCTTCCGGGGCGTCGAGGTCCATGTCCGCTCCGGTGTCCGGGTCCGTGATGCTGACGACCACGTCCTGCCCCGGCAGGCCGCATGCCGACAGGAAGTTTTGGACGTCGAGAGCGATCTTCTCATTGGTGCTCTGGCCCGCGCCCAAAATGCCGTCGCGGTCCATGCCGGCAAGGCGGGCACTTTGCCGCAGGGAGGCTTGGAGCGTGGTCGACATGTCGCAGTACTTCGACACCTCGATCGTGCCGAGAAGAAACACGATGAGGACGGGCGCCACGATGGCGAACTCGACGGCCGCCACTCCCTTGCGGTCTCGGTCGGTCGGGTGCTGTGGTCGTAGTCGGGCGAAAGTATACATAGGTGGATGCCTCCTGATATGGTTATTCATGCCGGGCGAACGTGTAGCAACTGAAGGTAAGACCCTCGAATACTTCCTGCTGCGGCGAACGGCCTGCAACGGCAAGAAGCCGCGACAAGGCGCCGAGCGGCAAATAGGTGATGTCCTCGTACGAAACCGCCGCACGGACGACGATCATCTTGCCCGGGTCCTGCTCGGAAAGCGGATTGTCGTTGTCGAAAGCCGGCAACGAGACGAAGCCGTCGGCGACATGCTCTTCGTGCGGATAAGGGCCGCTGGTGTCGTAGATGGACGCATCGCGAACGATGATCGTGCAAAGGTCCGGATCGACGGA
>CAYPWB010000683.1:0-2777 GCA_964414315.1 uncultured Planctomycetaceae bacterium | reverse complement strand
ACTCGCTCGATCGCCTACACCCCGCGTGTGATCCCCGAACCGGCCAGTCTCGTGTTGCTTGTCATCGTGGCGGCATGGGTCGGGGCGATTAGGCGTCGGCCCACTTCTTGAACGCCACGTGCGGGTGCGGCTCCGTCGTGCGTCCGTGCAGGGTCTCGGCAACAGGGCTGAGGCTCGTCTGGCCGAGCCTGCCTTCCCACCGCGGTGACAAGTGTCAATGAACCCGAACTCTTACGAGGTTGGTGAACCCGAAGTGTTACGCACGGGGTGCAGTGGGGTTCTCCTTGGGGTACGGGGTAAGGGTGGTCAAGAGTCAGAGCACACACCCCTAGGGGTGTGTGAAGATGGGCGGTTTGCATTGGAGTCTGCCGCATCCGGGGACGGGGCGCCTTTTGCCCGGGCCGAAGCGGCCAGTTCCGCCTCCAGGTCCCGAAGCCGGTAGCTGCGGCCCTGGATGTTCAGCACCGTCGCCGCGTGCAGCAGCCGGTCGAGGATCGCCCCGGCCAGCACCTCGTCGCCAGCGAGCACCTCCGGCCAACTGGCGATCCCCTTGTTCGTCGTAATCGCCAGCGAGCCCCGCTGATAGCGATGATTCACCACGCGAAAGAACAGGTTCGCCTCCTGACGGTCGAACGTCTGGTAGCCGAACTCGTCGACGATCAGCAGCGACGCGGCCATGTACTTCTTGTGCTTCAGCCGCGCCGGACTGATCTCCGCGTCCTTCTTCAACTGGTGGAGCAGTTCGTCCGTCCGCGCGAAGCAGACCGAGAACCCGCATTCGATCGCCCGGGTGCCCAGGGCGATCGCCAGATGGCTCTTCCCCACGCCCGGCGGTCCCTGCAACAGCAGGCCCTGGCCGTCGCGAACCCACTGGCAGGTGGCCAGCGTTTCGATCTGGCTCCGAGAGACCGACGGCTGGAAGGCGAAATCGAAATTGGCGATCGTCGGGCCGGTCGGCAGGTGCGAGATGCGGATCGCCTGCGCGATTCGCCGTTCCTCTTGCCGCTCCAGCTCCAGTCGCAACAGCCGGTCGAGGAACGCCGCCGCGCCGTACTTCGCCTTCACCGCCTCGGCCAGGAGGTCGTCCAGGGCCTCGGCCGCAAAGCCCAGCCGCAACGCCGCCAGCCGCTGGCGAAGGGCGTCGACGTCCTGCGTCGGGGCCGGCGTGGGCAGGATGCCCGCCGAGAGCAGCTTCCGCGTCTGTTCGATTCTCATCGGGCCACCTCCGCCAAGGCGGCATACAGATCGATCGAACGTGCGGCCACCGGCCGGGCGGCCAACTGCTGAATCCGCCTCGCCATCCGTCCCAGCGGACGCGGACGTTCCACCTCATCGGTCGACGGCCCTTCGTAGCACTGTGGGTCGATCAGCAGCAAGGCGTCCGTCCCCCGCGGATACCGGGCCACCACGACGCCGGTCCCCCGATCGACCACCTCCACCGTCTCGCTGCAGCCGCGGACTTCCACCGTCTTGTAGGCGTACCGGAAGGGTACCGTGTAAGTCCGCCCCTCGAAGCGGATCGTGCAGTCCTTGTACACCGGGCATTGCCGGATCAGGTCGAACGGCTCCGGCAGCGTCGCCGGCAACGGTCGCAGCAGGCCCTTCTCCGCCTCCCAGCTCGCCGCCACCGTCCGGCCGGTCGCCGGGCAGCGGCGCCGCTCGGCGTCCCGCTCCAGCCGCTCGTCGGTGTAACGCTGCAAGTCGGCCAGCGAGCTGAACCCCCGGCGGAGATCGAGCCGTTTGACCACCCCCACCCGACGCTCCGCCTTCCCCTTCTGCTGCGGCTGGCGGACCTCGTGCGGGTCCACGTGGAACCCCATCGTCCGGGCATAAGCCTGATACGAGGGGTTGATCCGGCCCCACGGCCCCGCCCCGCGCGAAACGCCCGTCTTGAGGTTGTCGATCCGGTTGACCGCCGCCACCCCGCCCAGCCGCCTGAGGGCCTCGTTATGCACATGGTGCCAGGCCAACTGGTTCATCGACCGGCTCCACACCACCGCCGTCTTCCGGCTGTGGCTGAGCGTCATGATGAACCCGTAAACCTTCCGCGGCGACTCCTCGCCAATGTCCACGGTCGCCTCCAGCCAGTCGCTCTGCATCTGGGCCCCCGGCGGCGTCTCCACCCGGCGAAACGGCCGAAGACGCGGCGCGGGAAATGTCGCCCGCACGTACTTGCGAACCGACTTGTACGACCCGGCGTAATCGTACTCCTCGACCAGGTGCGACCAGAGTTCGACGAGGTTCGGCGAACGATCCGGCGGCAGGACGCTCAACCGCGCCTGCCACCACTGCTCGACCGCCGCCTGAAGACCCTGCCGCTCGATCAGGCACGGCTTCCGCCGGCCGTCGACGGCTCCGCGACGCCGCGCGTGGTACCGCACGGCACCCTCGCTCACGCCCAGCCGCTTCGCCACGGCCCGATTCGATTCGCCCCTCTCCTTCAAGACATGAAGTGTCACGATCTCTTCCTTTCTGAGCTTCGCCATCGTCCGTCCCTCCTGCGGCAACCTCGAAAGCCGTAAGAGAAAACGGACCGGCCGCAAATTGCCATCCCGCCCCAGAAGGGAAAGGACGCAACTTGCCTAACCGATAAACTGGAAAGCGCAACACTTCGGGTTCAGGAACATGAATCCTACCGGGTGCGGTGACAACCAGTACTACTTTCTGAAGAACTCATGGCCGCATTGCCCGACGCAGGCAGGTATCCTAAATCCAGGATTCGGCTGGATTTGTGTCGAGTGGGCGATGACGGGCTCGAACCGCCGACTTCCTCGGTG
>CAYPWB010000682.1:1376-2787 GCA_964414315.1 uncultured Planctomycetaceae bacterium | reverse complement strand
CGGCTGCCGCGAAGTCGACGTCGGTCCATTCGGCCGGCAACATGCCGACGGCGCCGGTGTCTTTGGGCAGGACGATGTACGCCAGACGCGCGGAATCGGGAATGTCCAGCCCCTTGAGCAAGTGCCGGTACAGCGGCAACTGCAAGTCGACCCACTCGCCCTGCTTGCGGTGCGTCTTTTCGGGGTCGCGGGCGGTTTCCGAGGTCTTGTAGTCGAACACCATGTACTCTTTCGTGCCCGGGTGGAAGTCGATCCGGTCGATGCGGCCGCGAAGCGGCATGGGTTCCTCACCCTCAATCTTGAGCACGGCCGTGCCCTGCTCGGGCGATACTTCGGCGTGCTCGATCCGCCAGCCCTCGGCGGCCCAGCCCGCCTGCCAGCGGGCGAACGCCCGCAGCCGCCAGCGCAACTGCTCCACCTGCACGCGCACGGCGGGCAGTGCGGCCGGCCCGAACCGCGCGGCGGCCAGCCGGTCCAATGCGGCGTCCAAGTGGGCCTCGATTTCCTCGGGGTCGGTCGAATGGACGGCGGGCGAGCGGGCAAACTGGTGCAGTACGTCGTGGGCGAGCGATCCGAACCCGCCGCCGTCCAACTCCAACGCCGTATCGGCGAGCGAGGCCAGTTTCAGCCGGTGGCGGAGGTAATAGCGGTAGGGGCAGGCGAGGTAGTCGCGGAACTCGGTCACGCGCATCGACTCGACCGGCTTGGGCAGCGGCTCGGGCCGGGGGACGGAAAATGCCGACGTCGCTTGCACCGCCCGGAGCGACCCGTGCACGGCCGGCGCGGCGGCCGGGGCCGATTCAGCGAAGAACCGACTCGCCCGGCGCGCGGCCGTCTCGTCGTCGCAGGCGAACAGCAGGCGGCTGGGGGCGAGCGGGTCGCCGCTGCCGCCGCGCCGGCCCACTACCAGGGCAAGCTGCTCGCGCGAGGCGGCCAGCACGCTCAGCACGTACGCGTCGCGGGCGTAGCGCCGGTCGTTGTCCATAATGCCCAGCGCGCGGCGAAGCTGGTTAGGCAGGAACAGGTCGGCATTGATGGCGTCGGGCACGGCCCCCTCGTTGAACCCGGTGACGATCAGCGCCGGCGCGTCGTCCAATGGCAGGTCGAGCCAGCCGAGCATCTCGACCGCGCCCCGTTCGGGCGCGGCGCTGATGCGCCCGGCCTCCACCTGGCTGAGGATCGTCCGCAGCGCCTCGGTTGCGGCCATCGGGCCGGCCGCCGATTCGGCCAGGCGGCCGGGAATTTCCGCGTTCGCACGGGCGGCGTCGCGAATCATCTCGCACGCCCGCAGAATGCTGCGGTCGGGCTCGCGCCGCCGGTCGAGCGGACCGAGGCCGAACACGGCGGCGAGCAGTTCCAGAACCGGTTGCCCCCAGGCGCCCAGCGGGCGCTTCTCGGCCAGCGGCGCCAG
>CAYPWB010000682.1:0-1276 GCA_964414315.1 uncultured Planctomycetaceae bacterium | reverse complement strand
AGCCAGCGGGCCAGGGCCGGATGACGCACCAGGGCGGCGAAGGCGGCGAACGTGCCGGAGGTGAGATATTCGGCCACGGCCTGAAGCAGGCGGCAGGGCGACGACTGCGCGGCCGGCCGGCCCACGCCGTATCGGGCCGGAACGCCGCAGGCCGTGAGCAACTGCTCGAGCTGCGGGACGAGTTCCTCCGCCACTCGGTCGGGCACGCCAATGGTGATTTGCTCGGCCGAGAACCGGCTGCCCAGCCCGGCCAGCCACCGGCCTACCGCGCCGGCCTGCCCGGCGGGGGCGTCGGCCTGGAGAATCTGCCCGTCGTCCAGTTCGATGGGCGCTTCGAGCCACGCTTCGGGCTTAAGGCAGCCGTGTTCGTCGAACCGGTCGGCCAGGGCCTCGGGCGCGAACACGAGGGCCGTCACGTGCTCGGCCACCTGATCGAGCATGAGCCGCTGCTGGCGGTTCAGGTCGGCCGTGCCTATCAGCACGATGGGCCGCTCCGCGGTACACTCGCACTGTTCGATGGCCACGCGGCGGGCCGTTTGCCGGTCCCACAGTTCAAGCGAATCGAGGATGTGCAAGTAACGCTTCTGCACCCGGGCCAGCGCCTGCCAGCGGGGCGTTTCACGGAAACCGTCCAGCGAAGGCCCCACGGCAACCACGTCGCCAAAGTCGAGGTTCTCGCGTGCCAGCTCGCGGTGCAGGCCGTTGAGCATCGCTCCCAAGGCAAGCCACGCGGGGAAGTCGTCGGCCGGCGGCAGCACCGGCAGCAGGCGCTCGACCACGGCCGGCTCGCTGCCCCGAAGCGCGTCGATCCAGGCAAGCTGCTGCGTCAGGTCGTTGGCGAACGGTCGCTTGGCCGTGTACAACTGCTCGGGCAGGTCGCCGACGGTGACGATTCGCGGCGGGCAAAGCGGCGCCCGGTCGGCCTCGGCCCGACCGACCAGCAGTTCCATCAGGCGACGGCCCGCCCGGCTGGTCGGCACGGCCAGCACCACGTCG
Organism: uncultured Planctomycetaceae bacterium; assembly: GCA_964414315.1. Lineage (GTDB taxonomy): Bacteria > Planctomycetota > Planctomycetia > Pirellulales > Thermoguttaceae > PWXP01. The sequence continues at coordinate 280 of CAYPWB010000682.1, read as the reverse complement.
GCCAGGTTGAGCGCGTCGGGCGTGCCGAACTGCTCGGTCAGGTAATCGACGGCCGCCGAGAGGCCCGGGCGCTGGAAGTCGCAGAAGATGCGGCGAATGGGCATGGGGGCGTCCTGCATCAGGGGCATAGGCGAACGAGGCTTACCCATTGTAGGGGATAGATGGGCCGAAGCAAGGCACCGGGCGTTATCGTGGCCCGGTGAGGACTTCAGTTGACGTAACCGTTCACGGGTCGGCGGCGCGGGCTGTTTTCTCCGCTGTATGCGAAGGGGGCAGTCCC
>CAYPWB010000681.1:0-2804 GCA_964414315.1 uncultured Planctomycetaceae bacterium | reverse complement strand
GGCGCCCACACCTCCTCCCGTCCGTAATACTCGATGTCGGGCGCGTCGGGATCGAGCACTTCGAGCTTGTTGTTGCGCAGGAGGGTCCAGTTGGCCGGGGCGCTGAGGAGGATGCCGCGGCGGCCGGCGGTGAGGGTGTTGTTTTCGAGCACGCTCATGACCATGCCCTTTTCCGGACCGGCCTGGTAGCGGATGCGCTGCCCTTGCTGCTCGAACGTACCGCGGCGGCCGAGCCCGACGCCGATCTCGTCGAACCGCATCCAGCCGTGATGGGCCAGCGCGGCGGTGCCCTCGCCGCGGTTGGCCCGGAAGATATTGCCCACGGTGCGCCAGTGGTCGAAATCCTCCTCGAGCCCGGCCCAGCCGTTGCCGATGTGGTGGTCGCTGTAGAAGGTGGGCACGGGCGCGGCGTCGCCCACGCCTCCGATCATGTTGCGGAAGACGTTCTCCCGCGTCAGGTTCCACACGTTGGCCGTATCGCCCCTCTCGGCGCCGGAAAAGATCGTCAGCCCTACGCCCACGCCGAGATTCTCCATCGTATTGCCGGCCGTAATGTTCTCGAAGCAGTTGTTCCACCAGAACACGCCCACGGTCTTGTGGTTCTCAGCCTCGGCCGGATCGGGCGAGGGATTGATGTAGTTGTTGTAGATGATGTTGTTGCGGAAGACCCGCTGCACGATAACCGTGCTTGTGGCATCGGGCACGATGCGCCAAGGCCGGTTCACGCGGAGGTTCACGCCCGGCGACGTCGGCTTCAGCAGCCGCCACTGACCCACGCCGCGTCCGCCGGCGACGAACACGGCCCAGTCGCCGTCGCGCGGCTTGCCCTCACGGTCCATGGTAGTGGTCCAGGGCCGGGTGACGACCGACTCGGCCGGCATGTCCGCGGCGGCGTCCTCCAGCACAAGCCCTTGCGGAGCGCCCTCGACCACGTGGAACATGCCGCCGTCGCGGTCGCCCACGTGGAACAGGTACTGCTCGCTGGTGTTGCCGTCGATGCCGGGCACGCTGGAGTGCGAGCCGACGTCCACGCTCCGGTTGCCCGCCATGTAGGCCATCGACGTGTACCCGTTGCCGGAAAGGAAGGTCCGGCCCAGGATTCGGCCGCCGGTCTTGTCGAGGCCGGTGAAGTCGTTGTTCTCGAGAATCAGGTTGTTGCCGTTGCAGTACACCGAGTTGGCGTCGGTGGAGCGGCCTTCGGAGTAATGGCCTCGCATGACGCAATCGGCAATGCGAGTGAAATGGCTGCCGGGCATGATGCGAATGCCCATGGCGGCGTGGTAGAACTCGCAGTCGACGATCTCGTTGTTGGCCGCGCCCCGGTACAGCGACATCACCAGCCAATGCCGGCAGTGTTCGGCCCTAATGAGCCGCGTGCGCAGAATCTTCTGGTCGGGGCCCTTCAGGTTGATGGCGGAGATGCGCTGCTCCATATCGGGCCCGGCGGCCTGGGCCGTGCCCTGCACCAGAAGGGTCAAGTCCTCGACGCGCTGCCCTCGGCCGCGCAGCTCGAACACCGGATGCCGCACATGCGTTGCGGCACTCGAAAGGAGCGTGCCGGTGCCGGAGATTTCCAGCGGGTTGGCGTGCCAGTCGTAGTTACCCATGCCCGCCCCGCGCAGAACGATGGGCGCGCCCGTGGGCAGAACGATGGTATCGCGGGCGGGCGAAAGGCCGGCCACGTCGCGATAATGGCGCGCGGCGAACTGCACGATGCCCCCGCCGTGCTTAACGGCGGCCTCGACGGCCAACAGGATGGCCTCGCGGTCGCTTCCCTCGGACGGATCCAAGTAATCGTCGACTTCGAACACGCGGTCGGGTATTTCGAGCGGTTCAACCACTTCGAACTCGACTGCCTCGCTCCAGCCGTACCGGCCGCCGGTCCCGTTGTGCGCCCGCACACGGTAGGTGCCCGGCGGCAGGTCGGGCGGCAACTTGCCCACCAGGCTGTACGGGTTCGAGGCAGCAACAGCGAGTTGCCGCGTTTCACCGGCGGGCCCGACCAGCGCGAGCAGCGGTTCCGCGTCGGCCGGCAGGCGCAGGTTCTTGCCGAACACCCGCACCGTGGCGCCCGGCTTGCCGGCGGAGACACGTGCCGGCCACACCCACCAGGCCGTCGCGCCGTTCACGCGGATGGGCGCGCCGGCCGCGCCATCGCGCACCGGCCATACGAGCATGGTCGAGTGCGGCGCCTGCCGCGGCACGACCGCCTGCATGCGGTTCGACGTCGATCGGAGCGGTTTGACATGGAACGCCGTGCCTTCGGCCCAGAGACGCAGTGCGGCGCCTTCGAGCCCCTCACCGGTCATCACGAGCGTTTCGTCGGGAAAGGTCACGTCGCTAACGGCGCCGATGGCCGCCGCACCCGGTGCGGCGGCCCCGGCCATTGCAGGCAGCGCCGCCCCGCCCGGGCTGGCGATTCCAGCAACGGCCGACGGAAGATCGACCGGCGAGGGCAGGACCTCGCCGGCGGCAGGCAAACATGCGCCGCCGGCGTACGCGGCAAGCAACCAGAGCAAAGCGGCGACGTTCCTTCGCATCGCGGGCTCCTTCGAGCATCGGTGTCGGAGTTGTTGGCCGAAAGCGGACCAGCCGCACGCCCTACTTGAACACTCGCTTCTTGACCGCCTCGGGCCAGCCGTCGGCATCCTCGATGAGCCAGACGTTGCGGAAGAAGCTCGGGCCGCGATGATGTTGCAGGTAAAGGTGGTCGCGCGGCACCTCTTCCTTTCTGCCGCCCAAGCCGGTGCCCTTCTGCAGTTCCACGTCGTCCTGAACGAGCACGCCGTTGTGAACGACGCTGA
>CAYPWB010000680.1:0-2805 GCA_964414315.1 uncultured Planctomycetaceae bacterium | reverse complement strand
CCTCGAGTTCCTCCAACTGCGCGTGAAGCTGCGCGATGTCGGCCTCGAACTGCGCGACGGCCAGTTCATATTCGGCCGGGTCGATCCGCAACAGCATTTCGCCCTGCCGAACCATCGCCCCGGAGTTCAACCGTTCGTGGGTTTCGCGCACCGTGCCGCGCACCTCCGCCACGGCCTGCCACACCTGCCCCGGCCGAACGGTGCCGTAAGCGAGCATTCGCGGCAGCACGTCGACCACGGGCACCCGAATGACACGCAGCGTGCGGGCCGGCTCGCCCGGCTCGACCTGTTCCAGCGGCTTTCTCGAGGCCACAAACGCCGCCACGACCGCAACGCCCAGCACGACCGGAACGACGAACCACCATTTCCGCGGCGGGTGGATGAGATGTTTCCAATTCATGGCGGGAAATGCTGTGCGATGGTGTGTTCCAGTCCTACCTGATTTTAGGTTCGCCTTTGCCCCCGGGCAAGCAAACCGGAATGCCCCCGCAGAGGGATGGCGTTGCGGCTTCACGGTCAAACGCCTGCCAATTGACAGCCGATGCGGCTGATATTAGACTAGTCTAAGACCAGTTGGAAAATGGAGGTGCCTATGGAAACGGTCGCTTCTTACCAAGCCAAAACCCATCTGCCGGCCCTGCTAAAGCGTGTTGCCCAGGGCGAGCAGATTACGATTACCCGTCATGGAGTACCCGTCGCCGTCCTGGTGCCTGTGCCGGGCGCGAAGAAGGGCGATGTCCGAGAAACAATCCGGGACATTCTCGCATCGCGCGAGGGCTGGACGCTGGGCGGGGCCTCGGTCGGTGAACTGGTCGAGGAAGGCCGCCGATGACCCGGTTCGTGCTCGACTGTTCCATGACCATGGCGTGGTGTTTTGAGGACGAGGCCCATCCGCGTGCCGACGCCGTCCTGGCCGCGCTTGCCGACGGCGAGGCCGTAGTTCCGAACCTTTGGCCGCTCGAAGTGGCCAATGTACTGGCCACTTGCGAGCGGCGAGAACGTATCACGGCCGCAAGGAGTTCCCAGTTCCTCGGCATGATCGGCGGCCTGCCCATTACGATCGACGACCAGACCGCCCGACATGCCTTGCAACAAACGCTCGCCCTCGCCCGCACCCTCCGGCTTTCTGCCTACGACGCCGCCTACCTGGAGCTGGCCCTGCGCGAGGCCTGCCCGTTGGCCAGCCTCCGCGGCCCGCTGAACGACGCCGCCGCAGCGCTTGGCATTGCGGCGTTCCAGGGGTAATGCTCCTGTTCAATCCGGTGGCGGCGAGGCCGTGTTTGGGGCTTCCGAGCGGGGCCGTTTCTCTTGACGGGCGGTACGGCAGCATGGTCGCCGCACTGCAGCAAATCAACCCGATCGTCTCATCGGTCGAATTGAACGACATCCGCCAACCGAGCCACGTGGTGGTGGGGCACAAGTTCAATGGGAAAACGTTGCCTTTGCAGTTGTCGCAGGAGTCGGCCGGTTTTCGGCGTTTCTACGCGCATTTGCTGGCCCTGTACCAGCGGCCGTCGAAACAGATGCTCCTTTTCGAGCACCCCGAAGACGGCATCCACCCCGGCGTCCTCTCGCTTTTGGCGGAAGAGTTCAACGCAGCTTCCGCGGACCGACGGGGACAGGTCATCCTGACCACGCACAGCCCGGACTTCTTGGACCATTTCGCCGCCGAGCAGATCCGCGTGGTCGAACTCGACGGATTGCAGACTCGGATCGGCCCCGTTTCCGATGAACAGCGAGAAGCTGTTCAACCCCGGCGAACTGCTTCCCGTCGATCCTGCAAGGATTCAACTGGAGGCGACGGAAGCATGAAGCGGATCGTCCTTTTCGCTGAGGCGCATGTTGCCACACCAATGCTTACCGAAACCGCAAAGCGACGGCTCCGAAAGTTGACCGTATCGATGCGAAGCGGTATATTGAGAAAGTGGCGTTCGGCTCGGAGCGGTCATGATGCTGCACGTCTTCCACCGAACCGTGGAAAGGATCTCTGGATAGACGCGCTGACCTTTCCCCTGCTCGCGAAAGGCACGCTCGCTCGTGAACGGTTATGCCTGATGAAGACCATTCAAACCAAACAAACCGTTAGCTCCGATGGGCGAATTCATTTGGATATTCCCGTCGGCTGTGCTGGGGACCAAGTGGACGTCCTCGTCGTGCTGTCCAGGCCGGAGCCAATCGTCGCGCCCGATTGGCCCGAATTCGTCGAGCAGATGGCCGGGTCCTGTCCGGACCTTCACGCGCCCGACGATCCACCGCCCAACCCGCTCCGGGAGGTGATGTGAACTACCTGCTCGACACCGACACGTGCATCGGATGGCTCAACCGTCGCCGCCCGGAGTTGTTGCATCGTCTCGAACAGACGGACGCCGGGCGACTCACCCTTTGCAGCGTCGTCCGCGCGGAACTCCTTGTTGGGGCTCTTAAGAGCGCTCGCCGTGATGAGAATCTCGATCGTTTGGCCCGCTTCTTCACCTACTTTCCTTCTCTGGCGTTCGACGACCACGCCGCCGACTTCTACAGCCGCATTCGCGCCGAACTGGAGCGGCGCGGCACGCCCATTGGCGGCAACGACTTGATGATTGCCGCCATTGCCCGCTCTCACGACCTGATTCTCGTCACGCACAACACGGCTGAATTCGGCCGTGTGCCCGATCTGACCATCGAAGACCGGCTGGCCGAGCCGGCACCGTAATGCCCGCCCGGGATCACCTGGTTTCAGGCAGCCTACCTTTCAGCCGGTCAAAGGTCGTACAGGACTTTTGCAAATCGGGATCACAAGGTCCCCTCTCCCTCTGGGAGAGGGTT
>CAYPWB010000679.1:0-2808 GCA_964414315.1 uncultured Planctomycetaceae bacterium | reverse complement strand
CCAAGCCCATGGCTTGCTTGTCACCACCCTACTTCTCGTGAATAATCCCGGCTAGCCCCCACAAACGGATGAGCCTCCTCGTTGTTGCGCGCAGGTCGTCGGCCACGCCCTTCACATCTCCTTGCGGGGAAGGTGAAGGGCATGGCGGGCAGCGCCGGCCAAGAAACGCCCGACTCGGAGCCCGGCGGGGAGCCTCCATCCTCCTCGCCCAACGAAAACGATCCTGCCATGTTTCACGTGGAACGGATTTGCACCGGATGCGAGAATGGGAAAAGATGGGCGTTTCACGTGAAACGGGGCGACTGGCGGGTTGCGCAGGCTGTGCGGTAGAAGCGGTCGAACCGTAGTGAAGGCGGATGGGGCGAAAACAGGCATGCCTCGCCGAGACGGCCCTCCGGGTGCTTCGCCCAGGGCGGCCCTCCTCTTCTTGCTCAATGTCCAAACTGGCATTCCCTTCCCACCCCGTCCCCCAGTAGAATCCGCACGCCGGTATCGGGGGATTGTCCCGGTCTCGGTCTTTTCGGCCCAACGACAACAGAAGCGGGCGGGCCGAACGTGAAGCCCGCGAAAACGGGATCGGCCCCTTGGTTCGCCTGCCGAAAACGCTGGAGGCCGGTGGTGGTTCGCATTGTTTGCGTAGCAAACCAGAAGGGAGGGGTCGGAAAGACCACAACCGCAGTGAATCTGGCCGCCGGCCTGGCACATTCCGGAGCGCGCACCCTGCTGGTCGACCTCGATCCGCAGTGCAACGCCACGACCGGCATGGGGCAACGGCCGTCGGAAAGTCATCCGCTGGTGGCCTGCACGCCCATCCGGCAAGGCGTTGTAGACACGGCGGTGGCGGGGCTGGAATTGCTGCCCGGCAGCCGAAGCTTTCGACATATTGAACTGCTCACCCGTGACGACGAGCAGCAGGCCGACCGGCTCCGGGAGCACCTGGCCCGCGGGTTCAGTGCCTACGACTTCGTCCTGTTGGACTGCCCGCCGTCGCTCGGGCAGCTTACCAAAACGGCGCTGGCCACGTCGACCGAAGTGCTCATGCCTATCCAGTGCGAATACTTCGCCATGGAGGGGCTGACGCAAATGATCGAGATCATCCGAGAAGTGATCGCCCGCGGACGCCATCAACTCCAGTTCGGCGGCATCCTGCTGACGATGTACGACGAGTCGTTGGACCTGACCGGCGAGGTGGACAGGGAAGTGCGGGAGTATTTCGGGGAAGTTGTGTATCAGACGGTGATCCCTCGGGACGTCCTGGTCGCCGAGGCGCCGAGTCATGGAAAACCGGTTCTCGACTACGCCCCGCGGTGCCGCGGCGCCATGGCGTATGTCGAGCTTTGCATGGAGGTAATCGAAGGTGAGTCAAGCTAGACGCCTGGGCCGAGGACTGGAAGCCCTGTTGGGGCAAATCCCGATGCGAAGCGAACCGGAACCGCAACCGTCCGCTCCCACCTTGGACGACGCGCCGCGGGCAGTTCACGCTGAGGTTCCGCCGCCGCCCGAGGACGCCCCGGCCGCCGAGCCGCAGCCGACCACGGGGACCACTTGGGTGAGCGTCGAACTGATCGAAAGCAATCCGGCCCAGCCGCGGCAGGCGTTCGATCCCGACGAGATCCGGGCACTGGCCGAGAGCATCGCCACCCACGGCGTCTTGCAACCGGTCGTCATTCGCCCGTTTGAAGACCGTTACCAGCTTGTGGCGGGCGAGCGGCGGTTGCGGGCCGCCCGCGAGGCGGGCAAGGCCGAGGTGCCGGTCCACATCGTCGAGGTCGACGACCGCCAGATGGCCGAGGTGGCCATCGTCGAGAACCTGCAGCGGAAGGACCTCAACCCGCTGGAAAAGGCCGCCTCGTTTCAGCGGTACCTGGAACAGTACGGCGGTACCCAGGAGGAACTGGCTCGGCGGCTGAGCATCGACCGTTCGACCGTAGCCAATCTGATTCGCCTGCTGGAATTGCCCCCGGCCGTGCAAGACGCCCTCCGCAAAGGGCAAATAACGCAAGGCCACGCCCGAGCCCTGCTGCCCCTGGGCGACGAGCGGGAGCAGGTCGAGTTCTGCGAGCGGGTGCAGCGGGAGCAACTGAATGTCCGACAGACCGAGTCCCTGGTCCAAGAGACGATCGCCACGGCCGACCACGAGCCGCTCGGCGTGATCGACCGCGACGGCACGACCAGCCGTTCACGCCCTAGTCGTAGCGAGCACATTCGTGCGTTGGAGCAGGAATTGAAGACGGCCCTGGGGATGAAAGTAACGCTCACGCACAACGCGAAGGGGCGCGGCAAGCTGGTCATCCACTTCGCCAACCATGACGAATTCGAACGTCTGCGCCGGCACATTAATGAACCGTTGACGGCCGCGGCCCAGGTAGGATAACCGCTGCCGCCGTTCGGTTCACCCTGCTTTGACAAGCCGGTCCTTCCGCTTCAAAGTAGCAGGCACGCTCCGTCGTGCCGTCCGCCGTATCGGGCGAAACTCTGTCGTTCGACCGACGGGCTTGCACCCAGGAACGGACGACCCGACAAGCAGAACCATATTGACGACGGTCAGGGCGCCGCTTCCACACCGCTGGCACCTGGTCCTGAAGCCGCACCGGTTCCCTGAGCGCCGCTTGCGAACTGCGGCGCTTCGCGGTACACTGCTTTCGTATTCGTGTTTGTTGAGGTGTGCCAAGGTTCCGGCACCTCAGACGGCGCTCCGACGCCGTGCCGGCATACCGCGAGCGCAATCGACCTCGGGGCGTGGCGCAGTCTGGCAGCGCGCCTGCTTTGGGAGCAGGAAGTCGGAGGTTCAAATCCTCTCGCCCCGAC
>CAYPWB010000678.1:0-2810 GCA_964414315.1 uncultured Planctomycetaceae bacterium | reverse complement strand
CGGTCAGCCATGATGATTCTCCAGGGGTTGGGGCAGGTCCGGGTTACAATCCCGATTCGGCTCAGCTTTTTCGACCATCCGTTCGTAATCGTCGCGGTCGAGCCGATACGTCTCGTACGGCATGTCCGTAAGGCGGGTGGCCGAGACGTCGACCTGGCAATAACCGCCGTTGGCTTCCCAGATCGCCCGGATCAGCCGGTGGGCCAACTCCTGCTCGGTCGTTGCGGCGTATAGTTCGCCGGTGGCCGAGACCTCGAAGGCCGTCAGGTCATCGGGATCGCCGCACGGCAGCCAATCGTCCACGTCGAAGGGCCATTCGGCTTCGGCGGCCTCCTTGATATCGAGGGCACGTTCCGGGTTCGCACCCCGCACGCTGATTCCTATCGAGTAATAGAGGCTCATGGATTGGTCCCTTTTTGTCTTTCTGGTTCGGAGGGCATTACTGTACGCATTCGGTCCCGATGGAAGCGAAAGCCTCGTGGAGCACCTGGTGGGCGTAGTCGAACACCTCCTGGTCCGTCAGGTCATCGAAGACCGTACAGAAAGCGGGGTCGCGAAGGACGGTTTCCCCATCCACCACGTCATAGCCGTTGAAGAGCAGATCACCCTTGTCGCCTCCGATACGCCGACTCCATCCATTATACCGATCGACTTCGCGAACGCCCAGATCGCCCGAACTGGGATCGGCCTCGGCATTCAGGGTAATGGGACATGCAATGGGGTAGACTTTCATGGGGCCGTCCTTATGCACGTGCCTTGTTGGTCGCGTCGTTCTGGTGGCCGGTCAAGGCTGCGAACGCCTCTTCGTCGAAGCTGTAAACCTCGTAGGGCAATGCCTCCAGATACGTCGCCTTGACCTCGACTTCGCAGTAGCCGCCGTTGGCCTTCCAGATTGCACGGACCAGGCGTTCGGCGAACTCCTCTTCACCTTCGCCGCCGCACAGGTTGTCCCGGCCAGTGGATCCGAAAGACGAGGGATTGTCTGGATCGTCCACGGCATGCCAGTCTTCAAACGACCACTGCTCGGCCGCCGCCTCCTTGATGGCATCCACCCGGTCGGGCTTTGCCCTGCGGACACACAGGTCCATTTCGTAATGGCGACTCATTGGTCCTCCTCGCCGCGTTGGGCGGGCTGCTGGTAAGGGTGATGGGTGGGGTGACATCGACAGGATGAAAGGTGAGAAGGGCCGTCCACGGTGACACGAGTGTTTAGAATGGGCGGTCCCGTGAACGGCCCGGGAATTCACTGCGGCACCGAAGGTGGTGCCCCGACGATGCACAGAACACGTCAGTTGTTCGACGGATCGGCCCGACGCACCTTCCGGCCCGGCTTCGACACGACGTTCCGGTTGCGGCTGTAGAGGCCACCAGGGGCGTCGGCATCGAGGCATCGCCCCGAGGCCCAGGTACGCAGCCGTTCGACCGATTCGTGGGCCGTGCGGGCAACGGGAACCACGTTTTGGGCGGCCTCGATCAGCGGCACGTCGAGCAACGCTGCAAGTCGGCAACAACTCCTGATTTCCGCACCGGTCCAGTCGGCGTCCGCCGGCTTGGTCTGCTTTGCATCCAGGCCGAACAGGTCGAGGTAAATTCGCCAGATGGCCCGTTTCTGCGTCGTATCCGGCAGGTCGAGAAAGAATATCCCATCGAACCTCTCGCTACGACCGAACTCCGGCGGGAGCTTGCTGATGTCGTTGCAGGTGCAGACGGTGAACACGTCGCTTTCGTGGTCGTTCAGCCACGTGAGCAGCGAGCCGAACAGCCGGGCCGAAACGCCCGAATCGGTCTGGCCCGAACTGGCCACGCCCGAGAGCGCTTTCTCCACCTCGTCGATCATGCACACGCAGGGTGCCATCGCGTCGATCATTTTCAGTGCCCGCCGCACATTCGATTCGGTACTGCCGACCAGGGAACCCATGAGCGAACCCACGTCGAGGATCAGCGTGGGGCGATCCGTTTCGGCTCCGAGCGCCTTGCAGAAAGCCGATTTTCCCGTTCCCGGAACGCCGAGCAACAAGGCTCCACGGGGCCGGCGGAGCGGATCCTGGTGTCCCTGACGCCGCATCGCCCTCAAGCAAAAGCTTTTCAGGGATTCCAGGCCGCCCAGGGTATCGAACCGCTCACCGCCGCGATGCAGGGACAGCAGGCCGCTTTTCTTGAGCATCTGGCTCTTCTGGTCCCAGATGGTGCGGGGGTGAATTCCGCCGTCCCTCACAAGACTGAGCGAAAAAGCTCCTTCCGCTTCGTACCGAGTGAGCCCGGCCGCGGCGTCGAGCACGGTTTCGAGCTGGTCGCCTTCCGGTAACTCGCCCTCTTCGGTGGCGATGCCGCGGACGATTTCTTCGAGTTGTTCGCGGCCGGGAAGCTCGTGCTCAAGTACGACGAAGAGCTTCTCCAATTCGGTGGGAATCTGCACCAGTGGGCTCAGCACAATCACGAAGCAGCGGGTTTGCTTGCCTGCTGTGATTTGCTGGGCCAGGGCCTGCACCACTTCGGCCGACTGGGTGAACCGGTGGAAGTTTTCCAGAACCAGCAGGGCCGAACTGTCGGGGCTGGCCAGGGCACCGAGTGAGCGGATGGCTGCCAGTGGATCGGACCCGCTGGGATCGGCCGGCTGCTCGGCACCAGGGATCCGCAGGCCCTGCTCGACGTTCCAGGCGGCAAGCTGCCAGTTCTGCTCGCGGCAGAGTCCGGCAATCTCACGCAAAGCATCCTCATGCTCGTGGCTTTCGATCCACAAGCCGGTGAAGCAGGCGGAAATGTATTCCGCCAGTTGAGCGGATAGGGTCATGGGTGGTCTCCAGGGAGAG
>CAYPWB010000677.1:0-2820 GCA_964414315.1 uncultured Planctomycetaceae bacterium | reverse complement strand
AATTGTTCCGCAACCGGTCCAACTCGCGCGCGGCTTCCGCTATCGCCTCCCGCTGGGCCTCGGTGGGCGCGGGGAAGGGAAAGGTTTCGAAGCAACTCGTCGGCGTAGGATCGTGTCGCGGAGGCGCGGCAGATCGGGGGGGCGTGATGCCGATGGGCGTGTCCGGCCCTACTGGACCGCCGTTCCGCCAAACGCTATGCTGATTAGCGAAGATTTGGTCCGGCTGATGCTTATGCGATCTTTAGAAGGCGAGCGAAGTGGCCCCGAATCAGCTCAAATTCGACTTCCTGGGCGACCTATCGATCTGCGCCGACAGGGCCTTGGCCGCCAGCGAGGCCCTCGCAAACCAGAGCGGTATCGAAATGCGCGGGGCGATCTTCACGCGGCGCGAGGTCGTCGATTTCATCCTCGATTTGGCGGGCTACACTTCAGACCAACCGCTGCACGAACGGCGTCTCTTAGAACCGTCCTTCGGCGGGGGCGATTTTCTGTTGCCGATCATTGATCGGGTTTTCGCCGCATGGAAGGCGTGGGGCCGCTCCGGCAATGTCGTTGACGCGCTCGGCGGGGCCGTTCGAGCGGTCGAGCTACATCACGAGACGTTTCAACGAACCCGGCTGGCGGTCGTCCGGCGGCTCGAAGAGCTCGGGCTGAGCGAGGCGTCTGCCGGCGCCTTGGCCGAGCGGTGGCTGGTCCAGGGGGACTTTCTTCTTGTCGCGTTGGATGGCCCGTTTGATTTCGTGGTGGGCAACCCGCCCTATGTCCGGCAGGAGCTGATCCCGGCACCGCTGCTGGCGGAGTATCGGAGCCGTTACGAGACAATCTACGACCGGGCCGACCTCTATATCCCCTTTTTGGAGCGGTCGCTGCTATTGCTGGATGACACTGGTTGCCTGGCCTTCATTTGCGCCGACCGCTGGATGAAGAACCGTTACGGCCGACCGCTGCGCCGGCTGGTCTCAGAAGATTTTCATCTGCGCGTGTATGTCGATATGGTCGATACGCCGGCTTTCCATAGCGAGGTGACGGCATACGCCGCAATTACAGTCATCGGCCGGGAACGGTCCGATTGGACTCGCATTGCGCACCGCCCTGCCATCGACCGGGCGACGCTGGCGCAGCTTGCCCAAGAGTTGCGGGCTCCGAAGATCGGCAACAAGCACGGGCCGGTACGCGAGTTGGCCGCCGTCGCGAACGGCTCGGAGCCGTGGCTTCTGGGCTCCTCGGACCAGATGGGATTGATTCGCCGCTTGGAGCAGCAGTATCCCACCGTCGAAGAGGCCGGCTGTAAGGTGGGCATCGGTGTGGCCACCGGAGCGGACAAAGCCTTTATCGGCGATTTCGAATCGCTCGATGTCGAGCCCGATCGCAAGCTGCCGCTTGCCACAACACGCGATATCCAGGAGGGCGAGGTTCGCTGGCGCGGGCAGGGCGTGATCAATCCGTTTGCCGACCGGGGCGGTCTGGTCAATCTTCGCGACTATCCGCGTCTGCGTCGGTATCTTGAAGCGCGGAAAGATGTGATTGCCCGCCGCCATTGTGCTCAGAAGCAGCCGTCGAACTGGTACCGCACGATCGATCGCATCGATCGGCGGCTGACGAAGAAGTCGAAACTACTGATCCCGGATATCAAGGGCGAGGCGCATATCGTCTTGGAGCGGGGCGAGTTGTATCCTCACCATAATCTGTACTATATCACGTCGGATCAGTGGGACCTGCACGCTTTGCAGGCGGTGCTTTTGTCGGAGATTGCTCGGCTGTTTGTCGCCACCTACTCGACCAGGATGCGGGGAGGATACTTGCGGTTCCAGGCGCAGTACCTGCGTCGCATTCGCATCCCGTACTGGCACGACGTGCCACCGGAGTTGCGCGACGAGCTTATTCAGGCGTCTGCGATCCGCGACCGAGAAGCCTGCAACCGAGCGGCGTTTCGGCTTTACGGTCTCACCAAGGAGGAGCGGCTGACGCTTGGAGGGAACGGTGTATAGATGGCACTTGATCTGGTGGAGTACGAGCGGAAGACGCAAGCGGCTGTCCGGAGTTTCTGGAAGAATCGCGAAGCGGCACGGCGGAAGCAGACCGAGGCGGGCCGGGCCGATCAAGGAGAGCGGGCGGGCGTGACCACAGGAAAGAACATGGACGGCTTCGTCGCGTTGGTCAGCCAGATTGTTCGAGCGAACGGCCTTCGAGAGGCTGAACTCTACCAGCAGCGCACTCTGCTTACATTGCCCGGCTACTTTCGGCCAACAAAGCAGTGGGATCTCTTGGTGATCTACCAGCGGCAGTTAATTGCAGCGATTGAATTAAAGAGCCAGGTTGGCCCCTCATTCGGAAACAACTTCAACAATCGCACGGAGGAGGCCATTGGCACCGCCCACGATCTGTGGACAGCTTATCGGGAGGGCGCTTTTGGGAAACAGCCTCGCCCGTTTGTGGGTTGGCTAATGCTGGTCGAGGATGCTCCGAAATCGCGAAAGCCTGTCAAGGACAATTCCCCACACTTCCTGATCTTCGAAGAGTTCCAGGGGGCCTCGTATCTGGCCCGATATGACATCCTTTGCCAGCGGCTGGTTCAGGAGCAGCTTTATACAACAGCAGCTCTGATCGCGTCGCCGCGCAGCGCGGTACGCCACGGACAGTTCACGCAGCTTTCCGACATGACAGGCATCCGGACCTTTGTGACTTCCCTTGCTGGCCATATCGCGGCCGAGGCGGCTCGGTTGGCTCAATAGTTGAGGCCGTCGAGACCGAAGGCATATACGTGCTTGGCCGTGCCGGTGAAGTTCGTGTGGATTTCGAACCGGTCGAGGTCGCACACCA
>CAYPWB010000676.1:0-2821 GCA_964414315.1 uncultured Planctomycetaceae bacterium | reverse complement strand
GAGGTGCCCCTTGACCGGGGTTGCGGGTTCGAGTCCCGTGCCCTCCGCTAGAAGTCCTTATCAGACAAGGAGTTAGAGCAATCGGGCTCGACCGCACTGGAAGCCTCATCGGTGCCTTCGCGGCCGGCGGTACCCAAAACGGTACCTAAACCGCCCTTTTCCGACCCCGGCGCGGGCGAGTGCTGCGCCCACAGGTCGGCCGCAACGTCATCGGCGTCCATCTCGACGTAGTACCGCATCGTCGTATCGACCGACGAGTGTCGCATCAGCAGCTTCAACGTGGCGGGCATGACCCGCTTGGCCCATCGCGTGCCGAATGATCGGCGAAGATCGTGCGCCGAGGCGTACTTGACCACTTCCCGCTCGACTAGACGGACCGGACCCGTGGGCTTGCCCGTCTTCGCGTCGATGGCCCGCTCCTTGACCTTCTTCATTTCCCGGTTGACCACGACGCCGGCCTTCTTGCCGATCTTGGTGACAAGCCGGGAAACCCGCTTCGGGCTGATCGGCTGGCCCGACAGCAGCCCTGTGAGACGGAAGACGCGGCCCCGGCGCTCCCTATCAGGCGTTCGGAGCAACCACTCGGCGAAGTCGGGGGTCATCGGCAGCAGTTGGTCCCTGCCGCTCTTCTGTGAGTCGGCGGCGATTCGGAATCGGGGGTGCCGACCGCCCAGGTCGATGGCAAACCCCGAATCGGCGTCCCAGGACAGAGCGAGCGATTCTTCGAGCCTCAGCCCCGAAAGCCAGAGCCCTTCGAGATACCGCTTCCAGGCGTCCGCGTCTTCGGGCCGGGTTGTCTCGCAGGCCCTCAGCATCCGTTCGTACTCTTCGGCAACGATAGCCCGGCCCCGGGCGAACTTCCGGCCCTTCACCCGCTTGGGCCGGTGCATCTTTGGCATTTCGCGCAGGTACTCGTTGGCGACCGCCCAGGACAGCGTTGCTTGCAGGTGCCCAAGGTGCGCGTCGATGGTCGTGTCCTTCATGCCTTCCTTCCGCAGGTCCGACTGGAACCGGCTCAGGACGGCCGATGTCAGGCTCGACAGGCGCTCCGGCGCGATGACTCGCTCCAGGTGGTTCATCGCCGAGGCGGCGGCATCCCGGGTGCCCTGGCTTACGGCCGAAAGTTTTTCGGCCTCGTAGATTTGGCGGAACTCCTCCCAGGTAATCCGTTGCGGCCGTTGGTACCGCCCCTCATTGATTTCGGCCTCCCACTTGGCGGCTTTCTTCAAGGCGTCCTTCCGGTTCGACGTTTCGGCCGACTTCTTCACCTGCTTACCCGTCAACGGGTCTTTGTACCGCATCGAGTAATTGGCGCGGTCTGGTGACTTCACGATATGCACGCGAATGTCGCTCATGATGGACTCCTTTGCCCGCAGAGGCGAGCAAAACGACCGTAGGCCCGTGTACTCGCTGTCAGGCGGCTTCGGAAAACCGCCCGAGGACCTTGCTCCCCGGCAATCCGGATCGACGCTCGGCTACCCCACAAGCACACGGGCCTACGGCCACTGATGCAGAGAAACATCAGATTGAACTCCGAAGTTTGGTTTGACGGTTTCATTATCGGCATGGCCATCGCCCGGGTCAAGCAGCGGCTCCGGATTTTGCTTCGGAGGGCCCGGCGGCCTGCTCGACGGCCTGCTCGTCTTCTTCGGGCCAATCGAGGGCGTCGAACACCTCGTCGGGGATGTCGAGCCCAGCGGCGGCTTCACGCAGATCGTCGCCCTCGTGAACGATCCCGGCGAAGTTCGCAGCCCCATCACTCACTATGAATCCCCCGTCGACCAGCCCCAGAGCGACCGTCTTGCGGTATCGCCTGGGCTTGCCGTCAGAGGGGCGGCGATGCTCGGCCACTTCGGCCAGCCCGACCATGGCCAGCGGTTCGACTTCCAGCCGGTAACGGCCGGGCGCGTCGGGGCTCCGTTCGATCCAGACGCTCCGGTAGCCGGCGGGGGCTGACGCGACTTGCAATAGCTCGTAGGTTTCGATAACGCGGATAGCGGGAGTAGACATTGTAAGGTTTCCTTTCGATGTAGGTTCCGGCGGACATCAAAACGGGGGGGGCTTGGGAAATCGGGCTTATTAACAAGGAACCCCCGGAATAAAGTATTCCGCACTTCGGCCCCCAAGTTCCCAAGTCCCTACCAGTGAGGGAGTCCGAACGGTAGTGCGTGAACGACAAGGCATGTCGTAATACGGTGTTTTGAGGGTTCCTTGTTATTAAGGGTTCATTTTTCGACTTGGGCAGGCTTGGGTGTTTTGTCGCTCCTGCCCGCCCAACTCGATTTCCCAACTCAATCCCCGCCGTCGCCCGCCGGTCTCCCCTCCTTGGGTCGGTGGTTGGACCAGTCCCAAGCGTCGTGAACCCACGCCCGGCGTTCGAGCGCCGACCCATCCGGCATCACGACGCGAAGCCGCCCGGCAGCGCCAGCATCCTGGGGGCTGCGGAAGCCCAGGGCGACCAGCCCAGCCCGCATTTGCCCCGAAGTGACACCCGCGCGATGCTCGAACAACCACCGGGAGAAAGCCGGCGGGTGCAAGAGAAGCTCGTCACGAGGCCCGGGAAGCACCCCTACAATTTCCCCCCCGCTCGGCTTGGCAAAACTCGGCAGAACAGCTTGCCGCCAAAGAACGCTCCACCGCCCGGCGTCATCGGGGAGGTCTCGCTCGACCCAACGGAGTCCGAAGCCCAGATCGGCCGCTGCCGACACGAACGCGGCAAGGTGCCCAACCAGATCGTCGAGATCGCTACCCGCATCCCGCACGACAGCCAACTCGAAGATCGCGGACGCGATTTTCGGCCAGATCTTCTTGGCAAGCGGTA
>CAYPWB010000675.1:0-2823 GCA_964414315.1 uncultured Planctomycetaceae bacterium | reverse complement strand
TTCATTCTGGCCGCCGGTTTGATTCTGGCGGGCTGCGTCGGCTGCGGCGGTTCCGGCGGGCCGGATCGGGTCGAGGTGTACGGCACGGTCACCCACGGCGGCCAGCCGATCCCCGCAGGCGAGGTCGTGTTCGAGCCCGACCCCGTCCAGGACAACACCGGCCCGCAGGCCCGGGCGACCATCGAAAACGGCCGCTACCGTACGCCGGGCGGCCAGGGGAGCGTGCCCGGCGCGGTCATCGTTCGCGTCGAGGCGTACGACGGGCAAACCCATCCCGAATCGCCTTACGGCCTGCAGCTATTCCCCTCGTACACCACCACCCTCGTCCTGCCCGATCGGGCCTCGGAGCAGAACATCGACGTTCCCGCAACGCACGGCCGGTAGGCGAAGGATCGGCTTCCACCGTTCCATAGAATGGAACCAAGAATGAATCACATGTACCCTCCAATTGTCCGAATTCTGCTGGCGGCCTTCGCTCTGGCCCTTGGCGGACCGGCCGTTGCGGTTGCCGCGGCGGCTCCGAACGAAGACCAGCCGAAGAGTTCTTCCGAGGTGACGGTCGTGGAGCAGGCTCTCGAACGCCCTATTTCACTCCACTTCGACAAGCGGCCGCTGAACGAGGTCGTTCGGGAGTTGGATCGTCGTCTGCCGATCCGAGTCGCACTGGACCGGGCGGCATTAGAGCGAATCGGCCTTCCCCTCGACATGACCGTCACACTCGACGTCAAAGATGTTTCGCTGGGAGCCGCATTGGAAATTGTATTCCAACTCACCACGAATCTCGGATGGTACGAACGGAACGATACGCTCATCATCACAACGGCGGAGCGCGCCCACACCGATGAAGCAATCCGCTACTACGACGTGACGGAATTGATTGCTGGGAGCGGAGTGAATTCCGATTTTGACACCTTGTCGACTTTGATATATTGCCTCATCGCCCCAGGCTCCTGGCCGGAAGGCACCGGTCCCGGACCGATAGAGCCCGTTATCGTTGGGAACAAGCAACTGCTGGCAATCCCGCAAATGGGCCCAGTTCACCGTGAGATTCGGCTCTTTCTTAATGCGTTGCGGCAGGCGAAGCATCATGAAGAAGATGCCGACAAATCCCTGTTTCCAGAGCCCAAACCGATCCGATATCCGGACCACGCGGCTCGTTTGGCGCTCACACGGCAGGTGCAACTCGGGTTTCCCGACATGCCGGAGGACGAGTATGCGGTCGCGAAGCCACTGAACAAAGTGTTTTTGCGTTTGGCAAGAGCCGCGAAGGCCAACATCGTGATCGACGAGGGGCCCTTGCGCTGCGACGGTATAGAGCCGACGACGTCGATCCGCGTACAACCGATGCACGGAACGCTGCGCGAATGCCTGGATAAGCTTTGCGGTCCCGCAGGGGTACTGACAGGCAGGTTGCGTTGGACGGTTGCCCACGAAGTCGTCTGGATCACGACACCTGACAAAGAAGAGATGATGACGCCGACAAGACTCTATGACGTAAGGGATATGCCGTATCGGCCGACAAGACCCGTGGTCACCAGAGCCGGCAATTGGGTTATCGACCATCGGCTGCCCCACGAAAGGGAGCAATTGACCGCAACGCTTGCCATGACGATTGCTCCGGAAACCTGGAACAATAGTGCCGGTGTGAATCGGTATGAAGGCTCCGGCATTAGTGTCCTGATAGTCAGCCAGCGATTGGCCGTTCATCGGCAGATCGAGGCGTTTCTCGCCGCGTTGCGCCAGGCGCAGCGCGAAGGCGCGGCCAAAGCGGCAGGCCGACAGGAGTGAATTCAAGCCGAACTCGCCATGTGCGATCTTTCATGGCGATCATCCGAGCGGCGGCTAGTTCGGCGGTAGGCGAGTTCGGCTAGCTGGAGTTGGACATCGCCGATGGCCCGCTCACAGAAGCCGCCCTCGCAACAGGCGAAATAGAACTGCGAGGCGCGAAGGAACTCCCCCGGGATGCCCAGGGCACCGGCTGCAACTGCCGCAACTATCAGCGGTGATAGCCGAGTACCTCGTCCACATCGACGGCCTCGCCCCCGTCGGCGCTGACGATGGCCTTGAGGATGTCGGGGTCGAGGTGCTCATCAAGCGACAAGACTGCGCCGTCGGCAAAGAGGGCGTTGAACACGCCCGGATGATCGCTCTGCGGCCGGTCGGGGCCGGGGGGGTCCCAGTCGCGAGGCTCCATCCAGTGGATTCCTGAGTTCGCCATTTCCACCGCAGCCAGGGTTGTGGGCAGACCGTCGGTGAACTCGCCCATGTGGGGCCCCTCGGGCCCGGAACTGAAGGCGTTCGGGCCGACGACCATCAAATAATTTGTGCTGGGATCGCCGATCAGAGGACTGTTCGGGCACCGGTAGCCGCGCGGCATCGGTTCGGCCAACGCCAGATTGTGCGGCGAGTTCCACGGCTCGTCGAAGCGGTATTGCGCGTAGAGGGCTTTTTCCTCAAGGAACGGCAAAATAAGCACGCGCCAACTGTGCATCGGCCGGCCGTCCTCGTCGGGAAGGTACGCCGGAGGGAAGGATCCATAGCGATCGTGGTAGTTGTGCAGTGCCAGCCCGATCTGTTTCATGTTGTTCATGCAAGTATGCAGGCGGCCGTCGCGGCATGAAGAAGCCGGAATGCACTGCACCCCCACGACACAGCAAACGACTGCGAGAACGACCGGCCAAGCTCTGGAAGCGTACGCTGACCCGCCGTTCGGCTTCGCTTGCACGACGGCTGCTTCAGGTGGCGGACCTGCGAGTGGATAAGGCATAGCGGGTTCTCCCAGACGGTTCAGGGTGTCACTGTCGGGCGTGAAGAGATACCAGC
>CAYPWB010000674.1:0-2824 GCA_964414315.1 uncultured Planctomycetaceae bacterium | reverse complement strand
TCTCGATCAACTGGCCGATGCCCTCCTGGTCGATCGTCTGGAACGGGTCGGCCGGGAGGATGTTCTGGTCGAGGTATTCGCCGAGAAACCCGCCGATGTCGTCGCGGCTGAAGCCGAAACCCATCTGCGTCAGGTCGTTCGTTCCGAAGCTGAAGAACTCGGCCGTGGCGGCCATGGCGCCGGCCGTGAGGCAGGCACGCGGAATCTCGATCATCGTGCCGTACAAGCATTCGACCTCGACGCCGGCGGCCTTTTCCACCTCGGCCTTCACGCGATCGAACATCGGCTTGATGAAGTCGAGTTCCTTGGCCGTGCAGGTGACCGGCACCATGATTTCCGGGCGTGCGTCCTTGCCGGCCTTCTTCAATTCGGCGGCCCCTTCCAGGACGGCGCGGATTTGCATTTCCGTCAGATACGGGTAGGTAATGCCCAGCCGCACGCCGCGGTGGCCCATCATGGGGTTCACCTCGTGCAGCGCCTCGCCGCGGCGGATGACCTCGTCGACCCCGATGTTCAACGCCTTGGCCAGTTCCTGCCGGGCCTCCTTCTGCTGCGGCACAAACTCGTGCAGCGGCGGGTCCAAGAGCCGCACCGTGACCGGCATGCCGTCCATCGCTTCGAGCGTGGCCTTGATGTCGCGCTTCACGAACGGCGCCAACTCGTCGATCGCCTGCTTCCGCTCGGTCTCGTCGCCGGCGTGGATCATCTTCCGAAGCACGAACAGGGGTTCCTCGGCGCCCTTGCCGTAGAACATGTGCTCCGTGCGGAACAGACCGATGCCCTCGGCGCCGAACTCGCGGGCGAGCTTCGCGTCCTCGGGCGTATCGGCATTGGTGCGAACGCCCATCGTGCGGTGCTTGTCGACAATGGTCATGAAGTTCTGGAACCGCGGGTTCTCGGTAGCGTCGATCATGTCCAACTGGCCTTCGTAGGCGAGGCCCCGCGTGCCGTTGAGCGTGATGACGTCGCCCTCGGCGAGGGTCTTGCCGTCGACGGTCATGCGCTTCCCGGCGTAGTCGATCTTCAGCTTCCCGGCGCCCACGATGCAGCACTTGCCCCAACCGCGTGCGACCAACGCCGCATGGCTCGTCATGCCGCCGCGCGCCGTGAGGATTCCCTCGGCGGCCCGCATGCCCTCGACGTCCTCGGGGTTGGTCTCCTCGCGAACGAGGATGCACTTCCGACCGGCCTTGGCCACGGCCACGGCGCCGGCGGAGGTGAAAACGATTTCGCCGAACGCGCCGCCGGGCCCCGCCGGCAAGCCGTGGGCGAACGGCTCCGCCTTCTTCTCGGCCGCCGGATCGACCAGCGGGTGCAACAGCTCGTCGAGCTGGGCGGGCGCAACGCGGGTGACCGCGATCGGTTCGTCGATAAGCTTCTCGGCCAGCATGTCCATCGCCATGTTGAGCGCCGCCGTGCCGGTCCGCTTGCCGCTACGGCACTGCAACATCCAGAGCTTGCCTTCCTGGATGGTGAACTCGATGTCCTGCATGTCTTTGTAATGCCGCTCGAGCTTCGTGCGAATCTCGTCGAGTTGCTTGTACAGTTCCGGGTTCTCATCCTCGAGCGACGACAGGTGCTTGTTCTGGTCGCTCTTCGTGTCGTTGTTCAAGGGGTGTGGGGTGCGGATGCCGGCCACCACGTCTTCGCCCTGGGCGTCGACGAGCCACTCGCCGTAGAACTTGTTGTCGCCCGTGGCCGGGTTGCGCGTGAACGCCACGCCCGTGGCCGAACTCTTGCCCATGTTGCCGAACACCATGGCCTGCACGTTGGTCGCCGTGCCCCATTCGTCGGGAATGCCTTCGATGCGGCGGTAGGAAACGGCCCGCTTGCCGTTCCAGCTCTTGAACACCGAGCCGATGCCGCCCCAAAGCTGCTCCTCGGGATCATCCGGGAACTCGCGCCCGAGCACTTCCTTGACCTTCTTCTTGTAGGCCGCGCAAAGGGCCTTCAGGTCCTCGGCGTCGAGGTCGGTGTCCAGTTCAATGCCCTTCTGCTCCTTCCGCTCGTCGAGGAGCTTCTCAAGCTGTACGCGGATGCCCTGCCCCTCGGCCGGCTCGGCGCCCTCGGCCTTCTCCATAACCACGTCGGAGTACATCGTGATGAGCCGCCGGTACGCGTCGTACACGAACCGCTCGTTGCCCGTCTTCTTAATCAGCCCGGGGATGGTCTTCGAACTGAGGCCCACGTTGAGCACGGTTTCCATCATGCCGGGCATCGACATGCGAGCACCGCTGCGGCAGGAGATGAGCAGCGGGTCTTCGGGATCGCCGAACTTCATGCCCATGGCCTCTTCGGTCTTCTTCATGGCCTCGGCCACTTCCTGCTTCAGCCCCTCCGGGTATTGCCCCTTGTGGTACATGAAGTAGGTGCAGACGTCGGTCGAGATGGTGAAGCCGGCGGGGACGGGCAGGCCGAGGTTGGCCATCTCGGCCAGGTTCGCGCCCTTCCCGCCCAACTCATTTTTCATCGTCGCGTTGCCCTCACTGCCCTGGGGCCCATAATAGTAGACGTACTTTTCGGCCATGATAGGTCGTTCCTCCAAAAGTGTCACAAAAAAACGGTCGGTTATATTGGCTTCTGCCGGCGCCCGGCATACCCTGAGATGCACAGACTGCCATACCGGCACAGCTTGCCGAGAACGGAAGGCACCACTCTAGCACCGGCCTGCTAAAGCGTCAAGGACGGGCGGAAGGGTGGTGTTCCGGCAAGATTTGCCCGAGATCGGTCCCTTGAGTTTCGGCATTCCGCCGCGAGAACTGGAGTGGAGTTCCTGCCCAAAAACGGGACAGGTCCGATATTGGAAGGATAGGCAAGCTTCAAA
>CAYPWB010000673.1:0-2824 GCA_964414315.1 uncultured Planctomycetaceae bacterium | reverse complement strand
CTGCGCTCCTTGCACCGGAACGGCCGTGCCCTGCTGCATCTTCAGCACCAATACTCGCAGCATCGCTTGGTTCGGCTGCGGCTGGGGACCGGGAGGCCAGGGGCCCGGCGGCCATGGACCAGGTTGCGGACCGGGAGGCCAAGGGCCAGGTTGGGGGCCCGGCGGCTGCGACGGCATCAGTTCGATTTCGATTTGCCCCATGTCCGGCTCGATGGCGAGCGTTTCCGTGGGACTGTCGAAGTAGCCCTGCGCGGTCGCCTCAATGGCATACTCCCCGGCCTTGAGTTCGATCCGAAAGCGGCCGTTACCGTCGCTCGTTTCTTCTGCCACCACTTGGTAGATGCCGTTTCCAGCGGCCTTCAAAAAGGTGACCGTCGCCCCAGCGACCGGCAGGAACGCGCCCACGGCGCCGCTCGGGTTCTGCGCCACCACACGACCGGCAACGACCACGTCATCCGCGGCTGCCCGCTTCAAGACGAAAAACTTGGGCTTCATCCCCCGAGCCACGCTTACCGGTTTGGCGAACACCGGCTCCCACCGCTCGTCGAGACCCAGGTCGACCCAATACTCGCCCTCCGGCAGCTCGATCTCGTACTTGCCTCCCCGGACCGTCGTTGTCGAGCGGTGCTGGCCGTCTTCGGGCTTCCAGGTCACTTCGACCTCCGGAACGCCCCGATATCCGGTCGGGCTGCTCGCGTCCTTGAAGACCACGTAGCCGACAACCTTCACCATTTCGGGCTCGACGGGCTCAATCGGCTCGACCTCGTCGGGCAAAGGCTCGAACGTTTGTGGGTCGATTCCTAGCGCCTTGCCGGGCCGCCAAATGCATACGGCCCGCGGCGAACGCACATCGGGGACCACCACCGGCAATGCATCGGCAGTCGTTACGGACCTGTCTGTTTCCGATTGCGCGTTTGCTTCTTCGTCGGCCGCCGGTTCCGACAAGTACGCCGGCGGCACGAGCCGAATCGCGGCTA
Source organism: uncultured Planctomycetaceae bacterium (assembly GCA_964414315.1). GTDB lineage: Bacteria > Planctomycetota > Planctomycetia > Pirellulales > Thermoguttaceae > PWXP01. The sequence goes on along the minus strand of CAYPWB010000673.1, from coordinate 1,847 downwards.
GCGAACGCTTGTCGACGTCGTAGCCGTCGCTGTCATAGGTAACTTCGCCATCGACGCGGACCTCCAGACGCTCGGGCTTCCAGGCGTCGCCGCCGTTGTTTTGCGGGGAGCTGTCGGCGAGCATCCCCAGCGCGAACCCCCGAAAATCGCTGGCCCGTAGGTCGGCCTGATCTAGATCGATGCTGATCTTTCGCGGTCCAACACCAATCGCTGGTGGATCTTCAGGCCCGAAAACAAGAAACTTATGCCCACCAAGGCCGAAATACACGAAATTGGTCGACGAGGCATCGTCGACCGGCCGCGTCCATACCGTGATTGCCAGCGACTGGAGCTTACGGCCACTCCGCCACGATGGCTGGAATTGCGATTCGACATACCACGTGGCGAGCACAGGCGATGCTTCGGGCAACTCGGCAAGCTGTTGCCGGAGGGCCGCGATTTGACGCTGCAGATTGTGTACGGCCTGGCGGTCGGCATCGGTCGCGAAGCCGGCTTCCTCGAAGGCCCGCAGGTCGGCGGCCAACTGGATCAACTCGTTGAGCCGCTCGCGTAAGGCCGTGGCGTCCGCCATTTCGGCGTCTTGTTGCGAAGCTTCGGGCTTCTTGCCATTCGCTTCACGTTTCAGCGTGATCGCGGTGTTGGAGGCCAGCAGTTGACCGTTCACTTCGATCTCGTAACCGGCGATCGGCGGCGGCTCGACAGCCGTACTCTGCAGTGCAATCCGGTCGATGTCCGAGAGGCGAACCCCGGCAAACAACGCCGGCGTGGTTTGCCGACGGTCCTGGCCCGGCTCACCTTCCAACCGGAACTGGAAGTTCACCGAACGGCCGGCCGGGACCGTCGTTGCGGCGGTCGACTTCTGCGGGACGGCGCCAAACGGCGGTAAGTCGGCCACGCGACCCAATGGGTGCAACCACAGCGGAAAGCCCAGGCCAAGGTCGAGCGCCATTGGGTGGCGAAGGTCGGCATCGGGCGACACGTGAAGCGTGACGCGAAGTGACTCGACGGCCGTCTCGGCATCGAACCCGTCGCCTTGATCAAAACCTGCCCTCGCTGGGCCGCACGCCAAAAAGCATCCGCAACAAAGAATAGCCGCCGGCAACGCGGCAACGAGATGAACGGTTCGTTTCATCGCCCGGGTCCCTCCTGGATTCGGGGAAGTGTGCGGCAACAGAGGTTACACGACTCGCTTCCTCCCAGCGATGCCTCTTTGAGGCAACTCCACCGCCACATTTCTCCAGGCGATCGACGACGCGGAGAGGCTCAGCGTACAAGCGTAGCGCGCCGGCCGCCTGCCTGTCAATACGTTACATTACGATCGCCGACGGTGCAACTGAAACCCACCTGCTGGCAGAAAGGTGAATCCGTGAGGTTCCCTGACAGCAAAGTGTGGAATGTTCCAGTTTTCCAGGGCCAATGGCTGTTTTCGAGGATTCCGCCGACTGTACCCCCAGGGTGAAGTTTCGATGTTGTCGCTGAAGTGCCTGCCGGCCCTGAAATGCCGAGTGATTGGCCAAATCGGGTCTACAGAAGCGCACGGATTTACCCGAAAGAAGTGCAGAAAATCGCAGGATAAGCCCCCATTCAGAGCCCGTCAAAAGAAGCCGGCACCCACCCCGCGTTCGGGAGCTTTCTCGGCGAAGTCGGCGCCCGAGGATGCGGCCAGATGTCCGTTTCGTGAGTTCCTGGCCAATCAGCGACCACGGGCCGTGCCGGTGGTCGCTGATTGATGTGTCCGAGGGAACTTCGGCCGCACAGCAAAATGCGAGTCGCTTCAGTAATGAATCGCGCCAAAATAGACAAGGCTTTTCGCATCGCGCAGCCGATGCGAAAAGCCTCTTGGACGA
>CAYPWB010000672.1:0-2870 GCA_964414315.1 uncultured Planctomycetaceae bacterium | reverse complement strand
GTTCCAAGCAACTCAGCGATCAGCAGGCACACGACCTGCGGGCAAGCATCGCCGCGGTTGAAGACCGGCTGGAGCAGGTGGCCCTGGCGCAAGGCGAACTTCAGGACCGCCGCGACGGGGACCTCCGCCGCGCCGCGCGCCACCGCGACGAGTGCCTGAAGAAGATTGCCATTGAAACCGCGCAAACCGAAAAGCAGTTGGCCGCGGAACAAGAGACCCTGGAAAAACGGGCGCCGTTCGCGGGGCAAGTTGCCTATCGGGCCGCCGCGCCAGGAAACTCCGGCCCCAACGAGCCGCTGCTCGTGCTGGCGCCGACGGGTGGATTGCGGCTGCTCGCTCGGCTGCCCAACTGGATGAAGCCGTCTCTGGAGGATGCGGAGGGGGTGTCGTGCAAGCTCCTCGAAGACCTCGATCGCGACGAGCAGCGCCGGTTCGTCGAAGGCCGGTTCACGGCTTGCCTGCACCGCTGGGAGGATCTGGCCGCGCATCCCGGGTATGGGTTGGCTGAGTTCACGTGCGACGCACCCGCCGAAGCCGTGCGTCTATTGGCCCGAGGCGAACAGATCGCGACCCGACTCGTATGGCGCCCGCCGCTGGACTCGATGCCGGCGTTCATGGTGAGTCTCATGGTCGCCTCGCTGTCGGGCATGGCTTGGGTTGCGACACACGCGGGGGAAAAACGTTCATCGCATGGCCCCGCCCCGCCCACGCCCGTGAACCGGGACCGCGCACTGCACCGAGTATCGACCGAGTTCGGCGAGGAAGGCGAGCTATTGCGCCTGCTGGGAACGCAGCTTCGCGAAATGACGGCGCGCGGCGAGTTGGACGCCAACGTGATCGCCGCGGCCGAATGGGCCCTCACGCGGCACCGGCACCGGGCGGTGCAACTGCTGGCGGCCGGCTTGGGCGACGGGTCCGAGCTGTGCGACCATCTTGAAGCCCTCGTGACGAGCGTCGCCGAGGAGGAGCCCATTTCCAACGGTCACCCCAAGGGGCGGCAATCGGAGGCGCTCGCGCGATTAATGGCCGTGTTACTCGCCGCGGCCCCCGCAGGCAGTTTCGAGCACATCCGGCGCATCGGCGGCGCGTTGTCGCGGCCCGCGGCGCGCAACGCGAACGGCCGTCACCACGATTTCCAGTTTGCACGACCCGACAGCCACCACTGAACGTCCCACCGGAATCGGGCGAGGCGATGAGCACTTCAGATATCTCTCTTGACCCGGTGAACTCGAAGCTGATTGCCGAACCGGCGGCGGCCCGGCGACTGCCGAAGACTTGGGAGCCCGTGCTGTTCAGCCTGGCACTAGCAGTCGCGTTGGCCGTATTGTCGCTCTTGGCATTCCGGGTCGTCAGCGGTCCGGAAGCTGCCGGGCGCGGCCCGCGCGGCAGCGGTATGTATGGGGTTGCGGCGACGGTCGTGGCCCTGGTGGCCTTCTTTTCGAGCTGCCGGTGGTGCGTCTTGCTGAACCTTGCCTTTGCGGCGCGCCGCCGGCAGTATTCTGCAAACCTGTCCGGCCGGAGCGAGTGGCCGTTCGTTTCCATTTTCGTGCCGAGCTACAATGAAAGTGCTACGATCAAGGCCGCCCTCCAGGCCTTGATTGCCTTGGACTATCCTCGGTTCGAAGTGCTCGTGATCAACGACGGCTCGACCGACGATACGCTCCGGCGGGCACGCCGATTCGAGGGGCGGCACGGCGGCTGCGCCGTACGCGTGCTCGACAAGCCGAACGGCGGCAAGTGGAGCGCGCACAACTTGGCGTTCCAGCGGTCGACCGGGGAACTGATCCTGTGTATCGACGCCGATTCCCGCCTCGACCCCCAGGCGGTCCGCACCATGGTGGCGCGCATGGCCGATCCAGGCATCGACGGGATCGCCGGGCAAATGCGGGTGCGCAATCGGAACGCGCTCCTCACCCGGCTACAAGGACTGGAGTACCTGATCGCCAACGGCGCGGTTCGCACGGGCCAGGGGCTGTTCGGCGCCGTCCTCATCGTGCCGGGTCCGATCGGCATGTTCCGCCGCTCGATGCTGGAAGAAGTGTGGTTGCGTTATTCGAATAGAAGCGCCTCGGGCACGCCCCGGGCCGTCGCGGGGCCGTTCGAGGGAGACACGTTTGCCGAGGATTTCGATCTCTCGTTGGCTATTCTCTCTCTTGGCGGAAACATCGTGTACGAGCCCGGGGCCGTTTCCTTCACCAATGCGCCGGAAACGCCCTTCGCGCTGCTCAACCAACGGTACCGCTGGACCCGCGGCGCACTGCAGGTACTGCGCAAGTTCGTGCGGAGGGCGTGGCACGATCCACGCATCCTTTCCCCGCGGCTGACCGGTTGGATCCTGGCCACCTCGGCGTTGGATTTGACCCTGCTGCCCCTTCTGCATTACCTCGGCCTGGGCTTCGCGCTGCTGCTCGTGGCGGCCGGGGGCAACGTCCCCCTGTTGCTCGGCATGTACGGAGCGTTGCTTCTCGTTCAACTGACCGCAGCCGCATGGTTCATTTCCATGCACGACGACCGCATGGAACTGCTTCGCGTGTTGCCGGCTTACGGTTTCTATACGGCGTTCTTCCTCGCCGGCGCCTGGATCATCTCGGTGGTCGACGAACTGCGCGGCACGCGCATGCGGTGGTGAATGCGAGCCGCGAGATACGCTTCCTGCTTATCAGTCCGCGGCGTGCCCATTCGCAAGGCATTACGCCAAGTTTCAAGGCAAAATGGGCCATTTGTCCAATCGGGCGACCTTGGAGGCCGCGAAGATGCAACGGTTTTCTTCGGCCGGTAAAAAGGCAGTCCGATTTGTGCAAAGCATTTTTCGGCCGGCAAATCCGGCCTGTCCCATTTTCTCCGTTCCCTGCGTTCGCAACCATAAACGG
>CAYPWB010000671.1:0-2874 GCA_964414315.1 uncultured Planctomycetaceae bacterium | reverse complement strand
CGCAAAGAAGCATGGCGTTCCCACGCGATTTTCCGAAGCCGCCGCACATGGGGCTCTTGGTAACCGTCGGCAGGATACCGTCCCCAGTTTCGCGGCACACCGGGGACCTCGCCCAATCGGTCCACCGCTCCGGCTGCGAAAACCGGACCGTCCCTCGCGCCTGCAGCGGAAAATGCAGCCCGCGCCGCCGACTGCTGAACGCTTGCGGGCTCGCCCGGCTTCTGCTTTGTATCGTGGCGCCATGTGTGGCAACGGCGGGGCCCCCCTGGGAGGCGAAAGCAGCAGAGCGTCGCGCTCCAAATATTGTCTTCATCTTTGCGGACGATTTGGGCTACCAGGATGTCGGTTACAACGGCGCGGAGTTCTATGAGACGCCCCATCTCGATACGATGGCTCGCGAGGGGCTCGTCTTCGATCGGTTCTATCCGGGAGCCGCCAATTGTGCTCCGAGTCGGGCGTGTATCATGACGGGCCAATATACGCCCCGGCACGGCGTCTACGTGCCCAACGGCGGGGCTCGCGGCGACGTGGACGCCATGCGCTGGAAAGTGCCGCTGAATAGGGATTATCGGCCCGGCCGGCCCGCTGAGAATGCCAACATGATCCCGACCGACACCTTCCCGATCAGCGTCAACACGGTCGACCCGGATTGCGGGTCGGTCGCCGAGGTGCTCAAGCGCGCGGGCTACGTTTCCGCACGCTTGGGCAAGTGGCACATCGGCGACGACAATCAGGGCTTCGATCTTTCCAGCGCCGAGGGGACGCCCGGCTTCACCACGAACACCCAAGGCGGCGTCGAGCGGCGGTATTACAACGACGTGAACGTCGCGGAGGACCTAACCGACGCGGCCGTCCGCTTCATTGAGGAGAACCGGCAGCGCCCCTTCTTCCTCTACCTGGCCCACTGGGAAGTCCATACGCCGATCGTTGCGGCCAAGGACGATATTGCCTACTTCCGCGAAAAGCGAATGCAGAAAGGACCGTGGTCGAAAAGCCAGAGCAACCCGGTCTATGCGGCCAATATCCGGCAGGTCGATCAAAGCGTCGGTCGCGTTCGCGCGAAGCTCGAGGAGTTGGGGCTCGCCGAGAACACACTGGTGCTTTTTGCTTCCGATAACGGGGGCGTTCCGCATATCTCGTCCAACGCTCCGCTGCGCGGCGGCAAGGGCAGCTTCTATGAGGGGGGGATTCGCACCCCGGCCTGCGCCGTCTGGCCCGGCGTGGTGGAGCCCGGCCGCAGAACGAACGTCGCCGTCAACGGGGTGGATCTGATGCCCACCTTTGCGGCCATTGCCGCCGCGCCGCTTCCCGAGCGGCAGCCGGTCGACGGCCATTCGCTACTTTCGCTGTTGCACGGCGAGCCCGATGCGGCACTCCAGCAGCGTGCGACCTTTTTCCATGTTCCCCTCTATCTGCGAGGCCCGGGCAAGAGTGTTCCGCAACCGGAGGAAGGGGCGCCGCTGCCGATCTATGGCACCGACAAATACTACTGGCGTGCCGTCCCGCTGACGGTCATCATGAAAGGCCCTTGGAAGCTCCTCCGTTACTACGAGTACGACAGCATCGAACTCTATAATCTGGAGGACGACCCGGGCGAGCGGGTCAACCTGGCCGAGACGCACAAAGAACGTGCCCGTGCCATGCTGGCGGAGATGGAGAACTGGGTCGACGAAACCGGTGCCCCGGTACCCAGTGTTGCCAATCCGCGAAAATAGTCGGCCGCCGATCGTGGGCGTCAGAACTCGCCGCTGATGGGCGCGCCGTCGTTGCGAATGCCCAGGCGCTGGTACAGTCCGAGCCGTTGGGCGTCGAACGGCACGGCGTTGTTCTGCTGGAGCTGGCTCTGGGAGAGCCCGGCGTTGTTGAACGCGATGTTCTCGCTGAGGAAATGGACCGAACCGTCGCAAAAAGCGAAGTTGGCTCCGCCCGGATGCTTGCTGCTGAACCCCTCGCCGCACGAGTGGCACGCGCTGGCACCGGGCGGCCAAGAGGAATCGCTCGCCCGCGGCCAGGCCGATAGCGGCGAATTGAGCGGAATGCTCACCTTGCCGCGCACCAGATATGTGCCCCAGTGGCAGGGGCCCGGCGGGTTTCGGACTCCCACCCACGTCGCCGCGCCGCAGCGCTCGTCCCGCTCGCCCAGCATGATCGTGCTGGAGGTCCCGTCGCTGATGTCGCGGAAGCGGATGGAGCTGTCGTTGTAGAACACTCCGTTGTTGTTGAACGTGTTCGGGTTGCCCGGGTCGTACAGCCCGTGCGACGCCACGTAGTTCGCCGTGCCCACTTCCGTTTGAGGGCTCTTGTTGAAATTGCCATGAAAGTGCCGCAGGGCGCGGGGAAGTTGCTCCGGCGTCGTGTCGGACGGGCAACGGAATCCGTCGGGCGACACGGTCACCAGGTGGCGGTCTTCGGGTGCGTCGCGGAACAGGTGCCACAGCGGCCGCTGGCCGACGCCAAGCTGATCGTATAGCGACTTCTGTTCCATGAAGGGCAGCACAAACACGCCCCATCCCCACGACTCGTGCATGCTGTTCGCCACGATATTGCCCGGCGGGAACGACTTGTGCGCTCCCGCGTAGTTATGCACGGCCAGCGCCAACTGCTTCAGGTTGTTGGTACACTGCATCCGGCGCGCCGCCTCGCGCGCCGCCTGCACGGCCGGCAGCAGAAGCGCGATCAAAATGCCGATGATGGCGATGACCACCAGAAGCTCGACCAGTGTAAAAGCGGATTTCCAATTTTCGACTCCCCGATGCCGATTGCCCGAACGCATGGGTCCCTCCGTAATTCATGGATGAGTTTAGTCGGTGGCGTCGAGACACGACAACCACCCTGTTTTCGCCGACCGGCGCCGTGCTCGCCATGCGAGCCCCG
>CAYPWB010000670.1:0-2875 GCA_964414315.1 uncultured Planctomycetaceae bacterium | reverse complement strand
CTCGGGCCCGCTTGCTCCTGGGCGTCGGGCTTTCCAACGCCGACATTGCCGAGCATTACGAGGCGTACGACCGAAAGCGTTAGCCCTCTCGGGGGCAAGCTTCCAGCTTGTCGGCCGAAAAGACAGGCGGAACGCCTATTCTATGTGAGAGGCTGTCCGAAAGGGGTTCGATCCAGGTCCCCTCTACCAAAGGGAGAGGGAAGTTTGCGGACAGCCCCTGATTGGTCCCGCCCTAGCGCGGCGTGGGCGTGGAGGGGCGCCAAGCAGTGTTGACCCCTTGCCGCGGCGGATCGTTGTCGAGCCGAGCAACCCCGCCGACCGGGCCCGCCGTCGGCATTGGTCGCGGAATGGGCGCCAACGCACCGCCCGAAGAAGCAAACGGCGAAGCCGCCCGCGATGCCACGGTCGGCACCCCCCGTGTGCCCACCGCCACCCGGCTGACGACTTCCTCGGGCACCATGCGCTGCACCGTGACGGGCACTTCCGTCGTCTGCGTTTGCGGCACCCAGCGGCTGACGGTTACCGGCGCTTGCACGGTTTCGGTTCGGGCCTCCCACCGGGTGCGGGTAGTGGGGCGGTACACAATGTACGGCTCGACAAACGGGTTCCATCGCCCCATCCAAACCGCCTCGCATACCTGCTCCGTCACCGGCGACCACCACGTGCGGGTCGTCTCGCGCGTTTCGGTCACTTGCTCCTGCCGGTAAACGGTTTGCGTGGTGGGTCGCATTTCCGTCTCGTACACCGGCCGCTGAACCACCTGACGCGTTTCCCGGTACGTCACTCCGTTCTGCTCATAGTAGCGAACTTCACCGGCCCCAACCTCGTTGGCTGCCGTGCCGCCGGCAAGCGCCACGAGAAGGATCCATCGCGACATTTCCATTGCTCTGCTCCCAGTTCGCCAAGAATTGCCCGCACGATCCACCGTGGGCGGGACGGCGTCTCTTCTCCTGCAATCGGAAGAATTGGCACAAAACCTTCAGGAAACAGCGAGGACGTGAAGCCGGGAGAGATAGGGGCTGTAGGACGGGCTTCCAGCCTGTCTTTTCCGCCGTGGGATAGGTTTCCAGCCTGTCTCGCCCGCTGACGGACCGGAAATCTATCCCACGTCTCCCACTTTCCAACCGGGCCTCGAAAGGCTACGGTTGTTCGAAGTACCCGTCGGCCAACGCCTTCTCCAATTGCTCGACCCGGCGTTCAAGCTCGGCGATGCGGGCGCGCAATTGCTCAAGTTCCTCTGCGGGCAGCAGTGGAGGCGCGTCTTCGCCTGCTTCAGTCGCCTCGGGGGCGGGCAGGATCGGATCGGCCGGCGGCGACGCCGTGTCGGCGGCGCTGCCGGGGTCGGCCATCGGTTCCGGCAGCGGGAGCGGCACGGTCTCGGGCACCGGCAGCGCGGCGTCGGCGGCCGCATCGCGCCGGCCGAGCACTACGTCGAGTTTGGTCGCTTGCCCGTCCCGAAGCACGTCGAAGGCCACACTGCTGCCGGCAGGGAACACGGCCATCACGTCGGCCAGGTCCTCGGTTTGGCGCACGCGAATGCCCGCCGCGCCGGTAATCAGGTCGCCTTCGCGCAAGCCGGCCTGATCGGCAGGCCCTTCGGGTCGGACGTCGAGCACGCGAACGCCGCGGCCCCGGTCCTGCCGGTCGTCGACCACCGCCCCCAGGTAGCCCGGCTCCTGTTTCGGACGCTCTTCAGCGGCATCCGCCGCGGCCGATCGGTCTTGGGCCACGCGCTGGCGAATCTGCTCCTCCAGCCGCTTCAAAATCGTTTGCCCCGCTGCTTCCGACGCCGGCCACCCGGCGCTGCCCAGCAGCACAACGGCCGTCAGGCCGAGGGAAAAACCGGTTCGTACCATGGTCGTGCCTCCTTCCCGCAGTTCCGCGGAGATCATGTATCGCCCAAAGGCTTTCGTCCCACAAATGTATAGTACGGCACGCGGGCCAGCGGCATGTAAGGCATTTTGCCCAAATGCTCGCGGAAATGGAGCGGTTCGAAGCGGCGGTGCAAGTACGGCGCGTGGTCGGGCGATGGGAACACATTGTCCAGGGAAAACCAGGCCGGCCAGAACGACCGCGTCAGCCAGCCGTGCCGCTGCATTCCCTCGCCCGGATATTTGCGCGAGACGTAGAAGTCGACCGCGCCCAGGCTGCCGCCCTCGCGGAGCATGGCGCGGCCGTTTTCCACCGCCCCGATCCAGTCGGGGATCATCGTCAAGGAATACGAGAAGGTAACCAGGTCGGCCGGGGCTCCGGGAGGCCGCCAGGTGGTGGCGTCGGCCTCCACCGCCTCGACATTCGTCCACCCGTGCTGCGCAACCCGCTGCCGGGCGATCTCCAGAAGCGAGGGGGACAGGTCGACGACGTAAACCTTCGCAAACTGTTCGATTCGGGGCCCCAGCAGTTCGAGGTTGGAACCGGTCCCTCCGCCCAGATCGACCCAAACGCCGCCTGCCGGAACTTCCAACTCGGCAAACAGTGCTTCACGCCCCTTGAGCAATCGTTTGCGGAACGCGTCGTATCCGCCGGCCTGGCCCGCGTAGAAGCTTTCCAGCCGCGCGGCATGATCCTTCCCGCGCACCGGTTTGAGTGTCAGGTGGAAGAGGATCTTCAAATCGCGGAACAGGCCCACAACAACTCCCGGCAGCAGAGGAAACGACCCCGCGCGCAATCCGCGCGGCCGGGCGTTTCGCGTTCCCACACGATCGAGTCTGCACTAGACACCATATCGCGCCTTCTGTCAACCCGATTGCCGCACACTCCTCCCAACTTGCCTATCCTTGCGTTTCCTCTGTGGCAGCACGACGCGCCGAGTCGTAAATTGGCGACTCGGAGAGTCGCCCTACTGTGGAATCCTTCCTAAAGTGCTCGGCGATTT
>CAYPWB010000669.1:0-2877 GCA_964414315.1 uncultured Planctomycetaceae bacterium | reverse complement strand
GAGGCCGTCACCAACAGTCACCAGCCGGCCCCTGAACAATTTACTCGGCAAATGATGCGTTTGGCTTGTCGCTTCGCCCGACCGCCCCTGCTTCGCAAAGCGGCGGCGAAAAGTTATGGTTGAGGCGGACGCTTACCGAAGGATCAACCTGCCATGCTGAAGATTCTTGTTACTCCCCGCAGTATTACCGCCAACGGTCATCCGGCGCTTCGGCGACTGGTCGAGGCCGGCTTCGAGTTGAGTTTCTCGACGCCGGGGAAACTGCCGACGGAAGACGAACTCATCGCCATGCTGCCCGGCTGCGCGGGGCACTTGGCGGGGGTCGAACCGATTACCGCCCGCGTGCTCGACGCCGCGACCGACCTGAAGGTCATCAGCCGCAACGGAACCGGAGTCGACAGCATCGACCTGGCGGCGGCCCGGGCCCGCGGCATTCGCGTGTGCCGGGCCGAGGGCGCCAACACACGCAGCGTGGCCGAACTGGCCGTGGGCCTGCTGTTCAGCCTCGCCCGAAGTATTCCCTTCTCCGATCAGCAACTGAAGGCCGGCAACTGGCAGCGGCGGCCCGGGGTGGAACTGGCCGGGCAAACATTGGGCCTGGTCGGCTGCGGCCAAATCGGACGCCTGGTGGCCGAATCGGCCGTGGCGTTGGGCATGGACGTGGTCGCCTACGACGTGGCGCCGCAGGACAGCTTCGCGACGACGCCCAGCTTTCGCTACGCCTCCTTCGACGAGGTGCTCCGCGCGGCCGACTTCCTCAGCCTGCACTGCCCCGCAACGCCCGACGGCGCGCCGCTGCTGGGCCCCGAACAGTTGGCCGCGATGAAGCCGAACGCATGCCTGATCAACACGGCGCGGGCCAGCCTGGTCGATTCGCAGGCGCTGCTCGACGCGCTCGACGCAAACCGCCTGGCCGGCGCCGCCGTCGACGTGTACGATACCGAGCCGCCCGGCGAACATCCCCTCGTGCGGCACGACCGGGTGGTCGCCACGCCGCACATCGGCGCCTATACGTCGCAAAGCGTCGACCGGCTCATGGAGGCCGCCGTCGGCAATTTGCTGGGGCATTTGCGGCCGGAGTGACGCGGGCTATTCATCTCCGGCCGGCGCGGCTTGTAACCGCAGCACGTTGCCGTGCCGGCCGCCCCTGCGCGAGGTATCGACCTTGAGCGCGCCGGTTACCGTCTTGTCGTGGTTGACGAACAGATGGATTTCGCTGTACGGGTTATCGCGCGACGCCAGGTTCGACGCCCGAGCCATGTAGCGGTCGAGCACGGCCGGGTCGTTGGTTTCCGAGCTGTCGACGTCGCGGGCGACGATCAATGCACCGGTGTGGCTTCGGCGTCGACCAGGGCAAGAATGGCCGCCTGGACGCCGCGGGGGAGTCGCGGCCAGGCGTCGACGACGCGGGCCAGCCGCGCATCGAGGTCGCGACGCGTAGAGCCGCCGCGTGCGGCAAGAACGCCGGCCGGGTCGCGGGAAACGGCTGAGCCGGTGGGGCCCTGCGGGCGGGCGGCTGCGTTGTTGGGCGCACTCGGTGTGGGAATTTGCGGCGCTTTGCAGGAAGTCGGCGCCGTAGCGCTCCGCGCGGTCTTTTTGGGAGCCAGGGTCGTGCCGAGCGCATCGAGCGACTGCCGGGGCACGCTCGGCATGGCGACGCTGCGCGTCGGATCGCCCGGCCGCTTCCGGTCGGCCCGGCCGTGCAATGCGTCGGTCACTTCCGACAAGAGCTTCTGCCCTGCCCCCGTCGTTGGGTTTGCGGAAACCGGATTGCTGGTCGACCCGTCTTCCAGCACCACGCGCCAGGTGTCGGGCATTTTTCCAGAGTCGTTTGCTTCCACGGCAGCTTCCGGGGCCGGATCGGCTTCGGCGGGCGCAGGGGCCTGGCGGAGCATCTTGGGGAATATCAACATAACGGTATCGTGCCCCCTCTTCTTCCGGTGCTGACAACCTCTCCCGGCAACCGTGCCCGCGAACGTCCCGCCCGAAAAACCGGGGAGGGCCCAAGCCCGCCCGGAATCGGAACATTCCGCACGCGCATACGGCACGCCGGCGCATCGCCTTCGCCGGCGATGAACACGCCTCGGAGCCCGGTCGGACTTGCGGCCTAAGCGCGTCTGCGAGCAGGGAAGGGAAGCCTACGCGGCGTCGGCCGCCTTCACCTCGCCCCAGGTCCGCTTGTACTGCAGCGCTTCGAGCAGTTCGGTAAGGCTCAGCGTCTTGTTCTCCAACTCCAGCGGGATTTCCATGCCGGGGTCGCACACCATGTCGACGGTGCCGTCCTCGCCCACCAGGTCGTCAAACTCGCGCAGAAGCCCGTCCTGAATCGCCTGGCGAACCAGGTGCCCGCGCGTCGCGGAAACCTCGCCGGCTCGGTCGCCGAGACTATCGGCGGCTCGCTTGGCCAAGGCGGGCAGATACTCGCTGGGAACCTCGATAATCTTCGGTACGTAAACTTTCACTTGCATGGATCATGCTCCTGACTCGGCACGCGGCCGCCGGCCGAACGGCAGCGGCCGCCGAGCGCGCAAGGTTGCAAAAGCTGCCTAAGGGGATTCGTGAACCGACAGGGCTGTTCGCCCGGGCTCCTTCACCTAACGGCGCGAACCGGACAAACGGCCGGACACCTATGCCACTGATATCGGCAGGACGATTCTGCCGGTTGCATCGTTTTTGCCGGTTTCTTTTCGTTCTCGCCCGAGCGGGTAAAACGACCACCACCCATTCAGGCTGATTCCGACTTGGCGTGACATATCCGCGTGGTCCCACGCCCCTGTTCCTGACCCAAACGCCCCCCCGCGGGCCATGCTTCCGGCTTGTCGGTCGTCGCTCCGCGTTTCCAGACAGCCGATGGAGTGTAGAATAGAAATCATCGTT
>CAYPWB010000668.1:0-2882 GCA_964414315.1 uncultured Planctomycetaceae bacterium | reverse complement strand
CCGAGGCCGCCGTACATGCAATGGCGACGAAGTACACAAAAACCCGACTCGAACCGGTACCCATGGTTTCGCTCCTTCCTGCTCCGCAACCGTTCACAGGGCGGCAGGGCCGCCAACCAATGCGAGCTTCCGCTCGAAGCCAAGGTCACGACTGTGTGAAATAGTTCACGATGTTAGTCGTACAGGGGACTGTCCCAATCGTTGCGGCAGCTAAGGGCGATTTGCCCAATCGCGTTTCCAGTCGGCCGCAAGAACCGGACGGTGTCTCTCGTATGCAGCGGTGAAAACAGCCCGCGCCATCGAACCGTGAACGGTCACTATTGCTCCGCCTTCGCAGGCGAATCCGGCGATCCCCTTCCACGGGGAACCGTTGCCCTTCGTCTGCCATTATATCGGCAGGGAACGGCCCGGGGCAAGCCGATCGGCTTCGGTGTTGCCAAAAGGGTCAAGAACGGGGTAAAGTATGAGTCTGCGCCGTGCTTAACTTAGGAAAGATGTGTGTCAGACTGTTCGCGGGGGAAAACGGGACGGGTCCAGTTTGTGCGAAGCACCCGCCGGGCCATTCCGGCAAATTGGACCGGGCCCGTTTTCCCCCGCGGCGATTACAAGGAGGATTTCGCCCGTGTTCGTCGCCGCTACGACCCGTTGCTTCATCGACTTGCCGTTGAACCAGGCCCTCGATCGGCTGGTCGACCTGGAGTTTTCGGCCATCGAACTGATGTTGCATGAAACCGAGGGGCATATTCGCCCCTCCGAAGTGCTGGCCGATTTGGAGCGTGCCACGCACCGCTGCCGCGATACCCGACGGCTGACCGTGGGCGCCATGAGCGTCGAGCCGGATGCCGAGAATGCCGATCTGTACTACCGGCAGTTCAACGCGTGCTGCAAGCTGGCCAAGGCAATCAAGGTGGTGACCATCACGGTTCGCTCTTCCGAGTTGGGAACGCCGTTCAACGAGGAGATCGAACGGCTCCGCCGGCTCGTGGCGCTGGCCGGGCAGGAAGGCGTTCGCGTGGGGCTGCTCACCGAAACCGGCCGCATGTCGCAGGACCCCGACACGGCCTGCGTCATCTGCCAGAATGTCGAAGGGCTTGGTCTCACGCTCGACCCGAGCCACTTCATCTACGGCCCTCACAAGGGCGCCCGCTTTGAGCAGGTCATGAAGCACGTGTACCACGTCCGCCTGCGCGATACCTCGAAGGATCAACTCCAGGTGCGCGTCGGCCAGGGCGACGTGGAATACGGCCGCCTGGTCAATCAATTGACCAAATACCGGTATAATCGGGCGCTGGCCGTCGATATCGCGCCCATGCCCGAGGTCGACCAGATGGCCGAGCTTCGCAAGATGCGACTGCTGCTGGAGAGCCTGCTGTAGGCGCCGTGCCATCGTTTTCATGACAACCTGACGGAGGCCCCCCATGCGATGCTTCAATCCCTTGCTCGGTGTCGCCGCTGTGGCCCTTGCCTTCCTGGCAACCTTCGAGGCCGCGGCGGACGATGCGCCCCGAAAGAACGTGCTGTTGTACGTGGTTGACGACCAGGGGACCGGCGACGCCGGCTGCTACGGCAATCCGGTCATCCGAACGCCCGGACTCGACGCTTTGGCCGCCGCCGGCACCCGCTTCACCCACGCCTTCTGCACCACGGCAAGCTGTTCGGCCAGCCGTTCGGTCATCCTGAGCGGACTGCACAACCACGCGAACGGCCAGTATGGGCATCAACACAGTTACCACCATTTTCGCACGTTCGACCGCGTGAAGACGCTCCCCGCCCTGCTTTCCGAGGCCGGCTACCGGACGATGTGCGCCGGCAAGTACCACGTGGCGCCGCGCGAGGTGTATCCGTTCGACGAGTTCCTGCCGGTGGGCAATCCGGCCGACATGGCGGAGGCGTGCCGCGGCCTCATCGCGGCCGACGAAACGCGGCCGTTCTTCCTGTACTTCTGCACGACCGAGCCGCACCGCCCGTTCCGCCGCGAAGGCTCCGCGCCCGTCGACCCCGACGACGTCATCGTACCGCCCTACCTCCCCGACACGCCCGAATGCCGAGAAGAATTGGCGCAGTATTATGGTTCCGTCGAGCGGGCCGACCGAGGGCTCGTGCGGCTGACGGAGATCCTGAAAGAGACCGGTCGGTGGAACGACACGCTGATTCTCTACGTTTCGGACAACGGCATTGCGTTTCCCGGAGCCAAGACGACCTGCTACGAGCCCGGCACGCGCCTGCCCTGCGTGGTGCGCAACCCGTATGCCGAGAAGCACGGCGTGGTGTCCGACGCGATGATCACCTGGGCCGATTTGACGCCCACCATCCTCGACTTCGCCGCCGCCCTGCCGGAAAAGCCGTGGTTCCACGGCCGCTCCTTCCTGGGCGTGCTGGCGCAGGAGCATGCGGAAGGCTGGGACGAGGTGCATGCATCGCACACGTTCCACGAAATCACCATGTACTACCCGATGCGCGTGGTGCGAGGGCGGCGCTGGAAGCTGATTTACAACCTTGCCCACCCGCTAAAGTATCCGTTCGCCTCCGACCTTCAGGCCTCGGCCACCTGGCAAGGCGCGCTCGAGCGAGGCCTTACGAAGTACGGTCAACGCTCCGTCGAAGCGTACCTGCACCGGCCGAAGTTCGAACTGTACGACCTGGAGAACGACCCGCACGAAGTCGAAAACCTGGCCGACGCCCCCGAGCATGCCCAAGTGCTGGCGGAACTCAAACACAAGCTGCGCACGTTCCAGGAGCAAACCCGCGACCCCTGGGTAGTCAAGTGGGAATACGAGTGATCGCGCCGGTGCAGCGGTGCAGAAACGGAACTACGGTTGGCCCCAGTTGGAGTTCACGCTTTAGCCGGGATTATTCACGAGAAGTAGGGTGGTGACAAGCAA
>CAYPWB010000667.1:0-2887 GCA_964414315.1 uncultured Planctomycetaceae bacterium | reverse complement strand
GTACACCCTGACCAGCGCTGCGGAACTGGCGCAGAGGGAACGGGAAGCAAAACAACACACGGACCGGATCCAGGCGTTGGTCACCGCGCTGGAACTGCAGCGGGCCTTGGCCAACGCCGCCTTGCACGCGCAGGAACGCAAACTGGCTAAGATGTCGCCCAAGAAGATGAAGGACTTCGGCTACCGACCGGTAACGGTGCAGTTCCTGGGAGGGGTGGCGGTGGAACTGATGGCCCGTTACTGGTGCCGCAACCAAGTCCGGGCCGAAAAGGGCAAGGGAAGCTTCTTCGGCCTTTTGCTGCTGGGCGTGTGCGACCGCACGACGCCGGCGTTGGCCAGCGAGGTGGCCCAGCTTGCCGCGGCGTTGAGTTCGTTCGAGGACGCCCAAGCCCGGTTGCGGCAGATGGGAGTGGAGATGTCGATCCGGCGAATTGCCAACGTGGCGTATCATTTTGCCCAACGGGCGCGGAGTCGCCAGGAACTGGACGGCATGGGCATCGAGGGCTCGCTGGCCGGCAAACGGGTAGTGGTTTCGACCGACGGCGGGAGACTTCGCGTGCGCAAGAACAAGCGGGGCAAGAGGACCAAGAAGGGGCGCTCGCGTTATCGCACCGACTGGCGTGAGCCGAAGCTGTTGGTGATCTACGTGGTAGACGAGAACGGACGGCTGGCCCAGGAGTTCGCGCCCGTGATGGATGGCACACTCAAGGGGCCCGATGAAGTGTTCCGACTGATCGAATTCTATCTCCGCGAGCTGGGGGTTCACGAGGCCAAGGAGGTCTTGTTTATCGCCGACGGGGCAACGTGGATCTGGAATCGCGTCGCGGAGTTGTGGCGGCGATTGGGGCTGGTGGGCGTTGTCCGCTGTCGGGAGCTGGTCGATTTCTACCATGTGGTCGAGCACGTCTATGCCTTGGCGGCTTTGAACAAGTCATGGTCGGCGTCGTATCGGAAGCAATGGGCCACGCGGCAGCGACGCCGTTTGTGGCGCGGCGAACTGAAGGCGTTCATTGAAGATGTCGAGCGGCTCTGTCGAGGAAAGCGAGGCAAGGATTGGCCCCGCGAACGAGACTACTTGCTGCGGAACGCTCGCGCCGGGCGTCTGGACTACGCCAAGGCACGCCGGGCAAAAATGCCCATGGGGAGCGGGTCGATGGAGAGTGCCGTCCGCCGCGTGTGCAACTTGCGACTGAAAGGCGCGGGTATCTTCTGGCACGAAGACCACGCCGAACAAATGCTCTTGTTACGCGCCTATTACAAGTCGAAGCACTGGCAAGTCCTGACCAACAAAGCCTTTGCGACCTCGCTGACATGTGCCGCATAACTCCTACAAAACCGCAATGCTCCCCTCCAGACAAGACCACCCCCATGCAACGGCAGCTCGAAAAGTTGGATGAAGATGGGTTCTACTACCTGGAACTGCCTCAAATAGTGAAACCAACGAAAAAGTCACATTCCCTCCCGTGGCAGGAAATCCACTGGGCGCCGGTGGTCTCCATGAGCAAGCTCCAGGAGCTGCTTCGGCAACACGAGGCCCCCTCCTTGGGACGGACGGAGCGACCGGGCCGCTACGAGAGGAAGCTCGTGAAGAACCTCCGCAAGATGTGTTTGGAAGTTGTTTCGTCCGATAGTTCCGAGGGAAAGCTTGCCCGCAGCGTCTGCGGCACTCTGCTTGAAGCTAAGAGATTGGCGGTTGGCACCGACGCCGAGGAGTCGAAAAGGTCATGGATGGAAAGGAATATCCTGGGGCATCCGCGGCGATACTCCGGACGGGCGGTGCTCACGCCCTGGGGCTTGCCGACGGCCGCCTCAATGGCCGGCCAGCAAGAGGGGGCGGGCTTCGCATCATCGGGTTTGCTGCCAGGGGTCAATGAAATTAGCGTGCCGGAGAGCGTCGCGGAGGCCGTTGAAAAGGTCCAGGCCGAGCGCGCCCCCGGTGACCGTCCCCACCACGAGACCCAGCTTCGTGCCGATTCGATGGAGGCTCCCGGCGAGACTGAAACGAATGTGGACCGCCTCTTTCACGTTGATCCGGATCCCGTGGTCTGGCTGAAACGCGACCCGGTCCTGCACCGTTGGGGCGTCCTACCGGTCCACTACCATGTTCACAACGACTCCTCCAAATTCGACTGCCGGCGTCGGTGCTCGGGCCGTTGGGTGCCGACGCAGACGGCGATGACGTCGTGGTCTTTGCCATCACGGACAAGGAAAAGCCGATCGCCAACGTCCGAAAGCCAACGGACATCGTGATGAGTGACTTCATCGACTTCATCAAGGAGCCGATGTTCAAACCAAGTAAACAGTATGTGTACGGCCTGCATCTGCTGGCCAAGAACGAACAGCTGCTGGAACGGTTCCAGCGAGCTCTGGAACAAAGTGAGGCCCCGACGTGGCCGGAGGGAGATGCAAACGACCCACTCTCGGAGTGGTGCCGAGAGGCGGCGCAACGCTCGTCGAGTGGCAAAGGCCGTTGGTGGGGAATCATGGAGAGCTACGCCCTGATGGCATTGGCGAAAGATCCGGGCATGGGGCTGGGGGTCTTCTTGACGTCGGAGGAGGTTCGCGAGCTCGATGCCGTCAAGTGCCGTGCCGCGAAAGACGATTCCTATCGGGAGGAAAACGAGAGGCAGGGGGATGCCGTGTTGGGCGGCACGAGCCTTGACCTGCTTCGGGATGGTCAAGACCCGATTGGAATGATGGCCTTGGCAGAGCCAGCCAAAGGGAGATTCGGGCAGCAAGTACGACACCTTGTCTTTAAACCCCCGACGACAACCTTAATCGCGATTCGGGCCGCCCAGACGCTGACTGAACGGCTCACCCAATCGGTCCTCAGCGTGAAGTCACTCGACAGCGCACCCACTAAGTTTGCAGACTATGAAAGATACGC
>CAYPWB010000666.1:0-2889 GCA_964414315.1 uncultured Planctomycetaceae bacterium | reverse complement strand
ACCGAAGCCCTCCGCCTCGAACACCACCTCAGCGACCTCGTCAACGCCGCCTACCGCCTCACCCCCGACGAAATCGCCCTCCTTTGGCAAACCGCCCCGCCGCGGATGCCGATAGACGGGCCGGGGGGATAGCGCCCCGATGCTTTGCCACGCGCCCGACCGTGTGTGGCATCCTCCTTCCCGTGCCGAAGGCACAGCCCTAAATCAGCCCGGGGTGAAGCGGCGTGAGGGACGTGCCGCCGCGCAACCCTGGGCAAAAGGGTCCATGTGCAGAGAGCCCCAACGGGGGCGGCTCTATGACTTGTACCGAGATGTGAGCCAAGTTATACTGCTAATGGTGGAGATTTGCGAGCGGGACGTCGGCACATGCGTTCGCGGAGGCGGCATGCTACTGCCCTTCCCAGTGGTACAAGAGAGAGGCCTGTATGAATCGCATCGTAGTCATGTCGAGGATCGGCAGCGACGGCATCCTGCAATTGTCGTTGCCCGTCGGAGCGGCCGACGCGGATCGAGCGGTGCAAGTTTCAGTCGAACCGGTCGCCCCCGCGGCCCTATCGGCCGACGAGTGGCGCCGCCGCATTTTCGAAACGGCCGGAAAGTGGGCGGGACCGCTGGAGCGGCCGGAGCAGGGCGAATATGAAAAGCGGGAGCCGCTCACGCACTAAGGCGCGATTGACTACCAGATCCCCTGCGAGACAAAATGGCCAAGGCAAGCAGAACCGGAACCGAAGCAAGGAGGGTGCGGCACGACACGCGGCGAAGAGTGTTGCACGAGGCTGGATACAAATGTGCCAATCCGTGTTGTCGGCATCCGTTAACTCTGGACGTGCATCATCTCCTGTATGTGTCTGAGGGTGGTGCCGATGGTCCGGAAAACCTTCTTCCATTATGTCCGAATTGCCATACACTCCATCATCATAGGCATATCGCAACGGAATCCCTTCGCGCCTGGAAGATGCTGCTCGTTTCGCTCAATGAGGGCTTTGACCGGAGATCGATCGATATACTGCTTGTCCTGGCCCAAATCGGTTTCATCGGGCGAGTTTCTGGTGACGGGCTGCCCGCGTATACGTCGCTTGCAGCAAGCGGTTTGGTCAGTATCAATGAATTCCCTTACCAAGTAGACCGCTTTACGTATGGCCAAGACTGGTATCGAATTCACCTGACGGACAAAGGCAAAATGTTTGTGGATGCCTGGAGATCGGGAGACCAGGCGACGGCAGTTGCGCTTGCCCCCGACGGCTCCGAGGTACAACCCTAGCGCGTCCGTAGACAACACAGCCAGGTTCATTGAAGTTCCATCGTGCGTGCAGCAGATTCCATGATTGCTCCGGACTCCATCGCGCCTAGGCCGGTAGTGTACTATCCAATCTCGATTTCAACCGGCGCGGGGATGCCTATCTGGTTTGCGATGGTCGTGTATACATCCGTTTCGGGCGTTTCAATGGTAACGATCAGCGCGTAACGTGCCCGCCGGTCCCAGCAATTCAGGTGCTTGCGTTCCCGCCACCAGCCGATCACGGGATATACTGCCAATACGCCGCACCGCGACAATTCGACGGCCGTGCCGGTCCAAGTATCGGAGTGAATCGAGCCTTTGCACCGCAGTTGCGGCCCAATATCCCACTGGCGTTCATCTCGCTCAGTGGTAATCACCTCATCTTCCTTCCTAGCCGCCTTGCTGACCCTTTTGCGAAACCGCAGTTCGTTCTCCTCAGGGCGTTTCACGTCAAATCGCAGGCCGTGCGATTGGTAGCGGTGTTTCTTCGTCCAGCCACGTCGTCCTGGGCTGGGTGCAATGAAATACGACAGCGTGATCCGCATTCGCACCTCAGTTTCGCCCAGGTCTTCAAGGACCTGGGTCGGCCATGGCAGCCGGTGGAGATGCATGTCCTTCGTCTTGATTTCCGAATCGACCTTGTCGTAAGGTTGTAGCGATTCCTGCACAATCAGCGTCGCCGCATTGTGCAAGCTACGAAGGGCAAGCCGCAGATCGGGCACACCATATCCATAACAGCGTAATCGCTGGTGGCGCCGATCCCTTGGGAACTCGTCGAGCATCGGTTGCGTCCAGCGTGCAGAGTGAACAAGCAAGCCACGTACTGTTTCCGGCCAAAGTGTCGGATAATGCGACCAGATGATTGCCGCATATCGTGCAGCTTGGGCGGTTGCTGCGCTGGTATCGCCGGTGGTTGTCAGCAGGGCGCCATCCGGACTGACGCGGGTAGTGAGCAGCATCAGGTCGTCGACACTGTCGGCCCGACCGGTGGCCGGATCGATCGCGTTGTTGCCCCCCTCCATGACGATATCGGGTTTCAACGGCCAGCTTTTGTTTGCCCAAATCAAGGAGGTGGCGCTTGCCGGACTCAATCGCCCCGGCACGGCGATCGGGCGCCAGCCGTCCAAGTCGGTCGACCGTATGACGGCCTTCTCGGTGCATGCTCCCACCGTTATGGCATTCCACGCCTGTGCGGGATCCTGCGTTCCGTGAAGATGGTTGAAGTCGGGGTAGTTGCGCCGACCATCCTGTGGCACGTTGCCCGCCGCAACGAAAAGCAGCCGGTATGGAGCGGTTCGCTCGTTATCTTCGATCCCCGCACAAAGCTCGTCGATGCGACCGGACCAGGACGACGGGTATCCCTCGTCGCGGCCATCCGTGGTAACGGTCAAGCAGAAGGCTCGCTCCGTACGCTCGGGGGCCGCAATCGCGATTCTCTCAGCGGCCTGCGCGGTGACCTCGCCGTACAACTCCGGCGCATGCGGCCGATCAGCATGGTAGAACTTGACCGACTCCAGGCGATGCCGAAGCTCATGGGTAGAATCGCTCTCAAGCAATGACACAAGATCGCCGTAGAGAGACAGCCCTGCCATTTCCGTGCCGTGCCCATC
>CAYPWB010000665.1:0-2892 GCA_964414315.1 uncultured Planctomycetaceae bacterium | reverse complement strand
ACCAACATTCCGCCATCTCTCGTCCCCGGGACGGCGCAGAGCACCGTCCTACGCATACGGGCAGGCTACACAGGTGCATGCTCAACAGCAAGCAACCGAACCAATTGCTCAGCGCCATATTGTGGGTAAAGGGCAGGGCTAGACGCCATCCCAACCTTTTGCCGCCGACATCCGGAAAAAGCGTTGCAGGACGTTCCGGCTTGTTTCCAGGGACTTGAAATGCTACGTTCTGGCCAACTTATGACAATTCACGATTTCATAACGAAATGGCGCAAGGTGGAGCTGAAAGAGCGATCCGCCGCGCAAACGCATTTCATTGACCTTTGCCGAGTCTTCGATCATCCCGACCCCGTGACTGCCGATCCGACAGGCGAGAGCTTCTGCTTCGAGAAGGGAGCGGCCAAGCACGGCGGCGGCGACGGCTTCGCCGACGTGTGGAAACGCGGCTTCTTCGGGATTGAGTACAAGGGCAAGCACAAAGACCTTGCCGCCGCCTATGACCAGCTCTTGCGCTACCGCGACGCCCTCGAAAATCCGCCCCTGCTTGTCTTGTGCGACCTTGACCGGATTGTCATTCATACCAACTTCACCGGCACCGTTTCCGATACCCACGAGATTCCGCTTCAAGACCTTGGCGCACCCCGAAACATCGAGATCATGCGCGCTGTCTTCCACCATCCCGAGGTCCTTCGACCCGGCCGCACGAGTACCGCCGTCACCAAGGACGCCGCCCGGCAGTTTGCCGAAATCGCCGACGCCATGCGCAAGCGCGGCCTTGACCCGGCGGCCGTCGCCCACTTCCTTGACCGGATTGTCTTCTGTCTCTTCGCCGAAGACACCGGCCTACTGCCGGACATGATCTTCACGAAGATCGTAGAGAAGGCCGGCGGCGACACCGCCCGCTTCGGAAACATGCTGGGGCAACTGTTCGACACAATGGCGACCGGCGGTGACTTCGGTATTTCGACGATTCGCCACTTCAACGGCAACCTGTTTGACGACCGCACCGTCCTTGAACTGACATCCGAGGAAGTCAATCTCATCGCCACCGCCGCCCGGCTGGATTGGAGCGCCGTTGACCCCTCTATCTTCGGCACGCTCTTCGAGCGCGGGCTTGACCCCGCCAAGCGGTCGCAACTCGGAGCCCACTTCACGAGCCGCGAAGACATCGAGCTTGTTGTTGACGCCGTGGTCATGGCCGTGCTTCGCCGGGAGTGGGACGAAACACGCGAGATCATTGATTGCCTTCTCGCGACGGGAAAGAAGAAGCGACCGAAGACGCCCCCAAAGCGGCCCCCGAGCGCCGCCACCATGCGGAAGGCGACCGGCGAAGCGGGGAGTATTCTTCACCGCTTCCTTGTCCGCCTGCAACACGTCCGCATTCTTGACCCCGCGTGCGGCTCCGGGAACTTCCTCTATGTCGCCTTGCTCCGTCTGAAAGACCTTGAGAAGGAAGCCATCCTGTACGGCAACGACAACGGCCTTGGCTCATTCCTGCCGATGGTCGCGCCCTCGCAGCTCTACGGCATCGAGATCAACACCTACGCTCATGACCTGGCACAGATGACCGTTTGGATAGGCTGGCTTCAGTGGATACGCGGCAACGGCTTCGGCTTCCCCGCCGATCCCATCTTGCGCCCGCTTACCGACAACATCCGGCTCATGGACGCCATCCTTGCCCCAGGGGAAGACGACGCCACGCCGACCGAACAGGAATGGCCGAAGGTTGACTTTATTATCGGCAATCCGCCTTTCCTTGGCGACAAGCTTATGCGTCGCGAGATGGGGGACATCTACGTTGACCGGCTCCGGGGCCTGTACAAAGGCCGCCTGCCGGGCCAGTCCGATCTTTGCTGCTACTGGTTCGAGAAGGCACGCGCCCACATCGCCGCCGGTAACTGCAAGCGCGCCGGATTGCTTGCCACCCAGGGAATACGCGGTGGCGCAAATCGTGAAGTCTTGAAGCGGATCAAGGAAAGCGGCGACATCTTTTGGGCAGAGAGCGACCGGCCTTGGATTCTCGACGGCGCTAACGTTCATGTCAGCATGGTGGCTTTCGATGACGGTGAAGAGCGGACGCGAGCGCTTGACCGGAAGCCCGTAGAGACAATCAACGCAAACCTGACCGCTTCCGCGGATACGGTTGCCGCACGTCGAATCTGGACGAACGCGGGCATCTCGTTTCAAGGCCCTGTCAAAGTCGGAGCTTTCGATGTTGAAGACAATGTTGCCTTGGAATGGCTTTCCTCTCCAAATCCGCATGGCAGACCAAACTCAGACGTGCTCACACCGTGGCTCAACGGCAAGGACATAACCACACGGCCCCGCAACTGTTGGATCATCAACTACGGTGAGACAAATCAAGCAGAGGCTGCGCTCTACGATCTGCCGTTCAGATACGTCGAAACTGTCATCAAACCGAACCGCCTTGGTAACGCAGACAGGCAACGGCGGGAGAATTGGTGGCGTCTGGGCAGAAGCGGTGCCGATTGGATGGTGGCGGCGGTCGGACTCAGCCGTACACTATTCACGCCACGCGTCGCCAAGCACCGCCTGTTTGTGTGGGCGATAGGAACAACCCTTCCTGATAGTGCCGTGGTTGCATTCGCGCGCTCCGACGACCTCTTCTTCGGCTTTCTGCACTCCCGGTTTCATGAAGTGTGGGCGTTGCGGATGGGAACTCGGCTCGAAACCCGACCGCGCTATACACCCTCAACCTGCTTTGAGACTTTCCCATTCCCGCCGGGCATACTCGACGCAAGCCAAGAACTGCCCGGCGAAGTCGCCGCTATCGCCACCGCGGCAAAGGAATTGAACGAGCTTCGGGAAGGCTGGCTGAACCCGCCGGAGTGGACAATGGAAGAGGTCCTGATATTCCCCGGCACGGTCGGC
>CAYPWB010000664.1:0-2892 GCA_964414315.1 uncultured Planctomycetaceae bacterium | reverse complement strand
TTTCGTCGTACTCGACCCCAACTTCCGCGGCGACGGCGCCGCGTACGACCGGGGCGACTACCAGTGGACCGACGCAAACCTCCCCGCCTCCCAAATCGACTGGCTCCAACAGGACCTCGCCGACGCGCGAAAGCCCACCATCGTCTTCCTGCACCAGTTGCTCGACGGCGAGGGCGCCCTGTATGTGAACAACGCCGCCGCCGTTCGCAAGGTGCTCGAAGCGTCGGGCAATACGCTGGCCGTTTTCCAGGGGCACCACCACGCGGGCGGTTACCGCCAAATCGAGGGCATCCACTACTACACGCTCCGCGCGATGGTTGAAGGCGCCGGTCCGGAAAACAACGCCTACGCCGTCGTCGAGGTTGGGCCCGGACGCATTGTGGTCGAAGGCTACCGGCGGGCAGCCGACCGCACCATGGAGGCGCGAGCCGCCGCCAACAGCGAGTAAACGGTTCCGGGGGCGAACGTGCTCGCCTCCCGCCACCGGTTACTTCGACAGCGGCTTGCTGGTGAGCAGGCCGACGCCGCGCCCTTTCGACCCGGTCGCGCAGTAAAGCATGTAGAACGTGTCGTTTTCCGGCCGGTAGACTATCGAAATCTTGTGTGCGTACTGTCGATCGAGTCCTTTCGGGTGGCCGCCGGCCTTGTAAAGCGGTTCGGGATGCGCCGTCCACCGCTTCAGATCGCGAGAGAACGCAATCATCACGTGGGCGCCGCCGCGGCCCACGCCAAAGTAGAACATCGACCAGTGATCGCCGTCGCGGAACACCTTGCCGTCGGAAGCGAACCGTTCGTCGTATCCGCCGGGCCGATTGCGGACGACCGGGTTGTCCGGATATCGCTTCCAGTCGAACAGGTTCTCGGAGAAGGCCAGACCGAGCTGTTCCATCCCGCCGTTGGCGGCGTTGTAGAAATTGAAGAACCGGCCGTCGTGCTCGACCAGCCAGGGCTGGTAAATGCAGTCCTTTTCCCACTCGCCGCGGTCGGGATCGTGCACGGAGAGGATCGGCTTGTCCTTCGCCCGCTGCCACACCAGCCCGTCGTCGCTCACGGCCACGCCCTCATAGCCGGGGCGCAATTCGTAGCCTCCCTGGCGCGGGTAACAGCCGTAGAGGGTCCAGAATTTGCCGTCGCGCCGCTTGAGCAGCCTTGGAGACTTGATGCCGTACGACTCGTAAAGGAACGCCCCGATAACTCGCCCGCCGTGGTCGAACTCGCCCTCGGGACCGAACCCCATCGCCAGCCGATGGTTGGTCCAGTGAACCAGGTCGGTGCTTTCGGCAACGAAGCTGTTGTAGCCCTGCCCGTTGAAACCGATGTAACTCATGTACCACCGGTCGGTCCGCCCGGGAAGCTGATACACCGTCGGCACGTCGAAGTTACGGAAGTCTTCGTGCCCGGGAATCTTCAAGTCGGCCGAAACGACGTGCTCCGCGTGGTAGTGCCAGCCGCGATAGGGGGCCGACCACCGATCGAGCGTTTCCCGGTCGATGGGAGAATCGGCCGCGGTCTGAGCCATAGCAGGCACAGCCAGCAACCAACCGCCCAGGAAAAGGTGGAGCAGGTATCGAGTCATTTCGTGCATGGGCGGCAAAGAACGGTTGCCGGCACGGTCCTACCGACCGGCAGCCGGCGGTTTCAGGTGGAAGTCGAATGTTTGCTTTCCGGGTTCCACTTCGACGGTGGCATTGTTGCCCTCGGCGTTGGGCGGGATGGTGCCGGCCTTTTCGGCCGCCGTGCTCGTGCCGCCGCGCCGCATGGCTTCCTCGGCCTGCCGGGCGGATTCCTCGCTGGAGCGAGCGTAGGGGATATCCTGAAACGCCTCGATCTGGACGATCTTCGCGCCCGGCGTAAGGTCGTCGACCCGGTATTGCCCATCGCGAATCTCGCCGCCGGCCACCGGCCCTTGGCCGTCGGCCGGGAGGAAGGTGATGGTTCCCTTTTCGACGGGCCGGCCGTCGTACGTTACCGTTCCACTTGCCCCGGTCGAGCTTCCGCACCCGGTTGCAGCCAGCAAGACGCAGCCAGTCAGCGCGAGGAGCCGTTTCGTGAAGGAGTTCATAGGATTCTTTCTTTGATCTAGGGCAACGTGAACGACTCGCCGCCGGCGCGGGTTCCGCTGGACCGCCAAATTGCCTGATCGACGGAATTGGAAACAAACCGGACCGAGCCGTCGGCCATGGCCGCGTTGACCCCGCCGGGGTGCCGGCTGCGCGCGGCGGCGTACGCTCCCTCGCCGCAAGGATTCCACCAGGAATGGCTTTGGATCATGACGCACGGAGCGCCGTAGGCCGAGTCGCCTTGCTGGTGGGGGCAGGGGCCGAACAGTCGATCCGCCGCGCTCGAGTTGGGCGTCAACGCGGCCGAGAACAGCGCCCCGCCCATGTTGCCGTAAATCGTCTCGCCCATCGGGCCGCCCCAGTGCGGCACGTCCGGCACGATCGTCTCGGAGAACATCACCGTGTTGGAGGTCCCGTCGCGCACCGCCGAAATGTCGGTCGACCACGTGGGCACGTTCGCTCCGGCATCGAAGCTTTGGCCGGGAAGCACGCTGAAGATGCCCGGGCCCCACGGGCCGGTGGTGCTGTCGACCGACTTGCCGTACATGTCGCCGCTTCCCACGCAGCCGCTGTAGTTCCCGCGGACAAACCCGTACGCGCCCGAGGTGATTTCGTTCTCGGTCGGGCTTCGGTCGCTGGGGCAATAGTAGGTGCTGATGCGCGCATGGCGCGCTTCGCGCAATCGGGCGTCGTCGCCGATCGGGCCGTTCGGCCCCGGGTACGAAGTCGTGTATCCCCGTTCCGGAAGCGTCCAATACTGCTTGTACACGGCCATCTGTTCGATGTGCGGCAGAATCTGTTGGGTCCAGGTGTACGAATCCCAGATGTCGTA
>CAYPWB010000663.1:0-2892 GCA_964414315.1 uncultured Planctomycetaceae bacterium | reverse complement strand
TGCTGGTGAACACCTGCTGCTCGAACACGGTCGGGGTGACGATGTTCATGCCGCGCCAGAAATTGTTGCCACACACAGCACGCCGGTTTCAGCCCCGACGGCGACGGGGCAGCAGAAGCAGCAGACCGAACGGGCCCATCAGTAGGGTACCCGGCTCGGGAATGAAGGCGACGGCCGCCGACATTCTCCAGGATGTCGAGCGCGGCCTCATGGACCTGCTGGACGTCGGCGGCGGGGAGCGCCTGAATCCTCATCGCGATTGCGCCTCTGCGGCCATATACCGGAATGCATCGATGCAGAGGTAGGCGTCCGTCGCTTTCAGGTTCTTCTCGCCCTTGACCGCGATTCGGATGGTGTGGCTGCCGTTGGGCAGTCCCGTCTTCTCGAAGATGGTCTGCTGGTGCCGCGGGCTGCCGTAGGTGTCGATGGTTTCCTGGAACACGCCGTTGAGAAAGACGTCGGCTTTTCCCCGCGTGGTGCTCACGGACCCAATAACCTGGATAGCCGTTCCGTCGAACGTGAACTCGGCAGTATCGCCGGCCTGCTTGGAATAATGTTCGTCGCCCTGGTGATGGTGCTGCGACCTGTGAACCTCCCACGCGCCGGTGTACACCACCGCGGGCGCGTTGTCGTTCACGGTCGTCCACGGGTTGGGCGTCGAATGCAGCGGCTCGCCCGATTCGTTGTGGTAAAGCTCGAACTGGTCGACGCCCGGGCTGCCCAAATCGGTGCGATATATGTACAGCCGCACTTTGCGCGTGGTGACCGGCACGATGCCCGATTTGTACGCAGGCCCGACACGGCTGCCGTTGAAGCAATCGCGCCAAGCCTCGGCCGCCTCGTCCCACGCCTGAATGGCGAATCGCGCAATGGAGGAGCCGGCACTCTCCCGGATCAGAAACTCGTTGATCGTAACGGGCGACTCGAACTCGAGTTGCAGCCACTGGTCGGACCATGCGTCCGGGGCGGCGGTCCACGCCGACCCGAGGTTGCCGTCGTTCGCGTGACCGGGGGGGCGATGAGCCCGGGCCCGGCTCTCGCGGCTGGTGAACGACGAGGCCGAGGCGGTGGCCTCCCGCGCCAGGTTCGGGCCGCTCGCGCCGTTGATGTCGAGCGTCACGCAATCGATGAAGGTCAGACCCTCCATGGCGTTCGACAGCCGTTCCCCCTCGCCCATGTAGAACCGGCAGTTACGGAAGGTGGCTCGGTTCTGCCCCCGCTCATTGAAAATGGTGAATGGGCCCATGGCACTTCGGGTGATCTTGGCGTTGAACACGCAGTTTTCGAAGACAAGGCCCACATTCGTGGCGTGGATATTGCTCGAAGGGGCCCAGCACATGAGGATTCCCGGCCCTTCGGTGTCGTGGTAAAGCACGTTCTTGGCAACAATGTCCGTCGTGTTGCCTTCGTAGTCGAACGCCTCGCCGTCGCCGCTATGATCGCCGCGGGAAATGTAGCCGAACTGGCTGTTCTCGATGGTCATGCCCTTCGAGCGGAAAAGCAGGGCTCCGGCAATGCCGTTCGGCGAGCGCTCATTGTAGAAGCCGACTCGGTGGACCCGGGTATGCGCAATGGTCCCCCCGAGCACGCTGTGGATGGTGAACGGCCAGTTCCGGGCGTCCTCGGCCAGGCAGTCGCGGATGGTCAGGTTCCGGAAGGCGAACTTGTCGTCGGCGTGCTTGTCCCACTCGTTGCCCGACCATAGGTTGACCGCCACGGCGAACCGGTGGAAGGTGCAATTCGCGATGGTGATGTCGGAGAAGCATATGTCGCCGGAGGTTTCATAGGTATGCACCATCACACCGGTGGCGAACACGTAATTCGGGCCCTCCTCCCAGCCGGGGCAGTTGTAATAGGTCGAGTCGCGGAAGTGGCAGTCTGCCACCACGAGATGCTCTTTGCCGTGAACCCCCTGGTCCAGTTCGACATAGACCCCGCGGCCCATCCCGGCGAATTCGATGCTCCGGATCGCGTACCCGCCGGTGTTCTTCAGGTGGATACCGTACAGGCCGATGTTCTTCTCCTTGTAGTGCTTCCGGTCGATCAGCGGGCGCGGGCCCTCGCCGTAGGCGCCGATGGTGATGGGGAGGTCGGGCGTGCCCTCGCCTTGCGGGGCGAGGGCCTCATTCCACGTGTCGCCGCGCCTTAGCAGGAGTGTGTCGCCGGGCAAGAACTTCTGTTCCGAGGCCCTCCCCAACGTTCGCCAGGGACCGTGCGCGCCGTCACGGCCCGGCGCCAGGCCGTCCCACCGGTCGTCTCCGGCCGACTGGCTTACGTAGTAGGTGGTGGCGGCCTGCACCGGTGCAGAATCCGGCAGAAGGCAACATGCGGCAGCGGCCGCCAGCGCAACCGCTGCTGGGAATCGAAAGGTCGCCGCGGTCGGGTCCAGATGCGATAGGTCCATGGGATCGTTCCGGGTGCGTCAAGGACAGGACGCGTGCGCGTTCGTTAATCCTTCGGTTTCAGTTCCAAGGAGTGCACGGCAATGCCTTGCAGGGAAGGCGCTGACAGCTTCACCCATAGTAACCGACGTTGCTCCACTCCGCGATATCCGTGTACCTCAACCCATTCTGCTCTCCTGGGCCTATCCGCTTTTCAGACGCTTCCCCATAATGGCTCATCCCAGCCACCCGGCCTGCAACTCATTTCACCATGCCACCGGCCCATACCCTAATTAATATTAATAAGCGTCCTGCAGGGGCCGGTTGTCTGACAAGATCCACCTGTCGAACTCGCATCACGAACCCTAACCGTCTACTGGCGTCTGTACCGTTTGCCGAACCTCATCCCTACCACGGCTTTCGAATCCGTCAAATGGCCAAAACTTCCGTTTGAACCGCATGCTATCGCCCAGGAATTGATCGCCAAGAACCAACCAATTGCCCCGACTTC
>CAYPWB010000662.1:0-2896 GCA_964414315.1 uncultured Planctomycetaceae bacterium | reverse complement strand
TTACCGTCCACCAGCCACCGTTGTGGCCACCCGC
This sequence comes from uncultured Planctomycetaceae bacterium, assembly GCA_964414315.1. Lineage (GTDB taxonomy): Bacteria > Planctomycetota > Planctomycetia > Pirellulales > Thermoguttaceae > PWXP01. The sequence continues at coordinate 2,862 of CAYPWB010000662.1, read as the reverse complement.
GAAGTTTTTCACATTTGCCGGGAGGACACGAACTTCTACAATCTGCCGCATTTTCACACCTCGGGCGCACGGGCCTCTCCGGCACGGCCGGGTTGGGGATCGACTCTCTGGCGGCAGGCGTAGCCGCCCCCGGCTCGCCGCCCCCGCCAATTCCATGCTCATCCTTGCTTTCTCCATCTTTCCACTTCCTCCTTGCCCTCTACTGTAATACCAAGGAGGCAGGTGTCTCACCTATTGTTGACACAGAGGGCGCCGCGTGGCGGGAGCGTAGTTGCAGTTTTGGGCTTGCTTGTCACCATCCTACATTGTTCTGAACAAGCATTCACAAGGCACTGTAGCAGAAGCCGTCGCTTCAGGAGGGAGATTCACTCTCCCTGGCGCCCCATTTATCGCATCTTGCCAGCCAGGGTAGCGAAATTGCCCTTGGATGCCTCGGCTGTTTCTTTTAAGATACGCCCCCAAGATCGTGGCGGATGGTCGTCGCGCGGGCCCTGCTCCCTTTCGGTTCCAGCAATCCGGGGAATCGGCATGAAGACGCTCATTCTGGCCGGTGGCTATGGCACCCGGCTGATCGAGGAGACACGGACGCTCCCGAAGCCGATGGTCGAGGTGGGGGGCAAGCCGATCCTTTGGCATATCATGAAGACGTATTCGCATTATGGTTTCCATGATTTCGTGGTGTTGCTGGGCTATCGGGGATTCCTGATCAAGGAATACTTCGCGAACTTCTTCCTCCACTCCAGCGATGTGACGTTCGATTTGGCCCAGAACCGAATGACCGTCCATCGGGTGGCAAGTGAACCATGGCGCGTGACGTTGCTGGACACGGGCGTGGGAACGATGACCGGTGGTCGAGTCTTGCGGGCGAGGGACGTCATTGGCAACGAACCGTTCATGCTCACCTACGGCGACGGCGTGGGCGACGTGAACATCGCCGCACTGGTCGACTTCCATCGTCGACACGGCAAGCTGGCGACGGTCACTTCGGTGCAACCGGCGGGGCGATTCGGCGCCATCTCCAGCGACACGGAAGGGCGGATCGATTCCTTTCAGGAAAAACCACCCGGCGATCGGACTTGGATCAATGCCGGGTTTTTCGTATTTGAACCAGGGGTGCTCGACTACTTCTGCGATGGCGACAGCACCGTTCTGGAGCGGGCGCCATTGGAAGGCATGGCCTGCGACGGCCAGATGTACGCGTACCGTCACAAGGGCTTCTGGCGATGCATGGACACCCAGCGGGACAAGCAACTTCTGAACGAGTTGTGGGACTCCGGCCGGGCCCAATGGAAGGTCTGGAACGATGAAGAAGGAAGAACGACTCTCAGCAACTCGATGCAACGTGTGGACGGACCGCAACGTCCTGGTAACCGGCGGCATGGGTTTCCTGGGCGGGTGGCTCGTCCGGAGGCTTCTTGAGAAATGAATAGCCACGGGGGCGGCGCGGGGGTGGTCTGGAACTCTTTCGTGGAGAGTTTGCATGCGTGTGTTGATGACCGGGCACGACGGCTATATCGGGGCGGTCATGAAGCAGGCCTTCGAAATTCACGGCTATGATGTCATCGGACTGGATACGTGCTTCTTCCACGACTGTCACTTCGGCCGCCGGCCAGGTAGGGACGGTTCTGGCAGAAGAATCGATATTCGGGACTTAGCACCGAACGACCTGGCCGGCTTCGGCGCCGTGGTGCATTTGGCGGCGCTCAGCAATGACCCGTTGGGTGATCTCGATCCGATCTGGACCGATGCAATCAATGCGCAGGGTTCCATTCGTCTCGCGCAGTTGTCGAAAGAGGCCGGCGTTGAGCGGTTTCTATACTCGTCATCATGCAGCATGTATGGGGCGTCCGATACGGACAGCTTCCTCGATGAGGACGCTCCGTTCATGCCGGTGACGCCTTATGCAGCCTCCAAAGTACGTGCGGAAATGGGAGTTTCTGAATTGGCCGACGATGGTTTCCACCCGACGTTTCTACGTAACGCGACCGCTTACGGCGCCTCGCCGAAGCTCCGGCTCGACCTCGTTTTGAACAATCTTGCTGCCTCGGGCTACACGACCGGCAAAGTGTGTATTCTGACTGACGGCTCGCCCTGGAGACCTATCGTCCATGTCGAGGATATCAGTCTCGCGTTCTTGTGTGTGCTGGAAGCGCCGCTGGAGGTTGTCCATAACCGCGCTTTCAACGTTGGGTCGAACGATGAGAACTACCAAGTGCGAGATCTCGCCGAAATGGTGAAAGAGAACTTGCCTGGCTGTGCCGTCGAATTCGCGCCCGGAGGTGGTCCCGACGCGCGCACCTACCGTGTGAGTTTTCGCAGGATTGCCGAGGCCCTTCCCGCCTTTAAGCCAGCATGGGACGCACGGGCGGGGGTTCGGCAGCTTTTTCGGGCGTACGCCGAGGCCGGACTGACACTGGAAGACTTCCAGGGACGCAAGTATATACGGCTCAAGCAGCTACGATACTTGATGGATTCCGGACATTTGGATAACACGCTCCGGTGGAAAGGCATCCGCCAAAATGCGCGGCCGAGGGGGGGGGCGATGGACTTCTCGAAACAACCCGGTACCGGAGTTGGGCAGTGACCCCAGACGTAACCACAATATGCACGGCTTCAATCGCTCCAACAGTCGACGGGTGGGGCTTGAGCCGATTGTTCGAGTCGATCGAAGGTACTGTCGGCCATCTATGTTCGTTTCCATGCCGAGGATGCTCCGAGACCATGTGCGTGACGTTGCTGTCGCTAGGTCATACGCCGTTGGCAAATGCACTCCCCCAAGACGAGGTCGAGGCGGCTGCCGAGCGGTCCTATCCGCTGGAACTTGTCTGGTGCCCCGCTTGCACGCTCGTACAAATCACGGAG
>CAYPWB010000661.1:0-2914 GCA_964414315.1 uncultured Planctomycetaceae bacterium | reverse complement strand
CCTCGTACTTGTACTGCTCTTGCCGGTCCCAGTAGGGCATCAGGTGCCCGCCGTACTCGAGGTACGCGTGCATGTGCTCGAACATATTGAATACGCACTCCCGCAACCGCGCGGCCACCTCGGGCTGCTTCGGGTTCAGCCAGCGGCCTCCCTCCGGGTCCGAAGACTGGCTGCCCGACGGCACGACGAAGTGCGCCGATTGCAATAACAGCGAGCCCGGCTGCCCAATGGGCGTGCCGCCGGGATACTCGTTCACGGTCTGCGGGCGGACGCTGTACTCGGTCTGGTCCAGCGTGCCGGTGATCCGCTTCATTTCTTTGACATAGACGTCGAGGATGAACTCCCGGTCGGCTTGGCAGAAGGTCTTCGATTGGAAGCTCCGCTTGCTGCCGTCGGCCATCCGCAGAATCACACTCGGCTCGAAGAAGTCCTCGCCCGCGTACGGGTCGCCAATGTCGTTGCCGATGCCGTCGAACCCGATCAGGTGCGCCTTGAACGTGCGGGGCAGCCCCCAGGCGAGAAGCTCTGCGTCGGAAGGGCCGGTCAGCTCGCCGGTCCGCGCATCGACGGCGGCGCGCTGGAAGGTCCACTCGCGCTCGGGCATACCCTCCTCGACGGCGATGATGTCTACGCCCTTGCGCGGCCACCACCGCACAACGCGGCGCTGGTACTCCTGCGGCCCGCCGCCCGCCTCGGTCACCTCGTACAGCTCGACCTCCGGCCGCAGCTTTCCGCCCTCGGGATAGCGGGCAAGCCGGAAGAAGTCGTATTCTCCCGCGCCGGCCACGCCGGCAAGAATCAACAGGATCGGACCGAGGACACAGGCATAGGGAATCATAGCCGTATTCCTTTCCAGGCTGGCGCCGGGCGCGGGAAACGTCCGGCAGTTTGGAAGTGTGGCGTTGTCGGTCGGCGACACTGCAAGCAGCGTACTGATATCATGCCGCACTCCAAGGTTCCGACGCAAGCCACTATTGCGCAAACCTTTGTTAATTTTGCGCAACGCTTTGTGGGGAGGTCACGGCTGCGAAGGGACGAGGGTGCGGCAGCGTTGCGTTGGCGTGGCTCGCTCCAGCGAGGTGAATCCCATGGGGGCGACAGGTGCGCTGGTTGCTGCAAGTAACGCCGCAGCGCCCCCTCCACCGGGGCAAGCCCAGTGGAGCCGGGCAGAACGGCGCATCTAAACGCGCCGACACGGTTCACAAACTCGCGAGTTACTTCCGCCGACGGGCCAGCAGAAGGCCCAAAAGGCCCATGCCCAGCAGGACGAGCGTGGAGGGCTCGGGCACTGCCATACCCATCGCCAGCATGACTTGAGTCTCCAATGCCCCACGTTCAACTGGTGAAAGCTGTGTGTCGAACACATGAGTATCACCGATGAGCCCGTTGAAGATCGGCCAAGCATCGGGGTCATTGCCGCCGAGATTTATGTACTGAGCGTAGCCCCTGCCGTTGGCGCTTGGGTACAAATTCGTATAGGGATTACCTCCGGTGTTGCCGTTTCCTGTTCCCAACGATATCGCCTCCGCTTCACCCTCGCCGCGCCAGAAGACCTCGAATGCGGGGTTGGCTTCTGGTCCGACGGTGAGGCTCAATACGCCGGGTTCTTCGGGTACGACTTTGTCCGCGGCACTAGTCCAAATGGGATTGGCTCCGTTGGAACCGCTGACTTTGACCTTGACCTGCCCGGTTTCGTTCATAATTCCGAGGCACAACTGATCGTAGAAAATATCCACGATCGAGGTCCATGGGTTGCCGCTGGGGTGCCGGGTGGGTTTGATCGCCGTCACGATGGTTGCACCGTTGATCGGAATTGGTGTAGTGCCGTAAGCACCGTTGGGATGCCTCCCGCGGTCGGACGTGTCGCGCTTGTTCTCAATCCACTTTTCCCCGTTGTAGTCCACGACCAATGGGTTTCCACCTCGCAGAGTCCAGCCATCGAATGGATACGCGGGTTGCCCGACGTCCGGCAGGTCGTTGTGGTCCACGGAGAATATCATACCACCCATCGACACGCCGCAGGTCAGCCCCGCCACTACACAGACCGCTGTTGTCAAACTCATAAGTCTCGCAAACATACCATGGTCTCCCTTGTTCTAACGGGTTTCTCTCTGGTCCCCCTGGCGAAATGCCGAAAGGACTAACACTCGACCTTCCTTGTCTGCTCGGAACGCGTCCGAGAAAAACGCGGTTGGTCCCAAATGTGAGGCCGCGGCCGTCTCGGGGCGAATGCTGCGAACAATGACCGGCGAGCCTCACGTATCAGTTGTCGGTTCGTCACACGCTTGCGCGCCGCTTCTGCGTTCGTCGCGCGGCCGGCACGCCTTGCCGAAAGCGGGATAGGCTTCCCGTGACGCCTTTGGCCTGCGTGTCCAGTGTGCAGGGACGTACGGCACAGAGCCGCTGTCCCGACTGGGTTCCGCGCTGCCGCCCCTGACGCCACGGTCGTCCATTGCTGTCTCTTCGCTAATCCTCTGCGTTGTGTTCACGTTGACGGAATCGCTCTCAGCGCGCCGGCGGCCCGGCGCGGGCCGGGGGCCCACGCGCGGCGTATCGCCGCGGCGGACCGCGCTGCGAGATGGAGAAGAAGGATACGGAAACCGGCAGCCGAGAACCGGCCGGCCAAGAAAGGGCAACGACGCACGCGACGGGGGCGGCAAGAGGCTCGGAACCGCGAGCCTTCCGCCCGACCGTGGCGTTTCGCGCCCTGTTGACGTCGTGGTCTGTTACCCGGTTCATGGAACCGAACCCATCCGGAACGGATGCTGCGTCCCAGTCGCTACGAACGGTGAACCGAACTCGATGCCCTCGACAATTGCGAACGACTTCGTCTTAGCGGAGAACATTCTGCTGCGTGCGAAGCCCGGTTGCTGCACTCGAGCAACCGGTCTCCCGTCCCATCGTGCACAATAAT
>CAYPWB010000660.1:0-2914 GCA_964414315.1 uncultured Planctomycetaceae bacterium | reverse complement strand
GTCGATGCGCTGCGCTGGTTCGCCACGACCGATGCGAACGCCGCCGCCGAGCCGGTCGAGGTTTTCGGCTACGCCGCCGGCAAACGCAAAGGGAAGACTCGCCAGTTCAATCCCGTCACGTGCCAGTGGTACGAGCAGAGCCCGATGGAGTACGACGGTGTGGAAATGCTCTTGGTGCGGTTCAGCAACGGAGTGCTCGGCAAGGTCTCGGTCAACTTCGAGGCCGTCCAGCCGTACACCTTCCCAGTCCGCATTTTCGGCGACCGCGGAACGATTCGCGATAACCGCCTGTTTGCGCCCGAGACCACGGGCAACCAGTGGGTCGAGTTGCCTGGCATCCGGCCCGAGTCGAGCGATGTGACTCACCACCCGTTCCAGGCCGAGATCGACCACTTCGTCGAGTGCGTGCGGAACGACGTCGAGTCGCACTGCAACCTGGCCGACGCCGCCAAGACGCACGATATCTTCTTCGCCGGCGCGCAGTGCTACCGGGAGTCGCAGCCCGTCCGCTTGCCGCTCTGAGGGGGTAACGAACGGTCGCGGAAACTTCTGTCAGGTGGTGCAGTATCGGAGCCGCGTACCGCCGGCCCGCCATCCTTAAGAACCCCGCCTCGTCCCAAATGTTCCTTGAATACTTCGGAACATTCGACACCCTGCGGGGTTCCTATGATTGCGAGGGCTTACCGTGCTGCCCGATGTTGAAGCAGGTAGGCCTTCGACTTCCCTGGTAGTTCCGTTTCCCGTTCAACCCTTTGAAGGAGTCGTGTAATGAAGCGTTCGTCGTTCGGTATCGGAGTTGTGTGCCTGACGTTGCTTGCAACGCATGCCGCGTGGGCCCAGCCGGGCCGACCCGGGGGAGGCCGAGCCCCAGGAATGGGTGGTGGCCTTGATGCCGCCATGCTGTTGCGTTCGGAACAGGTGCAGGAGGAGATCAACTTGACGGAAGAGCAAAAGAAAGCCATCGAGGAGTATCGGGCGGCACAGCGGGAGGGCATGCGAGGACAATGGCAGGGCTTCCGCGACGCCTCGCCGGAAGAACGTCGCGAAGCCATGGAGAAGATGCGCGAACAGATGGCCGAACGCGCTGCCAAGGCCCGTGAGGAACTGGCGAAAATCCTCAAGCCGGAGCAAATGAAGCGGCTGGCGCAAATCCGGGCACAGCAGCAGGGCGTCCGCTTGTTGCTGCGGGAGGAAATCCAGTCGTTGTTGGGCTTGACGGACGACCAGAAGGAGCAGTTGGGCAAGATCGCTGATGAGGCTCGCGAGAAAATGCAGGAAATGTTCCACGCAGCCCGAGGTGAAGGCGGCGAACGTGGGCAGCTCCGCGAGAAAATGAAGGAGATGCGAGCCGACATTCAGGCCAAGAGCATGGCCGTATTGACCACGGAACAGAAGGAGCAACTAAGCAAGGAGGTCCTAGGCAAGCCGTTCGAACTGGACCGCGCCTCGCTCATGGGGCGCCGGCCCGGTGGCGAAGGCCGACCGCAGCGCGGCGAAGGCGGCCGCGGGCGGGGCCAACGCGGTGGTGGGACGCAGTAGTGTTCCGCTCAGCGGGACTGTGCCCGTGCGTGCAGCGGTGGAAGCCGGCCCGAGCGCATTGGCGCGGCGATTCCGTAGCGAGTCTAATGGGGTGGTGACGGTTGAGATATCCGTTGTCCCGCGCGACATCTGCATCGATGCCGACGACCTGCCGGAGCGGGGCCGCCCGCTCCGGCTTTTTCCGTTCGTACCATTCGTGGATCCATGTGCGCACGTCCGACGAGCGGTTCGAATTATTCGAAGGCGATGCGTTCGAAATCGGCGACGCCAGGGGTAAGGTGTTGCGCATTGAAGAGCGCGAAGCCGAAATCGAGTTCGACGGGCAGCGTTACGTCGTGGCTCTGGGCGACAACCTGCGCAATTCGGCCCCTGTGCGCGACTGATTCCAGGTCAAGGAAACACGGAAGGGCCTTCTTGCCGGTGCGGGTTGTGCTCGAAGGCAGCGTCAGGGCTTTGTGAAAAACTCCACGATCTTGCGTATTCGTAGCACAGGGCGGCAGGGCCGCCAACCAATGCGAGCTTCCGCTCGAAGCCAAGGCCGCGACTGTGTGAAAAAGTTCACGATGTTTGCGGTTAGTAGTACAGGGGAATGACAGGGCAATCATCAAAAGTCGCACTACATACGCTCTAGTGCTAACGCACCAGTTCCCGAAACTGGCTGTCATGGGTTCGACTCCCGTACCAACCAAGCCGGCTGCTAACCTGCCCACGACGGCCCGAAGGCGGCTGTGACGTTACCCAACCCCCATTCAGAAACGATCCGCTACCGGATACCTTCGCTACGGTTCGTTCCACCGGGTGCCGACGGAACGGTTTGCCGCGTCCCCGTGGCACCCGGCCGAAAAGTCGAGTCCAAGAAGACGAGGGCATCCAATACCACCCCCCTCCGAAGGGGCCCATCTGGACTGGGCCCAAAGAGGGTGGAAATCATCCGTTGGTGGTTCGGTGCGAGAAATGGCTTTGCGAACGGATCATTCGAGGTTCCGGGCTAGCAGCCGGAGCTGCCACACGCCGGCTGCGGGGTTTTGAGCTTGGCGACCTCTTCGGCGTAGCGTGTCCGGCTTTTCCGTGCCGTACTTGCCGAGGGCGATTCGATTGCCCTTGGTCTGGACGATGTCCTGCTCGCTCGCCTTGCGAAGGCGGCATTTCGGAACTTGGCCGTTTCGAGAAGAGGTAATCTCGGGGGTAGTTCCTGCCGCCGGAATGCAGACCCTGAAAACAGACTGCCCGAAGGGGGCCTCCCCCCTTCTATTGCCCGTCTTAAGGACCTCACTGCCGACCGCCGGCAGGTATCTAACTCCAAGATTCGGCGAGACTTAGGTTGAGTGGGCGCACGAAGATTCGAACTTCGGACCTCATCCTTATCAGGGATGCG
>CAYPWB010000659.1:0-2919 GCA_964414315.1 uncultured Planctomycetaceae bacterium | reverse complement strand
GTGGAGCACGCCCTTGGCCAGTTGGCCGCCGCCCGGCAAACGCGGGCGTGACGTTGCAGGTACATCCGGCCCGGCTTGCCATTCTGTTTGCAGCGTTTGGGCGGTATTGGCCAACCCCTCTACTCCCTCGCGGCCGGCGGAATGCGCATTTGCTCGGCCCAATCGAGCCAGAGTTCCCGCAACTCGTTGAGCACTTCGGGATGCTCGGCGGCGAGGTCGAGGGTTTCGGTGCGGTCGCGGTCGATGCGGTACAGCCGCCAGGTGCGTTCGCGCCGCAACTGGTTCGCCTTCCACGGGCCGCGCAGGACCGATTTGTGTCCCTCGTGCTCGAAGCACAGCACACGATGCCCCGCGCGCTGCTCGCCCCGGAAGATGGGCATCAGGCTCAAGCCGTCCAGCGGGGACTGGGCGGCGCCGGAGACTGGACGGACCTGTCCCCCTTCCGTTTCGCTGCCGTGTATTGCCCCGTTTCTCGGTCTGCCCACGTTGGTTTCACGCTCCCGGTGCGTTGCGTGCGAAACGGCTTCCCCCTGGCCTCGCGCACGAGCAACCGCCGCATACTCCACCCCCGCCGCCTCCAACACGGTGGGCATGACGTCGATCACGTGCCCTCGCTGCCGCGTGATGGCGCCGGGCGGCGTTTTCAGGCCGGCCGGCCAGTGGACGATGAGCGGCGTTTGCACGCCTCCCTTGTACGATTCCGCCTTCCAGAACCGGAACGGCGTGTTCACCGCGCTGGCCCAGGGGGGACCGAGGTACGGCCAAGTGGTTTCCGAGCCCGGCGCGTCGTAGTGGGGCTGGTACACGACGGGCCGGCCGTCGCGCGTTTGCGAGGGCCGGTCATAGCCCGGCTTCAGGTACCGCTCCGGCGAGGCCCCGTTGTCGCTCAGAAAGAAGAGCAACGTATCCTCCAGCCGGCCGGCGTCGCGCAGCGCCTCGACGATTCGGCCGATTCCCTGGTCGACGCGGTCGACCATGGCCGCGTGCACTTCCATCAGTTTTGCCAGGCTTCGCCGCTCCTCGGGCGGTAAGGCATTCCACGCGCCGCCGGATCCCTGGATGGGCGGAAGCGGCGTCGTGGCCGCATCGAACAGGCCCATCTCAAGTTGCCGCCGGTACCGGGCCGCGCGCAGCGCGTCCCACCCTCCATCGTACGCGCCGCGGTAGCGGGCGATGTCGGCCGGCCGCGCGTGCAGCGGCCAGTGCGGCGCATGGTAGGCCACGTACAGGAACAGCGGCGCGTCGGCCGCTGCCATCTCGCGAATGTACGCCACGGCCCGATCGGAGGTGGCGTCGGTGGCGTAGTAATCATCGGGCACTTCCGGCACCGCCCGGTCGCCCTCCATGAGCGTCCAGGGGTCGAAGAAGTTGACGATGCCGAAGATGGTTCCGTAGAATCGCTCGAACCCGCGAGCGGTCGGGTAGGTTTCCGGGTTGCCCCATGGGCGTTCGGGCTGGAACTGATGGTCGATCCACGCCTGATGCCGCTTGGGCAGCGGCCGGAGCGCGGTCAGGTGCCACTTGCCGGCCATGGCCGTCCGGTAGCCGGCCCGCCGCAGGGCCTCGGCCATGGTGAGGCTGTCGAGGCTGAGGTCCAGCCCGTTGCGGTGCATGCCCACCCGATGCTGGTACCGGCCGGTGAGCAGCGACGCCCGGGTTGGGCAACATCGGCCGGCGTTGTAAAACTCGGCGAATCGGAGCCCTTCGTGTGCCAGGCGGTCGAGGTTCGGCGTGCGGATTTCGCCGCCGTAGCAGCCGAGGTCGGAGAAGCCCATATCGTCGGTCATGATGACGACGACATTCGGCCGCCGGTCCTCCGCACCACCCTCCGCCGCGAAACAACCATTCCAACTCATCGCCGCCAGGACCGCGAGCACCGCCGCCCTCCGGCTCCTGACATGGGGGGTCGCCGAATGAGGTCGCCTCATTCCTTTCCTTCCATGCAAACGAGGTTTCCGTTCTTCAGGGAAATGAAGAGCTGTCCCGGGGCGACGGCTACGCCGTCAAAGACCGGTTCCGCGTCGAGCTTTATGTTGGCGAGCTGTTCGCCGTCGGTCGTTGAATGGATGCGGAGATACGCGTCGCGCGGATCGGGATTCCCGGGATCCTTGGCGTAGCCGGTTCGTGTTTCAACGACGACCGCATCGACCCATCCGGCGGTGAAGACTTTGTCGCCGGCAAGCACCATGGCCCTGGGCTGGAACGGCACGTCGATGGACCAGGCATCCTTACGCCTGGGGGACCGCAGCGGGCTGCTCTTCCGGGAGTCCGCCCGACAAATGGTCGTCGTGCATATCGGGAAGAACTCCTCCTCGTAGCGGGCGAATTTCTGGTGGAAATGACCGACCTGGTTGAACTCCTTGTACTTTCCCTTTCGCCGTTGTTTCAGCCCGGTGTAGGGATTCACCACACTGATCGACAGTTCGTCGTTGAAGACTACGAGTTGCCCCTTCCCGCCAAGGGGCGATGCCCAATCCTGCCGGTGGAACCACGCATCTTCCAGGATGCCCTTGGTGCTTCGGAGGACACTGCCGGGCTTTGTCCTGTTGAGCTGCCGGTCGAAGGTGAGATTTCGCATACTAAGAATGTTCCCGTCGGAGGAGAGCACGTCGGTGAGCGCTCCCCAACCGGGTTCATCGCCCCAATAATTGGAGGCGATTGCAGCGGAGCAACGCAGTTCGCCCGTCAGCGCATCGACGCCGAAAAGCCGGATGCCGCCATCGAGATTCGACGAGTACCCGGCGGCGAAATAGACCGTGCCGTCCAGAACCAAGGTGCTGCCGCTGATGCGCAGCGGCGATTCGACGTGATCCTCCCATCCCACCCTGCGCTCGATTGCAGAAGATTTGAATCGCCATACCAGCTCACCGCTTGCCGTGCTGACGCAGTAGACCGAGCCGTCGCCGCATCCGAAGATGC
>CAYPWB010000658.1:0-2925 GCA_964414315.1 uncultured Planctomycetaceae bacterium | reverse complement strand
GGGCGGATGAATCGTATGTGTTGCTGACGGTTGTGCCGTCAAAACGGGTGAGGGAAGAAACCATGTCTGCAAGGCCGTATGAAACGCGCATGGTCTGACCTTCCAGGTTGGTAATGCGTCCGAGCTTTTCGAGTCTCGCCCAGATAGCTCCTTCGGTCCGTTCAAGTTCCTGTGCGATCTTGGATACATCAACCTTGGCGTCGAACTGGTCGAGCACCTGCTGCTCTTCTTCCCTGGTCCAGGGTTTGCCTGCTTTGGGTGGGCCGTTCCGCCTTCGCCCCTGTTCGCCCCCTGCTTCGGCGTGACGCGCGTATTGTCGGGTCTTGGATCGTTTCACGCGGTCAAGACCGTCGAGGGCAAGGTACAGGGCTCGGACGGTGTCGGCATTCTGGTATGGGGAAGACGCTGGGAAGCGTTCGCCGCTAAACGGATCAACTCCGTCGGCAAGCTTGCGTACGATCTCTATGGCTTTGTCTGCATCCATCGTGAACGACAGTACAGTTTCACGATGGAGAGTTCAAGAAGATGGGCTATCAAACAGGTAAAAGAGACTTAACATCTTCGGGCAGGTTTCCCTGTTTTAGAGCCTCAATGATCGTTTGATGATCAACAGAGTGAAGAAGCCCTTTATCTAGTGCGTCTGCTATAGCCAGGAAATAGGGTGTCGCCCCTTCTCCACAGTACTCCGTTGGCTTCTCTGATGGATATTCACCAGCAAAGTGCCAACACAGATGAAGTGCTAGCCGGACTTCTGGATTCTTTTCCTCAACGCTCTCGAAATCATCCCACTCATATGGGTGGGACGGTTTGTCATGTGCGAAGCGCCTTATGATCTCCGCTGCGTCCTTGCAGTCGGTGAACTCGCCAGCCTTCCAGAACTCTCTGAGTTGTCGCAATAGGCTATTCATCAGCAATACATCTGCGCCTTAGAACCAATCAAGATGATTCCAGTAAGAACGACTCCCTTTTGTCGACCAGCTCGTGCGAAATACATCTCGGCCCGTAGTCCTGCCACCTTTCCAGCCCCACCCGGTTCGAATACGGCCTTGATTCAGAACGCCCTTATGACCAAAGCGACCGCCACGCCCGAACAGGCGGCTGCCTTTGCCAACCCACTTGCTGTTGGCTAGGGTTGAGGAAGAACGCGAAGCAAGGCCACTACCAGCCGCAATGAGCAACGCATCCCGAGAGACACCACCAAAGAACTGACTGGCCTTGTAGTCTCCTGACACGATGCCGCATTCGTCGGCATAAACATCTTGGAACGGATCCGCAAAAGGAATGACCCCGTCTGCCCACGCTGCGGCACCACCCTTAGTGCCTTCCCATGCACCGCTCCAACCAGCGGACTCGTGACGAATGTTCAGCGAATCACGCCAAGTCCAGCCAACACCATTGGCAACGCCCCATGTCGCAGGATTCCACAAATTCCAGAGACCAAATGGATCCCGCATCATAGTTGGCAGGTTGTCGACAAATACTCTTTGATTCAGCCCTCCGCTGATCCCGATTGGATCAGGACTGAGCCATCTGCCGAGGTGCGGATCGTAGCTCCTTGCGCGGAAATGTATCAGGCCCGTAGCCCAGGAGATTTCACGGCCTTGGAAAGTGAACCGATTTCCAATAGTAGACCTGTTCAAGGGTTGCCCCGATTGATCGAAAACGCTGACCTCGCCCCACGCTGTGTATTCGTATTGTTCGACGATATCACCATTCTCGTCGGCCCATGCGTGAATTGTGCGGAGATGATCGGTCAGCGCAGAGTAGGTCGTTACCACGGCTCCTGTGTGAACGGTCATCGACAGAAGATTATCGATTCCGCTGCCGTGGGTATAGGAGCGCACGAGGTTGCTGTCTTCGTCGATCTCCGCGACGACGTGCGAACCATCGTAAATCAGCCAGTTGGTCGTCACACCGTCGGAGATGCTCACGCGCCGACCCAGTGGCCCGTAGGTATAGCTCTCGGCCAGCGTACCGTTCGCATGAACGGCGGTGAGCTGGCGGCGGCTGTTCCATTCTAGATCGAGTTCGCGCCCGTCGTTGTACACAATGTTCGTGACGTTCCCCGCATCGTTGTGCAAGACCGTTCCACTTGCCCCGAAACTGGAGAGTCGATTCCCGACGCCAAGCGTGTAGCTGGTAGTGGCGGCGTTCACAACCGCCTGCGTACGGTTTCCCGCCAAGTCGTACTTCCAGGCATACGCGTTGCTGACTGCGCCGCCGGAAGTATGGACCGTCTCGGCTGTCAACCTGTCGAGACTGTCGTACGCGTACGCCGTCCAGCCGCCGGCTTCCCTCGTCACGTTCGTAATCATCCCGGCGCTGTTGTAGCCGTACGCGAAGCTGCGCAGGACGCCGTTGGTGCTGTTGTGCCAGACGATGTTCGTCAGCCGGTCGAGATCATCAAACGCGTACTCGGCGCGGACGCCGCTTGTCGTGTTGCTCATCTCAGCGACAAGACCGTTGTACTGCCCGTACGAGAACGCGAACGTGCCGCCCGCGCCCTCTATCTCACACATGCGTTCCGCCTCATCGAAGGTGTAGGCATTCGTCAAGATCCCCGAACCACCAACGCTCACCAGAACGTTCGTGGCGTTGCCGATGCCGTCCAGCGTGTAGTCAACCACGGACGAGACGGAGAGGGCGGAAGCAACGGCGGTAAGCCGGTTCGCTTCATCAAACGCATTGCTGACAGTACCGGCCTCGTTGGCGACACTGCGTAGCAGCGCGTTATCGTAGTACGTGAACGTCGTGCTCGCATCCGGCCAGCTCACGCCGGTCAGCCGCGCCGACGAGTCGTAACTGTTGCTCACGGTCGTGCCGTCGAACCGCGTCACGCACTTGACGATATCGCCCACGCCATAGACCACGCTCATCGTCTGGCTTTCCAGGTTGGTAATGGCTACCGGGCGGTCCTGGATATCC
>CAYPWB010000657.1:0-2925 GCA_964414315.1 uncultured Planctomycetaceae bacterium | reverse complement strand
GGGTTCGACTTCAGATCCCACTCGACGGTCATCGACCTTGTTCCCGACTCGATGACCAGTTCCAGCGGACTGGAGGCCGGTTCGCGGTAGGGCGGGGGCACGAGGCTTCGGGCCGGCGGCCCCTCGGCGCGCGGCGGCCGATCCCAACAGTCGACCCCCACGCGGTATCGGCCGGGAACGAGTCCGTCGGGCCCTTCGAAGCTGGTGGTCTCGAAGTATCCCTCCGTGTCGAACTCGGCCCGGCCCGGCCGGCCGGGAAAGCCCTCGGCGGGTTCGACCGGCGCGAAGTAGATCATCCCGGGCTTCGGCGGCGGGCTGCCGTCGAACAGAATCCGGCCGCGCACGGCGACCGTTTCCGGGCGCTGCGGCCCGCAGCCGCCTGCCAGTGCGAGTACCGCAATGAGAATCGCTGCCTGCCGCAACCTTGTTTGCAACGCTTGGTCTCCTAAGTGCTTGGCTGGACGGTACGAATTCGATCCCGGCCGGTTCGTCGGGCGGGTGCGCGAGTGGCAAGCCGGCACAACGCCGCTGAGCAATCGAAGCGGCTTCCAGGTAGGTTGCCGGAAACGACAGGCTGGAAGCCTGTCCCAAGTTCACGGCAGGCTTGCCACTTCGCCGCCGGCCCGGGTGCCCAACTCGTTGAACAACCTGTAGTCGATCGCCTCGCTAAGGAACTGGACGCTCCCGTCGGCGAGGGCGAACATGGCCCCGCCCGGATGAAGGCTCTTGAAACCGCACGCTCGGTAGTGAATTCCCCCGGCCTGGTCGCACACCTCAAACGTGTTCAGCGGGATGCTCGTACTGGAGACGGGAAAATTGACGCAATACGCGCCGATGTACACGCACTGAGCGGGCAGGGTTTCGCCTAACATGAGGGTGTTGGAAAGCCCGTCGCGAACGTCGGCGAAACGTACCCCGGCCGGGTAGCGCCCGAACATGCCCACCGAGTTGTTGTCGGGGCTCCGCGATCCGTAATTGTTCCCCTGGCAGCAGTAGCTGGGCCTGGGCTCCGGGCAGAAAGGGCAGGCATCGGGGTGGGTCGGCCCCATCGACGCCGAGTACCACATCCCCAGCGAAACGGCCGGGTTCGTGTTGCTCAGGTTCCCGCGGTCGTCGAGGATCGGCTGCGAGCCCGCCGGATCGGTCGGACAGACCATGCCGGGCACCACCACCTGCACGGCCGCGGCGTTGTCGGCATGGTTCATCGGCTTGTTGAAATCGAACTGGTCGTACAGGGCGGTTTGCTCCAGGTACGGCAGGAGCATCGCCACCCAGGTGCCGCCCGGCCAGGGGCTGGAACCCGAACTGTTGTCGAACGGCGTGGCGAACGGCAACTCCGCGTGAGCCGCATGGTAGTTGTGCAGGGCCAGGCCAAGCTGTTTCAAATGGTTGCTGCACTGCATGCGCCGCGCCGCCTCGCGCGCGCTCTGCACCGCCGGCAGCAGCAGGGAAATGAGGATACCGATGATCGTGATGACCACGAGCAGTTCGACCAGCGTAAAACCGCTCCGACGCCGCAAAACGGTGGTCCAGGATACCCCCGCCGCACGATTTGTAGATGAGACTCGCATCGTAACCCTCCTGTCCTTCATGAGCAACGTTCATTGTCACCGCAAACGCGACGGAACACAACCACCTTTTTGCGCAATCGCCACGTATTTTGCGACCCACTGACCCCGTCACCGCCCCCCAGGCAGCGTCCGTTTCGCTGTGGGCGGCCCACGCTGTTGTGCCGCGCCGGGCAAAGCAGTCTGGCACCCGAAAGCGGAAGGGGCGCCGAGCGGGAAAATGGAACTTGTACGGTACATTGCGTTCTGAGTTTAGCCGCGCTAGAATAGGAGTCTGGCGGTCGGCAACCCCCCTCCGAATTGCTTGTTGGAACCTCCCCGTGACCAGCCAATCCGTTCAGCCCATCCTTGTGTTGCTTTCCGATCGGCCCGGCGGCAACCCCACCGAGTTCATGGTCGAGCAGGCTTTCGAGCACCACGACCTCGACTGGGTGTACCACACGGTCGAAGTTCAGCCGGAGGGGTTGGCTGACGCCATTCGGGGGGTGCAGGCGATGGGGTTCATCGGCGGGCACGTCTCCTATCCGCACAAGGAGGCCGTGCTCCCGCTTCTGGACCGTTGCGGTGAAACGGCCGAGCTGGTCGGCGCGGTGAACGTCATCTACCGGGAAGGCGATGCGCTGGTGGGCGAGAACTTCGAGGGGCGGGGGCTCGTCGCGGCGCTGCGCCGCGTCATGGACCCGGCCGAGCGACGCATCGCCATCCTGGGAACCGGCCGGGCGGCCCGGGCGGCGGCCTGCGAGCTTGCCCGGTGCCGGCCCGCCCAAATCGCGATTTACGGCCGCAACGTGGAGCGGGCCGGCGAGCTGGCCGAGTTGCTCCGGGCGAAGTTCGAACTCGAAGCCCTGGCCCTTCCTTGGGAAGGCGAGCTGGAACTGCCGCCCGAAACCGACATCCTTGTGCATGCCACCACGATCGGCCGCGAAGACCCGAACGGACGTGTGCCGCTTCGCATCGAATCGCTTGGCAAAGAGACGATCGTGGCCGACATGACGGCCGACCCGCCCGACACCCAGTTCCTCCGCGAGGCCGCCGAACACGGCTGCCCGACCATCGAGGGTCTCGGCATGTACGTCGAACAGGTAGCCGAAGCCATCGCGCAATGGACCGGCACCGACCCCGACCGCACCGTCATGCGCGAGGCGATCGACGAGTTCCTTGAAGTGTAGAGCGGTTGCGGTTCACGGGGAAAACGGGACAGGTCCAATTCGTGCGAAGCACCCGAAGGGCCGTTCCGGCAAATTGGACCTGTCCCGTTTTCCCACGACGGCACGCTGAAGCGTGAACTCCAACCGGCTGTACCCACAGGGCGGCAGGGCCGCCAACCAATGCGAGCTTCCGCTCGAAGCCAAGGCCA
>CAYPWB010000656.1:0-2932 GCA_964414315.1 uncultured Planctomycetaceae bacterium | reverse complement strand
ATCTGGCATAAACGCAAGGTGTGTTGTGCGCCCGACGGCACGATGGAGCAAATTTTTTCTGGCCCTGCGAGTCTGTATTGGATAGAATGTCAAGCGTTACCAAGCTCCAAGACTCCCCATTGCAGGCGAGGATCCCATGTTGCGTCTTACGGTAGCCGGCGTTTGCGGCGTCGTGGCTGGGTTGTTGGGTTTGTCCATGTCGCTTGGCGTTGCGCCCGACGCGCCCCGGGTCGACTATCAACTCGACGTCCGGCCGATCCTGTCCGACATCTGCTACAAGTGCCATGGGCCGAATGAGGAAAGCCGCGAGGCCGAATTGCGGCTCGACCTGAAGGGGAACGTGTTTGCCGAGAACGAGTACTCGGGGCTGGTGGCCGTCGTGCCGGGCAAACCCGACGAGAGCGAGCTTTTCGTACGCGTCGGTTCCGACGATCCCGACATGCGCATGCCGCCGGAGAACTCGGGCCGCACCCTGACGCCGGAGCAGATCGACCTGTTCCGCCGTTGGATCGAACAGGGCGCGACGTGGGACGAGCACTGGTCGTTCGTGGTGCCTGCACGCCCGCCGCTTCCCGAGGTGGAGGACGCCGCCTGGCCGCGGAACGAGATCGACCGGTTCGTTCTGGCCCGGCTGGAGGCCGAGGGGCTGCGGCCGTCGCCCGAGGCCGACCGCGCCACGCTGCTGCGCCGCGTAACGTTCGACCTGACCGGGCTGCCGCCCACGCCGGAGGAGGCCGACGCCTTCCTGGCCGACGATTCGCCCGACGCGTACGAGAAGGTGGTCGACCGGCTCCTGGCCTCGCCGCGCTACGGCGAGCACATGGCCCGGTTCTGGCTCGACGCCGCCCGCTACGGCGACACGCACGGCCTGCATCTGGACAATTACCGCGAGATGTGGCCCTACCGCGATTGGGTCGTTGAGGCGATGAACCGGAACATGCCGTTCGACGAGTTCGCCACCTGGCAGCTTGCCGGCGACCTGCTCGACGACCCGTCGCTCGAAATGCTCCTCGCTACGGGCTTCAACCGGTGCAACGTAACGACGAACGAGGGCGGCGCGATCGTCGAAGAAGTGTTCGTGCGCAACGTGGCCGACCGCGTGGCGACGACCGGCACCGTGTTCATGGGCCTCAGCATGGACTGCACCCGCTGCCACGACCACATGTACGACCCTCTGACCGCGGCCGACTACTACTCGATGTTCGCCTTCTTCAACAGCATCGACGGCGGGCCGATGGACGGCAACCGCAAGGACCACGCTCCGGTCGTGCAGGTGCCGTCGGCCGAGCAGGTCGAGCGGCGCCAGTCGCTGGGCGAACAGTTGGCCGAGGCCGAGCAGGCGATTCGCGACGCCGTGGCGGCCGTCGAGTACGAGGAACCGGTAGCCGAAACGGTCGAGGAAACGCCGAACGAAGGCGCAAAGGAGCCCCAACCAGTCGAGCACCGCTCGCTGCTGGCTTGGGAGGAGCAACAGCGGAAGGCGGAGGACTCGAAGCTCCCGAAGGACATTCTGGGCATCATCCGCCTCGAACCCGGCGAGCGCAACGACGCGCAGCGGCAGAAGGTCCGCGAGTATTTCATTGAGAACGTGTACGCCGGCGCCCGACCGGTCATCGAACCGCTCCAGAAGCGCCGCGATGCGCTGCGGCAGGAACTCGACGCGCTGGAAAAGCAAATTCCCACCACGCTGGTATTCCGCGAGCGGAGCAAGCCGAAGCCGGCGTTTATCCTCGAGCGGGGCGAGTACGACCAGCCGAAAGATCCGGTGGAGCGGGCGACCCCCGCGTTCCTGCCGCCCATGCGAGACGGCATGCCGAAGAACCGCCTCGGCTTCGCCCAATGGCTGCTCGACCCGGGCCATCCGCTCACCGCCCGCGTTACGGTCAACCGGTTCTGGCAGCAGGTGTTCGGCACGGGCATTGTGAAGACGGCCGAAGACTTCGGTTCCCAGGGCGAGCCGCCCAGCCACCCGAAGCTGCTCGACTGGCTGGCCGTCGATTTCCGCGAGAACGGCTGGGACATGAAGCGGCTGATGCGGCAACTGGTCACGTCGGCCGCCTACCGCCAGACGTCGGCCGTTTCGCCGGACTTGCTGGCACGCGATCCCGACAATCGGCTCCTCGCCCGCGGGCCGCGCTTCCGCCTCGACGCCGAGATGCTGCGCGACCAGGCGCTGGTCGTTGGCGGGCTGCTGGTCGAGAAGATGGGCGGGCCGGGGGTCAAGCCGCCGCAGCCGAAAGGGTTGTGGGAGGCGGTCGGCTACGTCGGCTCGGACACGGTGAAGTTCACCCCCGACCGGGGTCCGGAGAAGGTCCATCGGCGAACGCTGTACACGTTCTTCAAGCGCACGGCCCCGCCGCCGCAATTGAGCACGTTCGACGCGCCCACGCGCGAGGCCTGCACCGTGCGTCGCGAGCGGACGAATACGCCGCTGCAAGCGCTTCTGCTGCTGAACGATCCGCAGTATGTCGAGTGCGCCCGCGCGCTGGCCGAGCGGACGATGCAGGAGGTGGACGGCCCGCCGGAGGCCCGCGCCGCGGCCCTTTTCCGCCGCGCCGTACTCCGCCGGCCGGATGCCGCGGAGCGCGAGGAACTGGTCGGGCTGTACCAAAGCCAGCTCGAAGTATACCGGCAGGACCTCGACGCGGCGAAGCGTTTGATTGCCGTCGGCGAACTGCCGCCCGACGCCAACCTGGACCCGGCCGAGCTGGCCGCGTGGACCGTCGTGGCCAATACCGTACTGAACCTGGACGAGGTTCTTTGCAAGAACTGACATGGGGACTGTCCCGAATTTCGCGGCACAGCGGCCGATTCGCCCAATCGGTCAGCGTTTCCGCCGCGAAATTGGGACTGTCCCCTTCCCGTGACCCAACTGGCGAGCGGGGGCCGTGAGGCCCCTGTTTTCGGCGAACACGTGAAGAAACAGGGGCCT
>CAYPWB010000655.1:0-2933 GCA_964414315.1 uncultured Planctomycetaceae bacterium | reverse complement strand
ATTCGGCCATCGGCGATGTGCTCCGGCACCCCGAGCAGGTCGAAATGTACCTGCATTCGCGCCGTCGGCACGCCGAGGCGGTCCGGCGGGAGAACGAGGCGCGGTTCGACCCGCTCGGGGCCCGCGATCGCCTCCTGGCTCGCCGTCGCCGGGGGTAGCGACCGTGCTCCCGTTCGTTGCGGACGAGCATTTCAACAACAACATTGTGCGGGGCATCCGCCGCTGCAACCCGGCGATAGACATCGTGCGCGTGCAAGACATCGGGCTCTCTACGGCTGATGATCCGTCCATCCTCGAGTGGGCGGCGCGCTTCGGGCGGGCTGTCCTGACACACGACGTGGCCACGATGCCCCGTGATGCCGATGACCGAGTCCGGGAGGGAAAGCCGATGCACGGAGTCTTCGAAGTCGGACGGCCTCTGCCCATGGGCGTTGTGATTGAGGAAATCGTGTTGTTGGCCGAGTTCAGTCTGGACGGCGAGTGGCAAGGACAAGTGCGTTACCTGCCTCTCCAATGAGGATCGGTTGGCCCCCAGGCGCTGGCCACGCCGCCTACGTGCAATCCGCACAACCAGCCCGCAGCTCCGGGGTTCATCCCGTAGGAACGTCACCCTCGACCTAACCCCCTGGCAAAACCATGCACTGCGTTCTGATCACCGGCGCCACGGGCGTCATCGGCAGCGAACTGGTGCCGTGGTTCGTCGAGGACGGTCGGTTCCATGTGCGTCTGCTGCTGCGCGCGAGCGGGCCGGAGCACTTGCAGGAGCGCGTAGCCGAACTCTACCGTTACTGGGAGCACGACGCGGCCGCATCGCGCCGCTGGCGGGCGACGTGTGCGATCAGCGGCTCGGGCTCGACGAGGCGACGTACGCCCGGCTGGCCGGCGAGGTGACGCACATCGTCCACAGCGCGGGCAACGTGCGGCTCGACCGGTCGCTCGAGGAAGCCCGGCACCATGCGGTCGAGCCGGCGCGGAACCTGGTCCGCCTGGCCCGGGCGTGCCAGGCGGCCGGGCCGTTGCGGAAGTTCGACGCGGTGAGCACCATCGGCGTGGCCGGGCGGATGCCGGGCCTGATCCCCGAGCGGCCGCTCACCGAGCCGCGCGCGTTCCACAACACCTACGAGCAGGCCAAGGCCGAAATGGAGGCGTACCTGTTCGAGGAACTGGCCGCGGGCCTGCCCGTCACGGTGCACCGGCCCAGCATGGTCGTCGAGCGGAGCGACACGGGCCGGGTGTACCGCAAGCAGGTGTTCTACTACCTTGCCCGGTGGCTCACCGGCGAGCGGACCTTCGGCTTCGTGCCCGAGTTCGGCGACGCCACCTTGGACCTGGTGCCGGTCGACCACGTGGCCCGGGCCATCTACCTTGCCGCCACCGACCCGGCCACCGTCGGCCGAGTCTTTCACCCGTGCGCCGGGCCCGAGCGGGCCGCGCGGTTCGACGACCTGGTCGAGCAGCTTCGCCGCGAGGCCTCCGCCGCCGGCCGGAAGCTCCCGCGTTTGCGTCATGTGCCGCTGGGTTGGTTCCGGCGCGTCCTGCCGCCGCTAACCGCGCTCACTTGGGGCCGCACCCGCCGGGCGCTGGGCAGCCTGCCTTATTTCCTGAGTTATCTCGAACAGCGGCAGGCGTTCGACGTGTGCAAAACCGAGGCTTGGCTCGCCGCACGCCCAGCGCGTGTCCTGCGGCCAGCAGCCCAGTAGCGGCTACGGCCCGACCGGGGGATGAGCCAGTTTTCTACGGATTTCATCGAGACTGATATGGTCCACCCATTGATGCCGTTCGGTGGAGTAGTCTCCGCACCCGGTCTCGAATTGCTGCAAGAAGCGGATCATGTCTGCTTTGCCAAGATGTTGCCGCAACGCCTCGAACCCGTCCCGGCGCACCTCATCGAGCGTTCGTTGCATTGTCTTGCTCCTGAAGCCATTGCAGGGGATTGTGCACTTCCACCGTCAACACATCGGCGATCCGGCTGCATTGCCGCAACAGGCGGTCGTCGCACGTCAGCAACACATCGGCGGCCGTAGCTTCCGCCGCCGCTACATGGATCGCATCTGCTGCATGGAGGCCGCGAGCGACCAACTCCCTCGCCCGATCGAAAATGGGGGACGACAAGTCTATCCTCTCCTTCGGAAGCAAAAGAAGCACTCGCCTCTTCCGAGTTTGGTCGGCGATTGCCTCAAGTTCAAGCTCCGCCATCCGGGAAGACACCTGCCGCCACATTCCCGCGTCCATTCGTCCCAAGATGATCGTTACCGCTTCGGCTTCCAGCCGAATGCGTGGCTGGGACTGATCGTCAAACGGCCGGTTTAGACACGAAACATCCAAATAAACGTTCATCGACCACCCTGGCGCGCCTAGGGGAACCCCTCGCCACTTCACGCTCCGATACCATTCTAGCAAGTCTCAGGCCGCGTCGCCACCGGCGCGTCGGGACGGCCCAGGGGCCCCAGTCCCGCGTCGCTCAAGATCGGCTCGTATCTTGCCGTTCACTCGAACAGCACCTCGCGTCGTTGGGCACCGGCTGTGCGCGGTCTTCCATATAGTCGTCGGAGAACTGATCGAGACTATCCAGGAGCGGTTGCCAGGAACCGGCACCTTTGGGAACCAGGACGACCGAATGCCCGAGCTGGCTTACGAAGACCTCCCCAGATTCAAGATGGATTTCGGCAGGCAGGCGAACGAATTGCCCGGCCGAGTCGGTGACGACGAGTGCAGTTGGCATGGTACGACTCCTAAACGGTTCCTTTCCCCAAGTATACCGCCGACTGGCAGCAGTTGCCAACGCCCCTGCCAGTACCCGCCCCGCAGAAGCCCACCGGTTCGCCCCGGGGGAACCCACTGGGGTGTTCGCTTTGTCTGGTTTTCGCCTGGTTTGGCCTTCGTCCTCGTCCCGGTTTCTCTTCCGTAACCGCTGGGAAATCGGGCGGGGCAGC